>JANPHH010000584.1:0-3707 GCA_031424375.1 Chthoniobacter sp. | reverse complement strand
CGGGGCGGATCACCCGAGGGAAGATTCGTCATTTTCTACCAAAAGCCCCACTGGCCGGTGCGCATGACGAAAAAGCTGAGCAGAAGGTTCGTCACCGCGTGGGCGATGACGCACGCGCTAAGGCTGCGGGTGCGGTAGGCGACGAGATTGTAGAGCATCCCGGCGGCGATCGCGGCGGGCCAGTCCGCGGGCTGGTGTTCGAGACAGAAGCCGGCAGTGACGATGCCAAACGACCGCCAGGTAAAGGTGCCGATCGGAACGCTGCTGAAAGGGTAGGCGATGAAAACGCGGAGCAGGTAGCCGCGCCAGAAGATCTCCTCGAGCAGGGGGACGACGACGGCGAGCCGGACGAAGCGAAGGATGACGGTGGTCCAATACGCCAGGCCGGAATCGCCGAAAAACGTCGGATCGAAGCCTTTCAAGCGCGGCGCGACGCCAAACCAAAGCTGCGGCGCGAGCCAGATGAGAAGGACGGCGATTCCCACGGCGACGGTGAAGACCGGGCGGGCTGGCCACTTGAATCCATACAACGGCCACCACCGGGCCATCATCGCACCGCAGACCAGCGTCTGGAGCGGGAATACCCAGAAGTGCGGCTCGCTCCACCACCAGGCAGCGCGCAGCCCTTCGCTGAGCCCGGCGACGAACTGGTTCAGCGCGAGGAAGGCAAGAAAGACGGCGAACGGCGCGAAAAACGCTTTTTCTTCGGAGCTAAACATTCAGTCGAATATGGACGCCCCGCAGAAAACCGAAATCGCCGAGCCAACACCAGAACAACTGCTGAAACTCCTCGACCTCCAGCTTGCGAGGGAGCGGGGCAAACGCGCGAATAAGGGTCGCAATCGTGCGACCGTTCTCATTACCGGAATGGTGGTCATCCTTGCGGCGGTGGGAGTCGCGGTGCTCGTCGCCCAGCAGATGGTGAATGAGGTGCGCGACCACGCGAAATCGGGAGCCACGGCGGGAGTGCTCGAAGAGAATCAATAAAATATCTGAGAAAATGCACCCATCGGTACGTGGTTTGCTTTTTTAGAAATCTCCAATGGCCAAAGCTTCCAACTCCGTTATCGGCGTCGACCTCGGACGCTACTCCCTGAAGTCGGTGCTGCTTCAGCGCAAGGCCGGCAACCGGTTCGTGATCACGAACTTTGCCTCCCGCGCCGTGGTGGACCCCATCGAGACACAGGAGGCGTTGAACCGGGAGTTGAAGGCGCTCTTCAAGGACATGGGAGGAAGCACGAAAGCGACCTGTGCGATCGGCGTTTCCTACCCCGGGGCGCTCATCCGCATCATCGAGCAGCCGCAGACGCCGCCGGAAATTTTGCGGGAGGCGCTCCGCTTGAACGGCATGGCGCTGCTCAATCAGGACTGCAAGGAGTTCGTCCTGGATTGCGACCAGATCTCCACGACGAAACAGACCGCAGCGAGCGAAGGCCAGGTGGGCTACCACCGCTACCTCGTCGGTGGATTGCCGCGGGCCGAGGTGGTGCAGATCGGCGAGGCCTTTGAAAAGAACGGCAGCACCATCGGCAGCATGCAGCTCGGCCCGGTGTGTGCGTTCAACGCGTTCGAGTTCGCCTACCCGGACGTGTTCAATAACGAGGCATTCTTCCTCGTGGATATCGGCCATGCGACCACCACCGTGATGGTGGGCGTGAAGCGCGAACTGGTGCTGGTGCGGTCGATCGACTTCGGCGGCAAGACCTTCGGCGAATCGCTGACGAGCCTGAGCGGGGAAGATTACGAAACGGTCTTCGGGGCGCTCGAGCAGGAGGATGAAGTGATGGTGGAATTCACCCGCGTGGCGCTCAATGCGCTGGTCCGCGAGATTCAGAATTCGATCGGGTTCCTCGAGCACCGGCACGAGGAAACGATTCGCCAGCTCTACATTTCGGGAGGAGTCTCGAAGTCACGCACGCTGCTGAAAGTCCTCAGCGAGGAACTCGGTCTGCCCTGCGAAATGTGGATTGCGGCGACGAAGTGCGAGACGGCGTTGACCGGCACTCAGAAGGACCAGTTTTCTGCGGATGCGGTCGATCTTAATGTCGCCTGTGGAGCGGCGGCCGAACTCCTCAAAGGAAACTGAGCCATGGCCCTGCAAATCAATCTTTACCACGAAGTCCAGAAGGCCCGGCAACTCAAGCGCCGCGATCCGCTCAAACTCTCGATCTACGGCCTCTCCGCGATCGGGGCGATGTTTGCGATCTACTACGTTGTCGAACTCGGGCGCATGCACGCCATCGGCGGGGAACTCGCAAGAGCCCAGGCCGAATTCAATGCGATCGATCCGCAAGCCAAGGCTGCCAAGGTAAAGGAAGACGAGATGATCGCTGAGATCCGGAAGTGCGACCTCGTGAGCCGGCGGATGGAAGACCGTTTTTACTGGGCTCCGATGCTGGAGCAAATCGCGCAGGCCGTGCCCCGCGAGGTGCAGATCACGCGACTCACCGGAGACGTATCGGGCGATGCCGTGCACAAATGCACGGTGGTGGTGGATGGACTCTCCGCTGGCAATGATCCACGGAAGGTCGCCGAGGAACTCCGCACCGCACTCGCGGAAAAGCTCGAGCCGAAATACAAGGGTGTGACCTCGAATTTCAAGAGCCTCGAAGACGGCACCGAACTGGTCTTGCTCGATGGCAAGCAGGTGGCCACGGCGAGCTTTGCGATCAATCTGCAGTTCACCTCCGGCGAGGAAGCAGCCGTCGCCACCGTTCGGAAGAAAAAGTAATTCGCCATGAAGCTCGGCAAAGAAGAAATCCAAAAACTCGTCCTCGGTGGCCTGCTCCTCATCGGGCTCGTCTATGTCTATTTCGACCTGCTCCTCGCGCCGCTGAAACGGCAGCAGGTGGCGGCGAAGAAAAGCACCGCAGACCTCGGCCCGCAGATCGTGAGTGCCAAAGGGCAGGTCAAGCGGACGGGCGATCTCGAGCGGACATTTGCCGAGCGCACGATCGCGCTTCGCCAGGTCGATGCGATGATTCCCGAAGGTTCGCCCGTGGCGTGGTTCCCCACGAAAGTGGGCGACTTTCTCAAACGCCAGGGCATCGAAAAAGTCAGCACGAAGATCAACACGGACACTCCGGACAAGGACCTGCCTGGTTTTCGCCGGCTCGCCTGGAGCATCGATCTCGCGAAGGTGAGCTACAGCCAGTTTGGCAACGCCGTCTGCGCTCTGGAAAACGAAGACCCGCTCCTCGAAATCCGCACGATCCAGATCGACGCCAGCCGCGACGACGCCGAGACGCAGCGCGTCACCCTCACCGTGAATAACCTCGTCAAACAATGAGCCCTCGCGCCACCCACCTCCTGCTGCTTCTCGCCATGTTTCCCGCCGCTCTGCGTGCCGGCGAAACGAAGCCCACGCCCGAGCCCTACCAACTGAAGAAGCGCTCCGCATTTTCGACCCTGGGTGACGAACAACGCGCTCCTTTCTGGCCGATCGGCTGGGTCAAGCGCCGGGCCGTTGCCACCGCGGCCGCGCCGGTGGCGCACGTCGAGCAACCGAAGATCCAATTCGACACCAGCGGCCTCAAGCTCACCAGCATCCTCATCGGCACGCCCTCGCTCGCGATCATCAATGGCCGGAGCTACAGCGAAGGTGACTTCCTGCGCCAGCCGCGAGTCGCGACGCCGGCAGCCGCCCTGCTCGGCAGCGCGCCGCGCGTGCGCGTCTACCGGATCAATGACGGCAATGTCGTCCTGCA
>JANPHH010000583.1:0-1778 GCA_031424375.1 Chthoniobacter sp. | reverse complement strand
CTTGAGCGGATCGTATTGCTCCTGCCGCTTTGCGCGGAGGACTTCGTGATAGAGATTGATGCGTAGGGCCATGGCAGTTCAGGCGTTCAGGAGTTGGGCGGCTGCTCCGCAGGCGATGCTGTAGTCGAGCATCTCCTCCGCCAGCTGCGCGCGTTTGGATGTGGAAACATTGATTTCGCAACGCTCGACCGCGTGCCAGGGCTGGCACGGCATGCGGAGCTCTTCGCCGAGCAGTCGCAAAAGCGTCGCATTGCGAGCAAGACCTCCCGAGACCCAGATCTGGGAAATCGCCTCTTCGCGGCGTCCCTCGTAAAATCCGATCGAACTTCCGATCTCACGGGTCAGCGCCATCAGTGCCATGCGCGCGTATTCCACCATCACTTCATCTTCATTCGCCAGGGCACTCATGACGGTGTCAGGACTTTCACCACTCAGTCCGCAGAGTGCTTCCACCAGCGACTTGCCTCCGAAATCAACAGAGCGAATCAGCGACAACTCACGACGCGCGCCGATCATCATCGTCGAAGTCAGGTGGCCGAAATCGATGAGAAAGAAGGCCTGGCTGTCGAACACCTCCTTCTGGGCAAACTCGAAGGCGTTAAAAACCATGATCGGCGCAAGCTGGACCGCCGAGACATTCTTCAGTCCGCCAAATTCAAACGTTTGCGAGAGCTGCGTCACCTCCGCTCGCGGCAAGCCCGCGACGAGGTAACGCCGTTGCGCGATGGGAGCATTGGGGGCCGGCGCCTGGGAAGCAGCCGCGGGCATTTCGCAATCCACACAATCGAGCACGAAATTCCTGCAATCCTGATTCATCAGCGCATTTCCGTTCAGACGGAGCCCATCCCTCAGGATTTCCGCCGGCGTGTCCGGTTGCTCGATGATGCGCACCAGCGCATCCGGGCTGCTCACCGCTACCGCGCAGCCCTTCGCGCTCCCGCCCATGTGCTTTACGAGCGCCTTGATCTGGGCGCCCATGGTCTCAGGAGTGCGCTCCATCGAGTCATTGACCGGCAGGGATGCAAAGTGCGTGAGCACGTAGCGGTTCGCGCCCTTTTTTTGCAGGACGACCGACTTGATGGAGTAGCGTCCGAGGTCAACGCCGATTGCGGATGAGAGGGTCTTAGCCATTTGCGATATGATAAAAGCAGTTGTTATGCCCAGTTGCGGAACATTTTCAGCGGGCGCTTTCCGCCGGTTCGACACTCGCGCTTTCCTTCCCCTCCCCGCGCTGCGGACGCATTTGTTCCAGCAGCATCATCAGCATCCAGAGCGCGACCGCCGCCCCCCCGACGATGATGCAAAGCCCGATCGTCCCCGCCTTGCTCCGGGTCGTCTCACGCGCGGTCCGGCGTTCGCGCGCGGCCGCCACTTGAGTTTCGAGAAGTTTCAGGAGTTGCTCAGGATTGGCTTCCTGTGTGTGCTGGGGATTGATGGATATGTTTCCCATAAAATGATCGGTGTGCGCCCAGATCGGACAGCTTACCTCGCGCCATTTTTTGTTTTTCTTGCGTTCCTCTTTCTCGACGGCGCGGTCAAAAAGCTGGGCGACGGCTACGCGTACTGGGCTCTGGCGCAGCCGAAATACTGGATTTTTCCCCTCCAGACATTCGTCTGCGCCGCCCTGCTCTGGAAGCTGCGGCGACGCTTTGAACTCCGCCCATTCACCGGCTTCGGATTCGCAACCTTCATCGGATTGCTCTCCTTGGCTGTCTGGATTTCGCCGCAGGAATTTTTCGGAGCAGGCCCGCGGACCGATGGCTTTGAGCCGCATTTTT
>JANPHH010000582.1:0-4642 GCA_031424375.1 Chthoniobacter sp. | reverse complement strand
GTGGGGGGGGGTGGGTTTTGGGGGGGGGGGGGGGGGCGCCCTGCCCACGCACCCCCCCAACCTCGGCGGGCCCGCCCCCCCCCAATAAAAATTTTTGCCCCTCCCCCCCCACGCCGCCCCACACGCCCCATCTCCGCGTTTCCCGCTCCTCCACCCCGCGGCGCTCCGCTCAGGATGACAGATTTTGGACGAAGCGCTGCGCGCAAGCACCCGCTCTCACGACTTTCGGTATACCTCGCGGGTTCGCCGGGTATTTGCCAATCCGGCGAATCACCGCAAATAAAGGTCTTGCTTGGTCGTGTTTCATCGTTTACTGAAAATACAGAATGAAAGAGCAAACGCGCCAGACGGATCCCGCGGAAGCCGCTCGCCTGGAAGCGGCGCGCGATGAGTTCGTGACGCAGTGGGGGGTGATGGGGAGTTCGTGGGGGATCAATCGGACGATGGCGCAGATCCACGCGCTGCTCATGATCACGCCGCGGGCGCTGACCACCGATGAGGTGATGGAGGAACTCAAGATCAGCCGGGGCAATGCGCACATGAATCTGCGGGAACTCGTCGGCTGGGGCCTGGTGCGCAGCGTGATCCGCAAAGGGGAGCGCAAAGAGTATTTCGAGGCCGAGAAGGACGTTTGGAAGATGTTCTGCATCATCACCCGCGAGCGGAAACGCCGCGAGATCCGGCCAGCGATCAACGTCCTGAAGGACTGCCTCGATCGCGCGGACGACCTGAAGTCCCCGGAGGCCGTCGCGTTTACCAATCAAACCAAGGCGCTCTGCGCGTTCATGGAGATGGCGGATGGCGTCCTGAGCAAGATCGCGCGCTCCGAGCAGAGCACGGTCGTCCCGTGGGCGCTCAAGTTCCTCAAATGACCGTGTCCCTTTTTTTCTGGCCGACTTTCAACTTCTCCTGAAAACACCAAAACAAACGAAATAAGAACTACATCATCTGCACCTACGCGCTCTAACTCATCATCAGCATCGCGCTCACCATCTGGGTGGGCGGGACGCTGCACAAGAATGGCCGCCTGTTCCTCGTCGATGCCTTCCATGGCAATGAGCCGCTGGCCGATTCCATCAATCACCTGTTGCTCGTGGGCTTCTACCTCATCAATACCGGCTTCGTCTCCCTCGCGCTGAAATTCGGCGACAAGGCGGCGAACGCGCAGGAACTGCTCGAAGTGCTGAGCACCAAAGTCGGGGCGGTGCTGCTCATCCTCGGTGGCATGCACTTCTTCAATCTCTATGTCTTCAGCAAGATGCGGAAACGCGCGCTGCTCCACGGTGCGCCGCCGCCGCTCCCGCCGCAGGATCGCATCGCGGTGACCCACACCTGAGGTCATGCAACGCCTATACGTCATCTACGACGGCACCTGCAGGCTGTGCCAGCACTGCCGCATCTGGCTGGCCCAGCAGCCGGCGTTTGTCCCGCTCATCTTTGTGCCGTTGCAGTCGCTCGATTTGTCCCAGCGCTTTCCCGGGATCGAGCGGCTTCATCCGGAGGAGGAAATCGTGGTGATCAATGAACTGGGTGAGGTGTGGCAGGGCGGCGCGGCGTGGGTGATGTGCCTGTGGGCGCTGTGCGAGTATCGCGAGTGGTCGCAGCGGCTCGCCCATCCACTGCTGCTGCCGCTGGCCCGCCGTGCGTGTGAACTCGTCTCACAGCACCGCCACGACATTTCGCGCGCGCTGGCGCGGGATACCATGAGCCAGCTCGCCGATCGGCTGCGGGAGCCGGCGGCGCCGAGGTGTGAACTCGAACGCTGTCATTGAGATGCGCGCCATCCGTCACGCCAGTCACGAATTGCCGGTCGCGCGCTGGGCAATTCTCGTCGGAGTCGCCGTGGTCGGCTCGCTGTTTTTCGGTGCGTCGCTCGCGCTGGTGCTGCCGCACTGGACTTTCAGCGGGGCGGCGCTTTGGCTGTCGCTTTCGGCGGGACTGGCGTGGTGCGTCTTCATCCCGGCGCTGACCGTCGGCGGTCGCCTGGGCGTTGCGGAAAGCATCGACGCATCTCTTCAGACGATGGCGGCGGGCGAAGTGGTTTTGACCGCCGGAACGCTTGCCAATCTTCTTCTCGCGAGGACCGGCGGCTTCGCGCACGCCGCACCGATCAATGCGCTGATCGTCGCGATCTCGAATCTGGCCATGGCGACGGTGCTCGTCCGGATCCTGCGGGACCGGGTACCGGCGCGCCGGGCGGTGCTTCTGTGGATGCTCTTTCTCAACGGCAGCGGCGCCCTTTTCTTCGCCGTTCTGCACGGTTTCTTCCGCCTCTCATGAAAATCCCTGCGCCCACGATCTGCGGACGAATCGACCGCTGCTGGCTGTTTGTTTACCGAACTCCGGCAGAGGCCGTGGCTGATTTGTTACCTCCCACGCTCCAGCCGATGACGGTCGGCGGATTTGCCTTTTGGAATGTCGTGGTCTGCGAACTCAGTGCGATGCGCCCGCTCGGCGTCCCTGCAAGCCTCGGACTGTCTTACCGCCACGTCGCCTATCGACTCCACGTCCAGGCGCGGGAGAAAGCCGGTCCGCTCCTCGAAGGCGTGCACTTCATTAGCAGCGATTGCGACCGGCAGATCGTCGCGCTCGTCGGCAATCTCACCACCGATTTTCAATTTCACACCGCGCGGATCGAACTCGGCGAGAATGCCGGTGACGTCGAGTCTCCGGACGCCGCCGCGTCGTTTCGCATCAATCGCACCACGCCGCCGGCCCTCTCCGCGGGCTCGCCCTTTCCCTCACTCCGCGCCGCGGCCGCGGCTCTCGAATACAAGCCCGCCGCCCTGTCACCACACCGATCGGATGCCGTGCGTGTCCTGCGAGTTCAGCGGGATGCGGCCGCTTGGAAGTGGCATCCCGTCGCTGTCGCCGAGGCCCGTTGGCAGTTCTTCGCGGCCAAGCCGGTAGAGTTCGAACTGTGTTACGAAGTCGCCCCGGTCGAATACCGCTGGGAGCGCACGCGAATCGTGGAGGTGAAATCATGCGGGTCCTGATCACTGGCGGCACGGGTTTCATCGGTCGTCCGCTCGTCATCCACTTCGCGAACCTCGGATACGAGTGCATCGTCCAGACGCGCGACACTGCCCGAGCCCGCGCCTGTGGTTTGCCGGCGGACGTGCGGTTCGTCTCCGGGGATGAGTTTCCCGCAGCCGACGCTGTGGTCCATCTTGCCGGGGAAAGTGTCGTGGGTCTGTGGACGCCCGCAAAGCGCCGCGCGATCCTCGCCAGCCGCGTCGAAGGCACCCGTCGCCTGGTCGATTCGCTCCAGCGGGCGAAGGTGCGACCGCACACGCTGCTCGCGGCATCCGCGGTCGGATTCTACGGCCACCGTCCCGGCGAGAGGCTCGACGAAGATTCGGCGCCCGATCCGCAGGACAGCTTTCGCGCAAGAGTCTGCCGCGCGTGGGAGGCAGAAGCCGCGGCCGCGGCGGACCTCGGCATTCGCGTGGTCCACCTTCGGATCGGAAACGTGATGGATCCGGCGGGAGGTTTTCTGCGCGCCGTGCTGCCGCTGTTCCGTCTATTCGGCGGCGTCGTGCTCGGGGAAAGTGCGGCGCAGTTGCCGTGGATTCCTCTCACCGATTGCGTTTCACTCATCTCCTTCGCGCTCGCTAATGAACGCTGGTTTGGTGCGGTGAATCTGACGCATCCACAGTCGATCACGCGGGCAGAATTCGCCTCGGCCCTCGCAGCCAGCATGAGCCGCAGTTGTCAGCTCAGGCTTCCCGAGGCGTGGCTGCGCCGCGGGTTGGGCGACTTCGCCAGCGCGCTGGTCGATGACCAATGGGTGATCCCCGGGCGCGCTCTGCAGGCTGGCTACGAGCCGTCAGTGCCCACTTGGCGCGCATATCTTCGAGCCACTTTTCCACATCCGGCGACAGACGAAACTTGCGTGCCGGCGCCGAGTCTCTAACGACTTTTCCAATGCAGGATCTCGGCAAGCTGATCTTCATCCTTGGCCTCGTCTTCGTGGCGATCGGCGCCTTGCTCTGGAAAACGGGTGGCTTCGGCGGGCTGGGACGTCTGCCGGGAGACATCTTCATCCAGCGGGGGAACTCGACGTTCTCCTTCCCGATCGTGACGTGCCTCCTCGTCAGCGCGGCGATCACCCTGCTGATGTGTCTCTTTCGCCGGTAGAGCAGCTGAAGAAAAAGTGCAGCCGTCGCGATGAATCGGGGGAACACCCGCGGCGGCGACAGCGCACGTAAACCGCGTCGGATGGAAAGTTCGCTCGGGCGAGACGCGCGAAAGTGCCGGCCAGGATGACGGAACGGCGCAGACTCTGAAAAAGTCTGCGCCGTCCAAATCATCGCCGCTGCTGGCGACCCATGCCCTACTTCATCGGGTGCGCCTTGAGCAATTCCTCGACGGTGTAAAACTGCACCCGCCCGGGGTTCGCATCGCGAATCGCCTTCACCTGCGCGGCCGTGATCGGGTCGGCTTTGTTCTCGAAGCTATTGCGGACAAAGGTCAGCACCGCGGCCATTTCGTCGTCCTTCAGCATGCCACCGAAGGGTGTCATCGGGACCTGGCCGTCGTATTTTTTCCCATTGAGTTCGAGCGGGCCCATGAGGCCATACATCGCGAGCTTGATCAGGCGATCGGAGTCGCCGCTGACCCACGGGCTCTTCTCGATCGA
>JANPHH010000581.1:0-24801 GCA_031424375.1 Chthoniobacter sp. | reverse complement strand
TTGCCTGGGCCGCACGCTTCCGCCGCCTCGGTCGCGACTACGAGAGGTTATCCTCTTCCCTCGCCGGCCTCCATTGGCTGGCCTTCGTGACTCTTTCACTTAACTCACTCTTCCGCTAAAGTGCATGACACGCTCTAAGCGTGTCCCCTTCGTCGTCACTCGCTGCGAGAGTTAGCATCGGCACCGGTGCATCCGTGATCATTCGGACAAACACATCCATAAGCCGTCCCGCACCTTTGTTGCCTTCCCTGAACAAGGTCATCAGCATTTCTGTCTGCTCAGGGTAGGACTTCGTCGCCATCTCGTCGCAGAGAGCCGCGCTCTCCCGGAACAGTGCCATTGCCCGAAACAACGCATCCCGAAGATTCCCCTCCCGGCACGCCGCGGGGTCAATCACCGCCGCCAACATCGCGATTTCGAGCGGTGTGGCTGATTCAGGCTTTTCCTCGCTCATGGGTTCAAGTCAGGTAAAGCGCCGGCGGCCTTGGTCAATGCCTCGCGGCCAACGTGTGTGTAGTGCGCGCTCATTTGCTCGCTGTCGTGCCCGACCATCTCCATGACGGCCGCTTCCGGGATGCCTGCATCCTTCATTAACGAAACGGCAGTGTGCCGGATGCAATGGAAGGAAAGTCCGCCCGTGGCACTGCCAACGCCCCGCCCGACGCCGGCCTCACTCGATTTGCGATGCGCCTTTTTCTCCCGCAGGCCCGCTTGCGCGAGCAGGTCCGCGAAGTGATTGGAAAGGTGCCCGGTCTTCCCTTGCTCGCTCACAATCGCGAATGCGCGCGGGTGCAGCGGTGCCTCGGGATCGTCGCCCGTGGGCAGGCTTTCCAGATGCTTCCGCAGAGGCGCGGCAACCGGGAGATTCAGCGTCTTGCCGGTCTTGCGCGTGACGAGGCGGATTTCCCCGCGCTGTAAATCGACATTGGCCCAAGTGAGCGCCGCCAGGTCGCCGAGCCGCTGGCCGGTGTAGAGGCCGAAGAGGATCATGCTCCGCCATTCGTCATCCGCCACGGAGAGCACCGCCTGCAATTCGGGAATGGTAAAAGGACGGCGGCGCACGCTCACGCCCTTTTTCGTGACGCTCACAAACTCGCACGGGTCATCGGTGATAGCCTTGTCCCGGCGCGCCGCACGGAACAGCATCCGCAAGCATTTCAGGTCGTGATTGACCGTCTTCGGCGCGAGCGTCTTGGCCTCGTGATTGCGGAAGCTCACCACGTCATCGCTCGTGATTTCGACAAGCTCCGTGTCCGCCTTCACGCCGAGAAAGGTCGTGAACTTCGTCACCGCGCCGCGGTAAAAGGCCAGCGTCCCCGGTGCCACTTCGGGTGCTTTGCGCGTGAGCCACGACTCCGAAAACTCACGGAAGGAATGAGAGGGAAGATCGTCCCCGGTGATTTCCTTGTGAAGCGAGGCAATGACATCGCGGACTTGCCGGGCCGTGCGCCGCTTGTTCGCCGCTTCCTCGTAAGACTCTGCGATGCGTTGCGCGGATTTACGGTCTGTCGTCACGGTTGATCTCTTCAAGCGGCGCCCACTGACATCAGTGAAGCACGCGACCCAGAACTTTGATGTTGAGCGTTTGGTAAGACTAGCCATGTAGGAACGATAGTAGGAACATCCGTGTCTGTCCACCGGTATCCGATAACATCCGCCTCCTGTGTCTGTGGGCATTGGCGGACGGTGCTGGATCTCCATTGGCAAAACAGGGGTTCGACTCCCCTCGCCTCCACCTCCCTGAATATCGGGGAGGCATTGAAAAAAGGTCGAGAGGCCGTAAATCGATCAACACCTCCGGAATGCCGGACCCGCGACGGGATCTCACGGCGAGGTCCGCACGCGAAGCCGGGCGGTGCGGACGCCACCACTCGTGACCCAATCCGTCACAGTTACCCGCTCCCAATTTGCGTCGATTCCGAAAGCCGCGGCGGTCGCCGCCGGATTCGGTGCAAACGGCGCGTTCAGGTCCGAGAATTCGGAAAACCCATCGCCGCTCGGATTCTGGAGGTCCTTCGACCCAACGGTGGCGAGCCCATGCAAAGAGCGCCAGGAGGACAGCGGATTCGAAGTGCTCGGGAAGGCATTAAAATTACTTTCGATGAAGCCGGAGGGTGTGCCGACCCCGGCCGATAGCCCGATCAAGCCATCCGTCGCTCCAAGGGAGAGGATTGTGATGGCAATGCGTCCGTCGAAGAACATCTCAATCTGAAAGTTATTCGAATCGGAAAGGCCGAACTGAGGAATGTTCTCCCACGTCACCGCCACGCGGTCACCGAACTGCCGGGCCGAGATGCTACCGCCCGACGCGGGATCGAGATCGTCGAAGAGCACCGCAATTCTCGGCAGCGAGAAATGATCCGCGATGCTCTCAGTCACGTCGGTGTCCCCAGCCCCAAAGGTGACGTAGCCATTACTCCCCACGAAGAAAGAGCCATAGCTGACGCCAAAGAGCGCCACGTGCGCGCCGCCAGCGTCAAGGTCACTGCCGCCAGCAGGGGGAAGCTACTGAAATCGCTTTCCACGAAGTTACCGGGGATCCCAGTTCCTTCCGACAAACCGATGATGCCGTCCGTTGCGCCGGCAGTGCGCTCCGTCGCAAGTCTGTCCAACGCCCCGGCGCGCGCGGCCTGGGGGGTTTGGACTTACAATTCGCTCCGGCGTCCAACAGCATGCCCGAACCATGCTCTGTCTTCGGGTTCTCCTCGCATTGTTCCTGACTCCCGTGTTGTCACTCGCTGGATCGAACGACGTCATGGCTGAAGCACGCGGACGCATAGCCGCTTTTCACGCTGGGGAAAAGCCATCCCGCTCGGTCCTGCGGCTCGTCTATTTCCATGCGGCGGATCGCGCGCCGCTGCCAGACTACGCCGCGCGATTGGACCGCATCCTCAGCGACATCAGCGCGTTTTACCGCGATGGGATGGAGCAGCGTTTTGGGGTGAAAACGGTGGGGCTTCCGCTGGAGCGAAAGGACGGGAAGCTGGTCATTCACATGGTTCAGGGCCAGCACCCCGCGGCGCACTATCAGCACGAATCCGGTAATGAAACATGGAACGAAGTCCGCAAGGCGGTCGCCGGGAAATTCGACCCCGAGCGCGAGCACGTGCTGATTCTTTACGGACTCTGCGAGCACGTCGCGGACGGACGTTTCGTTTTCACCGCGCCCTACTACGGAGCCGGTTGGAGTGACCAGCGGCGCGGGCTTTGCCACGCTGCCGATTGCGATCTGCTCGATCCGCTGCTGCTCACGCAAAAAGACAAACCGTTCATTTTCACCGAGCACAACTACAAGCGCATGGAAATGACCGTCGCGAAATTCAACTCGTGGTATCTCGGCGGCATCGCGCACGAACTCGGACACGGGCTCGGGTTCCCGCACGACAATGGCGGCCCCGGCGAAGCGCCCGGCGTCTCGCTCATGGGCGGCGGAAATCTCCACTACCGCGAGGATCTGTGGGGAGGACGCAAGCCGTCGTATCTCGCGCTCGCCACCGCGTTGCGTTTCGCCGCGCACCCGCTCGTCACGCAATCCGACAAAGCCCGCTGGCAAACCGCCGATGCCATCTTCGAAAAACTCACCGCGACCTCCGCGAAAGGCACGCTCCACCTCGCCGGATGCGTTCGCTCTTCCGTCCCGCCGTGCGCCATCATCGCGTCCGTGTGGAAAAGCGACGCGCCCACGGATCATGGCGCGATGACCTTCTGCGCGGCGGTTGATGAGGACGGAACATTCTCCGTCGATCTCACGAATCTCAACGCTTCCTCGTGGCAAATGAATCTCAGCTGTTTGCTCGTCAACGGCGCGGAATCCCGCCGCCACCTTTCGTTTCAATGCAACGAGCGCGGTGAACCCGACACCGAATTCGCCTCCAACTGGGCTGTCGATTCAGCCGAGCAGGCGCTCATGCGAACCCCGGTCGCAGCCGCAAAACTCCTGACCGAACAAGCCATCGCCGCCGAGCCCGGCGAAGAATCCCGCCGCCGCCTGCGCCTCCTCCTTGCCATGACCCAGCCGGAGCCCGAGCCCGTCGATCTCACCGCCACAAAAGCCCCGCGCCTTTTCCTCTCCGATGCCCGCTGGACCAAAGCCGAAGTCGGCTGGGGCAAAGTCGCGCGCAACCGCTACTCGTTTAACCAGGGCCAGTGGGAAGGCATGCTCCTTAAACTCCAAGGCCAGGTCTTCGGTAAGGGCCTCTATGCGCACGCGAAATCCGCGTTCACCTTTCCGCTCGCTGGAAACTGGAAAACTTTCGCCGCCACCATCGGCCTCCGCGACGGGGCCGCGAATCAAGGTTCCGCCGTCTTCACCGTCCTCGGCGACGGCAAAGAACTCTTCCGCTCAAAAGTCCTGCGTCCCGGCGAGAAGGAAACACTTCGTCTCGACATCCCAAACATTCGGCAGCTCGAACTCCACGCCGACGGCGGGGAAGGACACAATCACAACTCGTGGGCGATCTGGGCCGATCCGGTGGTGGAAAAGTGACGCGCGGACAGCCCGCCACTCGCTGCGACTCGGCGCGCAGAATCGATCCGTAGAGATCGAGTGATCAGACAAGCCCCGTCGTCTCCGGCCAGTCGCACATTGCATTGAGCGATTGCACGGCCTGACCCGCGGCACCTTTGGTGAGATTGTCCTCGGCGCTCAGGATCACGAAGCGGCCAGTGCGCGGATCGTGCCGCCACGCGTTGTCCACGAAGTTCGTGAACGTGACGTTCTTCGTATCGGGCAGCGCGTTTCCGCTGAGGAGACGGACGAATGGCTCGCGTCCGTATGACTCGGTGAAAGCGTTCGCGATGTGCCGCGCAATGCCATCCGAAGGTGCGCAGTGGATCGTGGTGTGAATGCCGCGATTCACCGGGACGAGGTGCGGCGCGAAGTCGATCGTCACGCGCTCGCCCGCCGCGAGCGAACATGAACGCCGTTGCCGCGCTTCCACTGCCCCGTGACGGAAATTCGGGCGGCGCCCCGAGTCACCGGGGTAGCTTGGCTGCCTCGCCCTTTTTCTCCTTTTTCTTGATCGAGTCCGGGGTCGGGAGCGGCGGCAGCGCGCCGTCGAGCGCAAGCAGTTGCGGGTCGATGTCCACATTCACCCCACCCGCCGGGACCGGCTGTTTCAGGGACCACAACACGCCCTGCACGACAAACCGCCGATACTCCGGCAACTGCCAGTTGCTGTGAAAGTGCAGCCCCACAAAACCGAACGCGCGCCCGCCATCCGCACGCTCCAGTGACCACGCGACGGTCTCGTCCTTGCCGTCGATCTTCGCGCGAAGCAGCGGATGAATGCCCGGCGCCTGATCGAGCGCGTAGTACCATTCGTCGAGCGCGTGGAAATCCCCGATCCCGGTCAGAATCGGATGCTGCGGGTCGGCGCGCTGCAGATCCATCGGCAGCACCTGATACTTCCGCTGCGGCCCGCCGCGGGTCGCGCCGAGCAGTGCGAGTTGGCCGGCGATATATTTCTCGTCCTTCGCCCCGACGCTCCAGTGCAGCGCCACGATCGCCCCTCCCCGCGCCGCGAGCCGCTTCAGCGCGGCGAACCGCTCCGGCTCAATTTGCATCCACTGCGCTCCCTGCGTCACCAACATCGCAATGCCGTCCGCCGCATCGATCAGCTTCGGCCCGTCCGACCATGGTTCATCGGCATTGACGACGGTCGTCCGGATTTCGGGGAAACGCTTGAGCAACTCCGCGAGCACCTTCGCACCGGGCATGAACTCGTGTGTGGTCGGCGGATGTCCGTCCGGCCCCTGACCGACGATCAGGAGTCGCCGCGCCTCCGCGGCGGACGCGGCGGGGAAAGCACCGGCGGTGATGAAAACTGCGAGGATGAGGAGAAGGGGGGATTTCATAAGATGCTGAGGGCGGCCGGCGCCGCGAATCCCCGGTTGACCCGAGGGGCGAGTTAGCGGGCCTCAGCGTTTCACATCGACGACGATCCGCGAGGGATTGGTCAATTCGACGACGCGGAAACGCTTCGGATTGCCCACTCCGAGGACCCAAGTCACGTTCCCCTCGAAGTCACACGTCTGCACGAGTTGGCGCAGGTTGGGGAGGTTCACGGTCCGGTTGGTCTGCGCGATCGTCGATTGCCCGGCATCGGTGTGCGCTTGCGCGGGTTTCATGCGCACCTCGAGCCAGGCGTCGCCCGCGACCGGGACGGTGTTGCCGGAGCCGCATTGGCGAATCGGCTTGTCGATGTAGCTCACATGGTAGCCGGGAGTGGCGGGCGTGTTGAATTCAAAGACGACGCGATCGAAACCTTCGCAGCTCGTCGTCGAGACGGACTGCAAAGTCACGGGGCGCTCCAAGCCTTTTTGCACTTCGGCGGTGCCGAGCGTGCCGGTGAAAGTCGGCGGAATGAGCTGCCCGGTGTTTGGATCGCGGAGCTGGCAGAGATCCGTGGTGGTGCAACCGCTGGCGAGAAGCGCGGCGATGCTGGCGAGGGTGGCAGCGACGGTGCGGGCGATGGAGGGAGTGTTCATACGGGAAATGGTCGGGCGAAAGCCTGAATGCCGCGGCTCAGCGGGCAAGCTCGAATGTTGAGCGCCACCGGGCCAAAATCGTGGGCACGACACAGGCCAAGTCTTCCCGCCGACGCGGGTTTGCCCTATGCCCATTCTCCCCTCTCCCCATGCGCTCCTTGTTTCTCCACTCAGCGGTTCTGTTCGCGGTCGCGTCCTTCGCTCTCGCGGCGGAGCCGGCAGGAAATGTGGACCCCGCGCTGGACGCCTTTGTGCAGAGCTTCAAGGGCAAGGGCGCGCTCAATGACGGATCGAAACCGCTCACGCCGGAGGAGACGATCGCGCACTTCAAACTCGCGCCTGGTTTGCAGATGGAAGTGGTCGCCGCCGAACCGGTGATCGCGCAGCCGCTCAATCTGCACTTTGACGAACGCGGGCGGCTTTGGGTCGTGCAATACCTTCAGTATCCGTTTCCGGCCGGGCTGAAGATTTTGAAATACGACGAATATCTCCGCGCGGTCTTCGACAAGGTTCCGCCATCGCCGCCGCATCACTTCAAGGGCAAGGATCGGATCACGATTCTGGAGGACAGGGACGGCGACGGAAAATTTGAGACGGCGAAGGATTTTGTCTCCGATCTGAACATCGCGCGCAGCGTGGTGACGGGACGTGGCGGGGTGTGGATCCTCAATCCGCCGTATCTCCTCTTTTATCCCGATGCGAATCGCGACGACGTGCCGGATGGAGATCCCAAGGTGGTGCTGAGCGGCTTCGGCCTGGAAGACACCCACAGCGGCGCCAACTCACTGGCGTGGGGACCGGATGGCTGGCTCTACGGGGCGCACGGGAGCACCTGTACGGCAGAGGTGAAGGGAGTGAAATTCCTCGGTCAGGCGATCTGGCGCTACCACCCGGAGACGGAGGACTTTGAGATTTTCGCGGAAGGCGGCGGCAATACTTACAGCATGGAGTTCGACGCCAAGGGCCGCGCATTCTCCGGGACAAACTACGGCGACACGCGCGGGATGTACTACCCGCAGGGTAGCGCGGGGATCAAATCGTGGGGCAAACACGGACCGCTGATGAATCCGTATTCGTTCGGCTGGTTCGAGCACATGGCGCACACGGGATATCAGCCGCGCTTTGCCCAGACGATGGTGGTGTATGAAGGCGGTGCCATCCCGCAGCTCGAAGGCGCGATCGTGGCGCCGATGTCGCTGATGAATCGCGTGATGGGGAGCAAGCTGACGCGCGATACTTCGACCTACCGCACCGACGACCTCGACCCGCTCGTGCTCACGGATGACCGGTGGTTCCGCCCCGTGGATACCAAGGTGGGGCCCGATGGCGCGATCTACCTGGCGGACTGGTATGACAGCCGTCTCACCCACGTGGACCCGCGCGATACCTGGGACCACGAACACGGCCGCATCTACCGACTGCAAGCAGCGGGAGCGAAGCCGGCGAAACGGCTCGACGTCGGCAGCCTTTCAAATGACGCACTGCTCGAATTCATCGCCCATCCGCCAGCGAACAAATGGCTGCGCCAGACGGTGCTCCGCGTCCTCTACGATCGGCACGACAAGACGCTCGTGCCGCGGCTGCTCAAGCTCGTCGAGAGCCGCGAAGGCCAGACGGCGCTGGAAGCGCTGTGGGCGTTGAATGCGTGCGGGGGCTTCACCGACGAGGTCGCACTCGCCACCCTCGCGCACCACGATGAACACGTGCGGACGTGGACCGTGCGGCTGCTCGGCGATCGTTACCCGCCGACGCGCTACAGCAGCAGCGCGCGAATGTCTCCGCCGCTGAACGCCGCGCTGCAAACGAAACTGGAGACGCTCGCCCGCACCGAACCGGAGGTGCAGACGCGGGCGCAACTCGCGAGCGCAGCGAAACGGCTGCCGGGAAACTACGCGCTGCCCATTCTGCGCGAGCTGCTCTTTCGCACCGAAGACGAGGGCGACAAACACGTTCCCCTGCTCCTCTGGTGGGCGCTGGAAAGCAAGGCGGTGCCGGACCGGGCGGCGGTGCTGGCATTGCTGAAGGACTCGACCTTCTGGCGCACGCCACTGGTGGAAAAGACGATCATCCCGCGGCTCGGCCAGCGTTACACGGCGGAGCGTTCGGAGCAGAATCTGGAAACGGTGGCGGAACTCCTCGCGCTGGCGCCGGGACCGGAATCGGTGGCATCGCTGGTCCGCGGAATGGAGGCCGGGCTGCAAGGGGATCGTGTCACCGGAGTGCCGGCGACGCTGCGGGCGGCGGTCGGAGAGGTTTGGAAAACGCAGCCCCACACGCCGACGCTGATCAGCTTCGCCCTGCGCCTCGGGCATGAACCGGCGGCTGTCGCGGCGGTGCAATCACTAGCCGATAAATCGACCAAGTCAGCGGACCGCAAGCGTCTGCTCGAACTCCTCGCGGAACGTCGTATCGAAGCCGCCGTACCGGTGATCGTGACCTTGCTCAAGACGGAGAAGAGCGACGGCACGAAGGTCGATCTGCTGAATGCGCTCGCGCAGTTTAATAATCCCGAAGCCGCGACCGCGTTGCTCGGCGCGCTCCCCGGCGCGAGCGCCAAAGTGCGTGCGACGATCGTCGCCGCACTCGGCAGCCGCGCCGACTGGGCGCGCGCACTGCTCGAACTGGTGGACCGCGGCGAGGTAAAAAAGGAGCACGTGCCCGCGACGAGCCTCCTCGCGATCCAGAAACTCGGCGACCCGCAGACCGATGCACTGATTAAAAAGCACTGGGGCAACCTGCGCGCGTCGCCGCAGGAGAAAGAAGACCTGATCAAGAACCTGCGCGTAACCATCGCCAAACCCGGCGACGTCGCGCGCGGACGTGAACTCTTCAAAACGAGCTGCGCGGTGTGCCACACGTTGAAGGGCGAAGGCGCAAAAATCGGCCCGGACCTCACGGGTTACGAACGCGACAATCTCGACTTCATGCTCCCCGCGATCGTGGATCCCAGCCTCGGCATCCGCGAGGAGTACACGCTCTACACGCTCACGCGGAAAGACGGCCAAATCCTCGCCGGCTTCATCACTGAAACGACGCCGCAGTTTGCCACCCTGCAGGACATCACGGGAGGGAAGACGAAAGTCTCCCGCGAAGACATCCAATCCCTGATCGCCTCGCCCGTCTCACTCATGCCCGAGGGCCTGCTCAACGCACTCACCCCCGACCAGACGCGCGACCTCTTCACCTATCTCATGATCAAATGAAGCACTTCGCCATCCTGCTCCTCCTCGCGACCAGCGCCGCCGCCGAGACGAAGTGGGCACCCTGGATCGAAGCCGATGCGCCGTTCTTTTCGTCATCGCTCGATCTCCGCGACGCCGATCCGAATGCGGTGCCAATGAATGTCACCCCGCGCGGGATCGTGCTGAATCTCGGCCACGACTGCTGGGCCTGCTTCGATACCGAACTGTTGCGAGTCTCCGCGGTCTGGAAAGGGAAAGGCGTCACGCCCGAAGCACTCGGGCCGCTCTCATATCAAGAGGCGGGCAACTTCAAGACCCTCGGCGGGCAAAGCAAACTGCCGAAGCCGGACGGCACCTTGCTGCTTTTCAATGGCATGTATCCCGGCTGGCAAATCGGCGAAGGCATCACGCTCGCCGATTCCCGCGAAGCGCAACCGAGCGTGGAGGAACCGGGACGTGGACCGCTGCCGGCGGACGCGGGCCGGTTCACCGCGGTGCGAATGACGAGCGGAGGTGTGGTCCTGGAATACAGCGTCGCCGGCGCGGTGGTGCGCGAGCAGATCAGCGCGAGCGGCGAACCGGCGATCTTCCAGCGTCGCTTCCATCTCGATCCATGCGGCAAGGCGGTAACGGTGGTGCTCGCGCGGATGAACAACGACGGCGCCAGCATGCCCTGCGCCCACGCGAGCAGCCTCCCGATCACCTTTCCCGTGGAGGGCAGCGTGCTCGCCGCGCACATCCCGGCTCACGAAAAACCGGTCGAACTCGCGTTCGCATTTGGCTCCGGAGCAGTCGCTTCGCTCGCTGAGATCCCCGCGACACCTTCGCCCGCCCGCTGGCCACAGGAAGTCGCGACCAAGGGAACTCGATCCACCGCGCAGGACGCCTATGTCGTGGATCCAATCGAGCTTCCTTTCGCCAACCCATGGCACCGCAACGTCCGCCTCTGCGACATCGCCTTTTTCAAAGACGGCACCGCCGCAGCGAGCACGTTCGATGGTGATGTCTGGCTGATTCGCGGACTCGGGAACAATCTCGCCAACCTGCGCTGGCGGCGCTTCGCGACGGGACTGCACGAGCCAATGTCGCTCGCGATTCGCCGCGAGGAACTATTCGTCTTCGACCGCAATGGCATCTGGCGCCTGCGCGATACCGATGGAAACGGCGAGGCCGACGTCCACGAGTTATTCTCCAACGCCTTCCCGCAATCCGCGGAGACGCGCGAGTTTCCCAACTCACTGAAGCTTGCGCCCGACGGTTCGTTCGTCATCGCGAAGGGCGGGCAGCAGTCATCCACGATCAGCAAACTCAATGGCAGCGTGCTGCGCGTGGCTGCGGATGGGCGCAGTTACTCCGTGCTTGGTTACGGATTCCGGCAGCCTTTTGCGGGAGTGAATCCAGTCACGGGACTCGTCACCGCGGCGGATCAGGAAGGTCACTACACGCCCACGACGCCGCTCTATATTTTAGATAAGCCGGAGTATCACGGCTATCTCAGCGAGCTGCTCCCGAAAGAAAAATATCCCGCGCCGATTGCCGAACCGCTGACGTGGATTCCCCACCAGGTCAATGCTTCCGCCATCTCGCAAGTGTGGCTCACCGGCGCGCGGATGGGACCACTCAATGACGCGCTCATCCACATCGGCTTCAATCGTCCCGAACTCTTCCGCATCCTGCTGAACCAGCGCGGCACGCGACCACAAGCCGCTGTGGTCAGCATCGTGCGCGACTTCGATGTGCCGGCACTCAATGCCGCGGTGAATCCGCTCGATGGCGCGCTCTACGTCACCGGCTTTCAGGTCGTGGGGTGGGGAACCACGTCGAAGTCCCTGAGCGCGCTCGCCCGCGTGCGCTACACCGGCGCGCCGGTCACGCTGCCGCGCGAGATCGTGCCGATGGATAAGGGCGTGCTGCTGCGTTTCGATGTGCCGCTCAAGCCGGACACGGCCAGCGCGCGCGCGAGCTATACCATGGAGAGCTGGCACTATCGCCGGAGTTGGCAATACGGCTCACCGCAACTCAAGGCTGACGACGCTCCCGGCCGCGACTGGCTCACGCCGAGCAGCGCATATCTGTCGAAAGACGGCCGCAGCGTCTTCGTGGCGCTGCCGGAGATGAAGCCGGTGCAGCAGATGCGCATCGGCTGGAGTCTGGCGACACCCGAGGGAGTGCCGGTGGAAGGCAACGCGCACTTCACACCATACGAGTTGACGAAGTTCGACCCCGCGGCGGAGGGCTTCGGTCCGCTGGAGGTCGACCTCACGCCGAAACCTCCCCTCGCCCAAACGACCGCGCCAGCCAGCGTCGAGGAAGGGAAGAAGCTTTACCAACTCATGGGCTGCATGGCCTGCCACGCCACCGACGACGCCGTGGAACTGAAGATCGGTCCGAGCTGGCGCGGCCTCTATGGGAAAAAACGCGACATCTTCAAGCAGCCGAGCGTTGACGCGACCGATGACTACCTGCGCGAGTCCATCCTCACGCCCGCCACGAAGATCGTGAAGGGCTACGAGAAGATCGAAGCCGGCATGCCCGTCTACTCCGGCGTGCTGAATGATGCGCAGATTGAGTCGCTGATTCTTTTCATCAAAACCCTCCAATGACCCCATGAAACTCACTTCTTTTTTTGCCTTCACCCTCTTCATCGCCCACTCAATGCAGGCAGCGGAACCCGCGCCGCCAAAAGGGTTTCGGGCGATCTTCAACGGCAATGACCTGACCGGATGGTACGGCTGGAACCCGCACCTTTCCGCAAAGCTCACGGGCGACAAGCGCGATACGAATCTAAAACAGCAACGCGAAGAATTCCCGCAGCACTGGAGGCTGGAAAACGGGGAACTCGTCAACGTGGGCACCGGGCCTTATGCGACCACGGACGAAGAGTTCGCCGACATGGAGTTGACGCTTGAATACAAGACGGTGGCAGGCGCGGACAGCGGCGTCTACTTGCGCGGAAATCCGCAGGTGCAGATCTGGGACATCACTCAACCAAGCGTGGCGGACAAACCGGATCGCAATCCGAACAAAGGCTCGGGAGGACTTTTCAACAACCCGCCGAAAACGCTTGGGCGCGACCCCATCATGGTGGCGGACAAACCTTTCGGGCAGTGGAATCAACTGCGCGTCCGACAGATCGGCGCGCGGACGTGGGTGTGGCTGAATACGCGCGCCGTCGTGGAAGGCGCGGTGATGGAAAACTATTGGGACAAAACGAAGCCGCTGCCGGCGAAGGGTCCGATCATGCTCCAGACGCATGGCGGGGAGATTCGGTGGCGGAATGTTTTCGTGCGCGAGATCCCGGATGCGGAGGGAAAGAAATTTGTCGCCGCCGCGCCGCAGTTGCCGAATCCCACGGCTTTCGACGTAGCCTATGGGCCACATCCGAAGCAGGTGCTGCATTTTTGGAAAGCGGAGTCGGCCACGCCGACGCCGGTGCTGTTTTTCATCCACGGCGGCGGATGGATGGGCGGCGGTCGCCTGAGCGGGCTGAGCAACATGCTGCCGGAAATGCTCAAGCAAGGAATCTCCGTAGTCTCGGTCGAGTACCGCTTCATTCCGGAGGCCACGGCGGATGGCGAGGCTCCGCCGGTGAAAGGTCCGCTGCACGACGCCGCGCGGGCGCTCCAACTCGTGCGGAGCAAGGCGTCCGAGTGGAACCTCGACAAGGCGCGCATCGCCGCGAGCGGTGGATCGGCCGGCGCATGCACTTCGCTGTGGCTCGCCTTTCATCCCGACCTCGCCGATCCGAAAAGCAGCGACCCGATTGCGCGCGAATCCACTCGCCTGCTCTGCGCGGCCGTCTCGGGTGCGCAGACCACCCTCGATCCGCAGCAGATGCGCGACTGGACGCCGAACAGCACCTACGGCGGCCACGCATTTTTCTTCAACGCGGATCCTGCAAAGAAGACCACGCAGTTCGATGCCTTCCTCGCCGGACGTGAAACGATCCTGCCCTGGATCGCGGAGTATTCGCCTTACGCGCTCGTCTCCTCCGACGATCCGCCGATTTACCTCACCTACAATGTCGGGCCCACTCTCGGCCAACCGGCCAAGGATCCGACGCACACCTCAAACTTCGGCATGAAGCTGCAAGAGCACTGCAAGGCCGCGGGTGTGGAATGCGAACTCTTCTACCCCGGCGCGCCGGACGTAAAACACGCGACTGCGCAGGAGTATCTCATCGAGCGACTTAAGGCACCGGCGAAGTAGGCTGGGTGCGTTTACTCGGGAAGCGCAAAGGCGACGATGCTGCCACCCGCGGGTCGGCCGGATTTTCCGCCGCCGGCGGAGATGACGAGATACTGCCGCCCCTTCACGGTATAGGTGCTCGGCGTGGCGTTGCCGCCGAAAGGCAACGGGGCTTGCCACAGGATTGCGCCGGTGTCCTTGTCGAAGGCGCGGATCGTTTCGTCGGCGGTGGCACCGATGAAAATGAGGCCACCCGCCGTCACGACGGGGCCGCCGTAGTTCTCGGTGCCGGTGGGCGGAATGCCGCGCGCCGTCAGCTCCTTGTATTCCCCGAGCGGCACCTTCCATTTCAGTTCGCCAGTGCGGAGGTCCACGGCATTCAGCGTGCCCCACGGCGGCTTGATCGCGGGATAACCTTCGGCGTCGAGATAGCGGCGGAATCCGGCGAAAGCGTAGGGCGTTCTGTTCGGCTCCGGGGGTTTCGCCGCTTCATCCGGACGACCCGATGCAGGGGCGGATGGGGCTTCCAATACATATTCGAGGACCGCGTCGCGCTGCGCGGGCGGGATGCGGTCGAACGCCGGCATGCGGCCCGCACCCTGCGTGGTAATGAGCGCGATTTGCTCGCGAGTCTTCCGCTTGCCCACATCGATGAGCGACGGGAAACCACCGGCAGGATTTCCTTTGCGGTCGAGCCCGTGGCAAGCCGCGCAATTGATCAAGTAATCGCGTTCGCCGCGGGCGAGCGGACTGCCATCGGCGCGGCGCGTTTCCACCATCTGCATGATCCACGGCATCTCGTTCACATTGGCATAGTAGACTCCGTCGCGGTCGACTGCTCCCCCGCCCCATTCCATACCGCCATCGAAGCCGGGAAACATGATCGTCTCCTTCAAGCTCGGCGCCGGGAATGGTCCGAAATTGGGCGATGCGCGGAGGCGATCCGTCGTCAGGATTTGCGCGAGCGGCGTGACGGTGGACACGTCTTCCATGGTGTAGCCCTGGCGCATGAGCGGCGCGGGTCTCGTGGGAAAAGGCTGCGTCGGCCACGCTTCCTCGCCACGCAGTTCGGACGCCTGCACGGGCCGTTCCTCGATGGGCCAGAACGGTTCGCCGGTCACACGATCGAAGACAAATAGCAGACCGTGTTTGGTGCCCTGCGCCACGGCGTCGACCATCTTCCCCTCGCGCTGCACGGTGAGCAGGATCGGCGGGCAGGGCAGATCCTTGTCGAGCAGATCGTGGTGCACGATCTGGAAGTGCCAGAGTCGTTTGCCGGTCGCGGCGTCGAGCGCCACCAACGAGTTGGCGAAGAGGTTCATGCCGTGGCGTTCCGCGCCGTAGAAATCCGGCTCCGCGGTCTTCGTCGCGACGTAAACGATGCCGCGCTTTTCATCCAGCGACTGGCCGGGCCACGGCATCACGCCGGTCGCGGTCTTGTAAGCATCGGGCGGCCAGGTTTCGTGGCCCACTTCACCCGGACGCGGAATGAGGTGAAAGATCCAGCGCCGCTCGCCCGTCCGCACATCCAGCGCACGGACGGCACCCGGTCCGCCCACCCCGCCGAGGATGAGCAGATCCTTGTAGATCACGCCCGGCGTATTGAGTCCGACATTGGGCGGCCCGTCGGCATCAAGGCCCGCTCCGAGATGGATGGAACCCTTCTCTCCGAAGCTCCGGATGGGCTCGCCGGTCTTTGCATCGAGGGCGAAAAGAAAATTTCCGACCCCGGTAAAAAGTCGCTGTTCCGCACCGTCTTCGCTCTGCCAGAAAACCAATCCGCGCTGCCGCGTGCGTCCCGCGCCCGATCGCTCCTTCGCCGGATCCCACTTCCAGATTTCGCGCCCCGTCGCGGCATTGAGCGCGACCACTTTCCGCGTCGGCGTTGCCGTGTAGAGCACGCCACCGATGATCAGGTTGTTCGCCTGATATTCGCCCTTGTCTCCGGTCTCGTAGGTCCACGCGACTTTCAGTTGCGTGACGTTGCCGCGGTGGATTTGCGCGAGCGACGAATAGAGCGTCCGCTGCTTGTTGCCGAGGTACGTCGGCCAGTCGGAATCGAGCGGTGCGTCCGCCGCGAGCGCGGCGAGCGAAAGTGCCGCCAGACTGGCAACGGCAAGTGTTTGCAGACGGGGCGAAGCGGAAGGACCGGAATTCATGGGGAAACGCGCGAGCCGCCGGAATAGGCGCTTTGCCTCTGGCGCGCAAGCTGGGTCACGAATCGCGGCTCCCGGTTCGAGGCGGCATTGACTTGGGGCAAGGCGGTCCGTAAACCATCGCCGCGTGAGTTCGGGCTCAATTCCTTCTGGTGCGAAAAAAATCTCCCTGCTGACCGCGACCTGCATCGTTGTGGCGAACATGGTCGGCACGGGCATTTTCACGAGCCTGGGCTTTCAGGTGGGCGACTTGAAGACCGGCTTCACGATTATGGCGCTGTGGCTCACCGGCGGAATCTGCGCCCTGTGCGGCGCGCTGGCGTATGCGGAACTCGGCGCGGCGCTTCCGCGCTCCGGTGGCGAGTATCATTTCCTCGGGCAGGTCTATCATCCGGCGGTGGGGTTTCTGGCCGGCTGGCTTTCAGCCACGGTCGGCTTTGCCGCGCCGATCGCAGCGGCGGCGATGGCATTTGCGAAATACTTCGCGCACCTCGTCCCCGGCGTCAGCGCCACGGTGCTTTCGCTCGGCATCGTTACGCTGGTCACGCTCGTGCACCTCGGCGGGGTGAGGCTGGGCAGCGTGTTTCAGGATTTCGCCACGACGTTTAAGATCATCCTCATCCTCGTCTTCATCGGAGCCGGTTTGCTGATGAAGTTTCCGCAGCCCGTTGAGTTCGCGCCGACGAGCGCCGGAGCTGCGCTGATTACCACGGCGCCGTTCGCAATCAGCCTGGTCTACGTCATGTATTCCTACTCGGGGTGGAATGGCTCGGCGTACATCGTGGGTGAGGTGCGGAATCCTGCGCGCAACCTTCCGCTCTCGCTCATCTTCGGCACGCTCTCCGTGGCGGTGCTCTATCTGGCGTTGAACGCCGTCTTCCTCCGCAGCGCACCCGCGGCCGAACTGGCGGGAAAGCTGGAAGTCGGACAGGTCGCGGCCGCGCATCTCTTCGGCGAACGTGGCGGTCAATGGATGGCGGGGCTGATTTCCTTCGGCCTGGTCTCGACGATCAGCGCGATGACGTGGATCGGCCCGCGCGTGACCATGGCGATGGGCGAAGATCTTGGCGTACTCGGCTTCCTCGGGCGGAAGACGGCGAGCGGGGTTCCGGCGACGGCGATCGTCGCGCAGTTTGCGATCGTTGCGGTGCTGGTGCTCACGGCCACGTTCGATCGGGTGGTGAACTACATTCAGTTTGCGCTCACCGTCTCTTCGTTCTTCACCGTGCTCGGCGTGATCGTGCTCCGCATTCGCCGGCCCGACCTGCCGCGCCCCTATCGCACGTGGGGTTATCCGGTCACTCCGCTGATCTTTCTCGCGATCAGCCTCTGGATGCTCTTCTTTCAACTCCGCGACAAACCGCTGGAATCCATCGCCGGTCTGGTGACCATCGCGCTCGGCCTGCCGATCTATTTTCTATCTCCGAAAAACCGCACCCACACCTGAATGAAACCGACCATCCTCATCGCCGTGCTGGCGCTCGCGACGTCCGCGGTCGCGCAGAAGACCGCCAGCGTCAATGACACCGCCCGCTTCCTCGCGGGACTCGCCGGCACCGGCCCGCCCGAGCAACTCGCCAAGAGCGGCGTCTGGCAGAGCCACGCCACCGCGATCGATCAGGCGTGGGCGAAAAAGGAACGGCAGCAGATCGGGCCGATCCGGAGCTGGATGTCCGCGAATGCCGGCAGCGCGTGGCGGAGCAGTGCGCCGTGCTACTACATGTTCAGCGGCCCGGACGCGCTCTACGCGAATACCTTTTTCCCCAACGCGAACACCTACATCCTCGCCGGGCTCGAGCCCGTGGGCCAGATCGGTGACCTCACGAAGATCTCACCCGAAGCGCTCCGCGGCGAACTCGCCGCGCTGCGCGGATCGCTGAGCACGATCCTCAGCTTCCACTATTTCATCACCAAAGACATGCGCACTGGGCTCGGCGCAGGACAGATCAATGGCACGCTGCCGATCCTCTATGTCTTCCTCGCGCGAATGGGGAATACGATCCTCAACACCGAATACGTGAGCAGCCCCGCACAGGGCGTGAAGATCACCTTCAGCCGCGGCGGCGGAAAGCAGACGCTCTATTACTTCAAGACCGATCTCTCCGGCGGCGGGAGCAAGTTCCTGAGCTGGTCCGCCGGACACGGCCCCGGCAATGGGTTGCTCAAGGCCGCGTCTTACCTCATGCACGGCGACGGCTTTTCGGGCGTCCGCAACTTCCTGCTCTCGAACTGCCGCACGATCGTGCAGGACGATTCCGGGATCCCGCTGCGGGGCTTCGGCAAGGGCTGGAAAGTAAACTGCTACGGCCGCTACGTGAAACACACGGACACCTTCGGAAAATACGACCAGCCCGACCTCGCCGCGGTCTACACGAACAATCCACCGTCCGAACTCGGCTTCGCCTTCGGATACCATTGGAACAAGGCCAGCGGCATCCTGATGCTGGCGACGAAGAACTAGACGTGTGACAGGCGCCCCGCCTGTCGCAGCGTCGTGGGACGGGCGTCTCGCCTGTCGCTGCGGGCGTCTCGCCCGTGACTCTGAGTTTTGGGCAAGATGCCCATCGTCTCAGGCAGGATGCCTGAGCCACATCGGCCGATTCGCATTCGGCGGCGGTCGGGTTAGTTTTGCGCGGATGAAGAACCTGATCCTGCTCGCGGCCCTGTGCTGGAGCGCCGCTGCTTCCGCCGGTGATCGGGAGGCCGACGCAACCGCGCGATTCCTCGCCGGCCTGCCCGTGCGCGGCACCGCGGCCGAACCCTTCGCCCTCAACGGAGCGTGGGCGCAACATGCCTCGGAGTTCGATCGCGCGTGGGAGAAAGTGGAGGAGCTTCAACTTGCGAAGATCCGCACCTGGGCGCCCGCCTATCTCGGCGAATTTTATACGAGCCGGAACGCCATGTTCTACATGTTCAGCGGCCCGGACTTCCTCTACGCGAACGCATTTTATCCCAACGCCAGCACCTACCTGCTCTGCGGCATCGAACCTGTGGGCGCCATTCCGCACCTCGATAGGATTCCCCCCGCTGAACTGGCATCTTCACTCGCCACGCTCCGCAAGTCGCTCGAGACCTCGCTGAACTGGAGCTTCTTTGTCACGAAGAACATGAAAGAGGATCTCAAGCACACGCAACTCAGCGGCACACTACCAGTGCTTTACGTGTTCCTGGCTCGAGCTGGTTGCACGATCGACTCCGTTGAACTCGTGGCCGTGAACCGCGAAGGCGCGCTCGTCCCGCCAGGCAAAGGCGGTGCACCGGGCGTGAAGATCGTCTTCTTTGGAAGCAGCGGGCGTCAGCAAACGCTGTATTACTTCGACAACGATCTTTCCGACTCCGGCGTGAAGTCGAATCCTGGCTTCCTCAAATTCTGCGAGCAACAAGCGCCCGGACTCGCACTGCTCAAGGCCGCGTCCTTTCTCATGCACGAAGAGGGATTCAGCAAAGTCCGCAGCTTCCTGCTCGCCCGCAGCGCCGTCATTCTCCAGGACGATTCGGGCATCCCTTACCGCTTCCTGAGCGGCGGAAACTGGAAGGTGCGCTTCTGCGGGCACTACGTCGGACCGATCGCGCTCTTTGCGAAACATGCGCAGCCGGACCTCGCTCATGCTTTCAGCGCCACCGTGCCGGTGCCGATCCCGTTCGGCTTCGGCTACCAGTGGCACCCGCGCGTTTCGTCGCTGATGATCGCGACCCCGCGGCAGTGAGCGGTCACCCGCAGCTAACCCCGACCGGAGGGACGCGCTCCGCGCGTCCGTGATTCCCACCTCCGCGCGCAGCCGTCCTTTCGCCACCCGCTTGCAGCAGAGACGGCGCGATGGGTGAGAGAGTCAAACGTCCACCTAAGAAACCAGTCATCCCGAGCGGAGAGTCTCGGGGTCGTAGGACATCAGACTTTTAAGGATCAGGCAGTTCCCCGCACTCCGAGGTCCCTCGGCTTCGTTACACTCCGCTCGGGATGACACGCGGAGACCGAGCGCCCACCCGCGGTTAGCGCTTCGCTTCTTTCTGGAGTCGCTTGAGTTTCCCCGCGAGGCCGGCGCGGGCGGCGGAGCTCATGCGGTCGATGAAAAGGACGCCGTGGAGGTGATCGACTTCGTGCTGGAGCGCGCGGGCGAGCAGGCCGGCGGCTTCAAACTCCAGCGTGCTGCCGTCGAGGAGCCGCGCCTTGCAGCGCACGCCGGAGGCGCGGATGATCTCGGCATTCATCTCGGGAAAGCTGAGGCAACCTTCGGTGCCGCTTTCCTTTTCCTCGCTGAGTTGAAGCTGGGGATTGAGCAGGATGAGCGGCATGTACTTTTCGAGCGGCACTTCCTTGTCGCCGATGTACATGGCGCTGGGTCGGTCCTCCACGTCCTCAAGGTCGATGACGGTGAGTTGGATGGCTTCGCCGATCTGCTGGGCGGCGAGGCCGACGCCGTTGGCGGCCACCATGGTCTCGAGCATATCGGCGGCGAGTTGCTTGAGCTGGGGTTCGTCGGGGCGGACTTCGCGGCCTTTGGCGCGGAGGACGGGGTCGCCGTATTTGCGAATCTCGAGGATCATTTTTTCTGCTGGGTAAAGGCGGAGAGATTTCCCTTCACGCCGGCTTCTTTCAAGGCATCGAGGACCTTCATGAGATAGCCGTAGGACACTTTTTCGTCGGCCTTCATGGCCATCGCAAATTTTGTGCGGTCGCGGCGCAGGGCTTCGATGGCGGGCGGGAGTTCGGCGAGGGTGAGCTTTTTCGTATCGAGGTAGACTTCCTCGGTCGCGGAGATGGAGAGGACGACGGGCTCATCGGTCTTGTCGGCGGCGACGGCGCTCTTCGATTCGGGCAGCTTGATCGTCACCGAGGGCTGCTCCTTTTTGAAAGTGCTCGTGACGATGACGAAGATGAGCAGGATCGCAAAGATATCGATGAGCGAAACGATGATGACCTGCGGGGTGCGCTTCGGGCGCGAGTAAAACTTCACGGCAGCGTCTCCTCGATCGCCGGCGGCTGGGTCGGCGGGGCAAAGCTGCGCGCGGCCGAGCCGGCGGCGGGCCGCTGCAAGCCGCGCCGATGTTCCTGCTGGTAGTAGCATTTCGCGAGCAGCTCGGCGATGAGCGTCTCCATGTCGGAGGCCATGTTTTCGATCTTCTTGGAGAAGTAGCTGAAGGCGATGAGACTGGGGATGGCGATGGCGAGGCCGACGATCGTGGTGCTGAGCGCCTCGGAGATGCCTTTGGCAATGCCGTGTGGATCCTGGGCGCTGGCGTCGCCACCGAAGGCGGCGAAGACGGTGACGAGGCCGGAGACGGCGCCGAGCAAGCCGAGCAGCGGCGCAATGCCGACGATGATCTCGAGAACGAAGAGGCCGCTCTCGAGTCGGACGACTTCGTGGCGGGCGCGGGTGGCGACGGCTTCCATGTTTTCGAGCTTCGGCCAGTTGAGGTGATGCAGGCCGACCTGGGCGATGTTCGCGAGGGCGGAGATGTCATTGCGGACCATGCGGGAGAGCTTCGCCACGCCGTCGGCGTCCTCGGGCTGAAGCGCCTCGATTTCCTGCGAGATGATGGGCGGGATCACGACATCGCGCCGGAGCGCGAGGCCGCGGGTGATGATGACGGAGACCGAGGTGAACGAGCAAATCATGAGCAGCAGCATGAAGAAGCCGCCCTGGGCGAAGAACTCGTAGATGGAATGGAAGGAAGCGAGGGAGGTCAGCGACATGGCGTGGATGGCTTAGAAACCGTAAATGGTGAAGGTGTAGGTGATCTCAAGTTTTTTGTCGGGGAGTTCGGTGAAAAGGCCCTTGCGCGGGGGTGGAAGCACGGTGTCGCGGACGGCTTTCTCGCAGGCGAATCCGTAGGACGACGAAGACGTGTTCCCGACGGATCTGACCGTGTCGATTCTGCCTCTGGAATCTACCGCAAAGCTCACGCGGATGGAGCCGGGCGGGTAGATGACGGTGCTGCCGTTGCCCGTGACGTAGCGGTTCCAGCGCGAGCCGATCGCGGCTTTCACGCCTTTCATGTAGACACCGAGGGGCGTGCCTTCGGCGTCGACGGCGTTTGGGCCGGCGTTGGTGATGTTGCCGTCGATTTTGGTTTTCTCCTGCTCGGCCTGATGCGCGCTCTGGGGCGGGACCGCCGGGGCGGGTGTGGTGAGCATCGCGATCGGTGCGGAGGTGCGCATGCGGACCTTTGGGGCGGGCACGGGATTCGGCGGTGCCTCGGGCTGGCGGGTCGCCATGGCGATTTCATCGGGCGCGGTGGCTTCCACGGGTTTCAGGGTCGGGTCGGGTGGAGCAGCGGGCTCAGGTGTGGCCGGCTTGGCCTCCTCGGCTTTCGCGGGGGTGGCCGGTGGAGGCGCGACCGGAGGAGACGGCGCCGGTGCGACGTCGCCCACCTTCAGCTTCTTGTCGTCGAAGGCCGGGAAGTTGCGGTCCGTCCTCCCATCCTGCGTCGGCAGCGGCGCGTCACCACGGGCGGGAAGCTGGCTGGCCGCCTTCATGTTGGCGTCGGATTCGAAGAGCGGCTTGGCGGGCGCAGCGGCCGCGGTGGCGAGGCCGGCAGAATCGAGGAACTGCTTCCGCTTTTCGAGTTCCTCCGGCGTGATCAGCTCGGTCACCTCATCGACGGCGGGAATCACGGTGATCTCGATTTCCTGGAGCTGGGGCTTCGCCTGCATGAACCGGATCAGCGAATGCTCCGGCAGGACGAAGCCGACCAGAACGGCGAGGAGGAGCAGCAGGAGATGCACGACGATCGACGCGACGATGCCGATCGAAATCTGCCGACCCTTCGGCTGATGGGAGATGTCGGGGATCCGATCGAGGATCGGAGCGGTGAGTCTGTAGATCGCGTACCTCATCGAGGGAGCGGATGAACGATGCCGGCGCGCATTTCGCCGACGACGTTAAACACAGATTCCCGCGCGCACCACTCCACTTCTGCGCCGCGCCCCTTTTCGGCGAGGACGATGCCATTGCGCGCAGCGCGGAGGGCGGCGAGGGCATCGGGAAATGCCGGCGGCACGGCGCGGGCGGCGCGGGCGGCATCGGTGAGCGTGGCCTCGGGCAGCGCGGCGATCAGGGCGCCGGCGGCATAGGCGTCTTCGAGCGCGAAGTCGGCGAAGGTGCCCGCGCAGACGAGGAGGATGTGCGCTGGCTTCGTCGCACGGAGTTCCGCGGCGAGGGCGGCGAGATTGAGGAGCGCGCCGACGAGGACGCGGGCGGCGCCGTCGCAGGCGCGGAGGGCGATCGTGCCATTCGTGGTGGTGCTGATCACGGTGCGCCCGGCGAGCGCGGTGTATTCGTGCGGGGCGTTGCCGATGTCGAAGCCGGGGATGAGTTCGCCATGGCGCTCGCCACCGAGCACGGCGGGCGGGAGCGCGGCTTTCATGGCGAGCGCTTCCTCCACGGTGCGCACGGGATGGATTGCGGCGACTCCATTTCCCAGGCCCGTGACCATGGACGAGGTGGCGCGGAGGATGTCGAAGACGACGCATGTGGTCGCGGAAAGATCGCGCTGCGGGAGCAGGGCGATCTCAGCGGGATTCAGCGCAACGTCGATGAGCATGCGGGCGAGACGAAAAGCGGATGCCGGGCCGCGGGGCAAGGATCAACCGCCGACGTCCGCTCATTCGACGGTGATGCGGGTGTCCTTTTGCAAGCGCAACGCCTGGTCCGCGGCGGTGAAAATCTTCCCGAGCTGCTCCCGACTGCCGACCCGGTACTCGGCGGTCCGCGCGTGGGTGGTGGTGGGATAGGTCTTCATGACTTTCTTCCACACGTCTCCGCCGGTTTTGTCGGCACCTTCCGCGAGGAGACGCTGGGCCTGCTCGACGGTGGCATTGACGATCGCGGCGGGCGTGTTCGGCACGGCCGGCTCGAGGTAATAGAAACGCGCGAGCAGCGTGCCGGCGGTGTCGATATTGACCTCGGTGACCCGCGCGACGGCATCGACGAGATACTCGTGCTGCGACACGGAGATGATCGAACGCAGCGACACGGAATAGGTGCCACCGGGGAGCTGCACGCGGAACATGGGGATCTCCCTGGAACTCGTGGTGGTGGTCGTGTTGGGAGCCGGAGTGGAAGTCTGCGCCAGCGCGGAAGTGGCGAGGGCGGCGAGGATCGCGAGGGAACGAAGTGCCTTCATGCGCCCATCAATGCCGCACCCGTGCGGAAGCCGGAAGGCGAAACCGCGCCCATTTCGGGACTACTCCGCGTCATCATCGGTCGGGCGGAAGCCGGCGCGCATGCTTTCCGCGCACTCCGGGCACATGCCATGGGAGGTGCTGGTGTCGAAGCGGGTGGAGAAATATTGCTCCATCGGCACCCAATCCTCGCCGTCATTGATCTTGCGGCACCAGGCGCACATGCGGAGCAGCCGCTCGAGATAGTGCAGCCGGGCGAGCACCCGGGCGGTGCGGCGATGGACGACCCACCAGACCACGAGCACGACCTGCGTGGTGAGCAGGCTGGAGCGCCAATGCGACTCCTGCGGCCCGCCGAAGACGAGTTGCGGGACGTGGAAGATTTCGTCCAGCCAGATGAGCAGGAGGATCATCGAGAAGCCGAACGCTTCGACCCAAAGGATGCTGCGCGAGAAGCGGGTGGACTTTTGGCGGGCCGCGCTGGGCGGTGGCTCGGGCTCGGGCGGGGGTGCCTCGGGCTGGGGGTCGAGTTCCATGCGTTTCATGGTCCGGGAGAGTCGGGGTTTGTGCAAATCGGTTCACTCGATCGTCCGTTTCTGTTTCTTCATCTTCATCTTCGTCTTCATCTCGGTTGTGGGTCGGGGTGCGGAGGGAGAGGGAG
>JANPHH010000580.1:0-11948 GCA_031424375.1 Chthoniobacter sp. | reverse complement strand
GCCAGCCTCCGCTTGTCCCCTCCGCCTCCTCGGTCCCCGCGGCGCTTCGCTGCCAATGAACCTGCTGGCTTTCCAAGGCCGTTCGGAGTCGCGTGCGCAAGGAGCGGCGAAGTCCACTTCGCGGTCCTCCCGGCGCGCGCAGCGCCACTTCCCTCCCCCGCGCCTCCTCGAGAAGTGGCGCTGCGCGCGTTTGGGGTCGGCGAACTGGAGTTCGCCGCTCCTTGCGCACGCGACTCCGAACGGCCTTGGAAAGCCAGCAGGTTCATTGGCAGCGAAGCGCCGCGGGGACCGAGGAGGCGGAGGGGACAAGCGGAGGCTGGCGAATGGGCGAGCAGTTACGGCAGCGCGCAGTCGAGCCGAGTCTGCGAGACAGCCGAAGGCAACGACCTCCACCTCTCTCTCTGCTCTCCCCGCTGCCCAGAGAAGCGTGAGATCCTGCGACCGGGACAGTTTAAGCCCAAGGTATGCGCGCAAACGCAGAGTGAAAATCACAGCCAGAGGTGGCCAGGAATTTGAAAACAAACTGTCATCCCGCGCGCAGGATCACGGAACGGAAGGACCTCGGCCCGCGATTGATTATCGCAAATCCTGAACTGAAACCACGGATTGCACGGATTGCACGGATGACACGGACTACCAAGCACCTGGGGCGACCGTCACCGTCACCTGTTCGGCGATCGGTTTAGGAAGAGGACGACATCCACCAATCTCTGAATCCGTGTCATCGGTGGAATCCGTGGTTCCTCCGATCGCCGTTTTTAGAATGATTGATCTCCGGCAATCGGAGATCCCTCGACTTCATTCTCGTCGCCCAGGCTTCCTCCATTCCGCTCAGAATGACAGACGGTCTTGGAGTTCCAAACCTAGACGCTCTAACTCCCCACGTGCGAGAATGCCACTTCGAGGCGCTCGAGACTTGCAACAAACTTGGCGGGATCAAAGTCTTCCTGGTCCTTTGCCAGCAGCGCGATTTCATCGAGTGCCTTCTCGAACTCCGGCGCGGCTTTCGCGCCCGCCTTCCGCTGCGACTGCCAGAGACGGTCGATCGCCGGGGCGAGCAGCTCAGCGCGACGACGCAACTCACCTTTCTCGCCCTTCGGATCGAAATCCCCGCGCGATTTCACGAAGACCCCAATTTGCCGGGCGACCTGATCTTTCGTCCAGAGGCCCTTGGAAGCGTCACCGGCGAGTTGATCCGCGACCTTCTGCATCGCTGCGTAGCCGCCGCTTTCCGGTACGCGTTTCATGCCGACCTCGGTCTTGCGCAGCAGCCAGACGAGCGCTTTCCACCGGAGGACGAGTTGGGGGTCCGTTTTCTCCGCGAGCTTCCAGCTTACTTCGCGCAGTGCGGCGGCCTGGCCGGTGAGCCACAGACGCGGCCCGAGCGAAGGCCGCGCATCCTTGAAATGCGGAGGCTGCGCGAACGTCTGCCGGTCGAATTCAAAGTAGAGCTCGGGATGCCCCGCCGCCCGGATGGATTCGTCAAGATTGAGATGGCAGGCGACGCAGTTATTCGCGCGGTGATAGAGATCGTTGAGATTGGTCATGCCCAGCCCGAGCAACTGCTGAAAGGTCACATCGCCGCGGGTGTGAGTGCGCAACCAATTTTCGGCCGCGCCGTGGCAGGATTCGCAACCCACCGCGCGGTCGGGCGCGACACCGGCGGCGAGCCGGCCGGGCGCGAGATTGTCCATCGGAGCATGGCACACCGTGCATTGGGCCGCCTTGGTCGGATCCTTGATCCCGAGCGCCTCGGCGATGCGCAACGACGTCCCCTTGGCGAGGACGCCCTGCGCGACGGCGTGGCTATCCCGTCGCTCATAGATCACCGATTCGTTGTGCAAAGTGCCGCCACCGTGACAACTCGTGGAGGCACACGACGGAGAGCCGGTGAATTTTGCCAGGGTGGAAGGTTCCGCTGCCGTTGCCACCGGGATCACCAGCGTTGCGGCGAGCAGGCCGAATAACGATTTTTGAAGGTTGTTCACGTGAGCCACAGGTGTGTGTCTCTAGCATTCAAACCGAAAAGTCTACTCACAAATATGTGGATAAAAGCTGGTCGAACTCAGCCCCGCTTCATACGTTCAAAATCTGGATTTCATTATGCCTGAAACCTATGGTTCGACTCTCCTCTCACTGACCATGAAAGTTGTCCACCGTCGCGGACATCGAGGTGCCGCAATCGGCGATTCCCTTTCCGATGCGCGTTGATCGTTCCCATCTTCCCTGGGTTGGTTTCGCCGTGGTCGCGACCGCGGCGTCTTGGCTGCTCTACGCGGCGAATTTCCATCCGCAGTCGCTGCCGTTCCATGTGCCGCTGCCGGCTTTTTTGGGCGAAGCGCCGCCGCGTCGTGCGACCTATGGCGGAACGCCGCTCGGACTTATCTTCGGCATCCTGGCCTACGCGATTTTCTTTTTCGCCTCGGCTCTCGGCATCCGCAAGAAACGCCGGACGCTGCCGATCGGGATCGTTCGCGCCTGGCTGCGCGCCCACATCTGGCTCTCGATTCTCACGTTGCCGCTCGTCCTCTTTCATGCCGGCTTTCACCTCGGCGGCACGCATACCACCTGGCTCATGGTGATCTATGCCATCGTCATGGTCAGCGGCGTTTACGGGCTCGTCCTCCAGCAGTTCATGCCGCGCCTGATGAAGGAGCGGCTCACCCGCGAAGTGGTCTTCGAGCAGATCCCGCACGTCCGCGGGCAGATCACCGACGCGGCGATTGCCTTCCGCTCCCGCCTCCGCAAACTCCAGGAGGAACACGCGCACGAACTGCAATCCGCCCCGGCCGGAGCGACCAACGAAGAGCGCACCGACAAGTTCTTCGATCCCTCGATCGACATGCTCGCCCGCGCATTTGACGAAGAGTGCCTGCCCTATCTGCTCGCGCGGCGCGGCAGCCGCCTGCCGCTCGGCGACGCGCGGGTCGCCTTTGAGACCTTCCGCACCCTCAAGCTCAATGTCACCCGCGCCTGGCAGCCCCAGGTCGATCAGCTCGAGACCTGGTGCGACGAGCGCCGCATGATGGATCTCCAGACCAAGTATCAGCACTGGCTCCACGCCTGGCTCTTTATCCACGTCCCGCTCTCCTTCGTCCTGCTCGTCTTCACCGGCTGGCACGCCTGGGTCGAGCTTCGCTACCTTTCAACCCTTCGCTGACGCATGCCCTTCCGCCGCTCGCAACGAGACATCGTCGACGCCTACCGCGGTAATCGTGGTTATTTCCGCAAGGGGCACTACCTCCGCCAGATCCGCTTCTGGCTCTTCGTCATCGGCATCCTGCTCGCGGTCGGCACCGTGGCCGTCGTCCATTGGCGGGGCAATGAGACCGCCTTCAGCACCGGTCCGCTCTCGGAGAATCACGCGAGCTTTGCCAGCGATTGCGCCGCCTGCCATCTCGAACCGAACGCGGTGCTGCCGCTGAATCCGTCGGCCGACAAAACCTTTCAGCCGGGCACCCAGTCCCTCATGGATCGCGCCTGCCTCCAGTGCCACATCCTCCAGGAGATGCACCTGCCGCAGACCGCCGCGCTCACCCTCAATCGCCGCGCCAGCGAAATCGTCACCGTCCACGCCACCGATTGTGCGACCTGCCACAAGGAGCACGCCGGCCCGCTGCGCATGCCGGTGCCGGAGAGCTCCACCTGCCTGGCCTGCCATGCCGATTCGGACGCGCTGCGACTTTCCCGCAAGGCCCTGCCCCTCGGCCGGGACGTCCCGCCGCCGAAAGCGGAGAATATTCGCTTCCCGGATGGGCTCGTCCATTTCATCGCCCCGCCCAGCCCGGATGGGAAACTGCCGATCTTCACCGCGACCGACACCGGCCATCCGGCCTTCGGCTACGAGCGGCCCGGCGTCGAGGACCCCGCGAAGATCCGTTACAATCACAAGCGCCACTTCGCAGCCGACATCCCGAAAGTGAACGGCCATCAACTCAACTGCGCGGACTGCCACGTCCTCGGCGCTGGCGGGGTGAATTTTCAGCCCATCAAGTATGAGCAGCACTGCGCCTCCTGCCACAGTCTGCAAATCCAGCCCACCCTCCCGCGCCTCACCATTCCGCACGGCGATTCCGAGAAAGTGCGCTACTTCGTCGCCGGCCTGAACGTCTCCTTCGCCTACGCGATCCGGGCCGATGGAATCACCGACCCCGTCGCCGTGGACCGCCGCGTCACGGAGGAAAATCAAAACCTCCAACGCCGCGGCATCCTCAGCGCCAAGGATCTCGAGCAGCGCGTCTTCTTCCTCGGTGATCCGCCCGAGGACAAGACCGACCGGCGCGCGCGCGGCAGCAATCGCAAATTCCTCACCGAATGCGCGAAGTGCCACACCGTCGGGCCATGGACCGAGGCGCAGGCGCCGAAGGTCGAGAAACCGCTCATCGCCAATCGCTGGCTGCAAAAAGGCCGCTTCACCCATGAACCGCACCAGCATGTGGCTTGCGCGGATTGCCATGGAGGAGTCGCCGGCAGCACGGAGACCACCGACATTCTGCTCCCCACGCAGGCCAGTTGCGCCGCGTGCCATCGCCCGCGCGCCGCCGACGCCGAAGTCAACCTCGCCGGCCTCATGTCCGCACCCCAGAACGGTGGCGGCTCGCCGCTCGCCGATACCCAGCGGGCCGCGGGCGGCGTGCGGTTCGGTTGCGTGAGCTGCCACAACTACCACGCGCCCGCCGATGCTCGGCCGATCCTCGATTCGATCCTCCGTCCGCCGACTTCCTCAGCGAAAAACGCGCTGCCGTCTGCGGCGAAGGGATCACCGAAACCATGACGACCACCGACCCCACCCGCCGCACCACTGTGATCGTGCCCGCGCTGCACGCGATTCAGCACGAATACGGTTACCTGCAGCGCGAAGCGCTCGACGCGTTCTCGAAAGAGTCCGGCATCCCGCTGCACCGGCTGCAATCGGTGGCCAGCTTCTTTCCCCACTTCCGCCTCACGCCTCCCACCCGCGTGACGCTCCGCATCTGCCGCGACTTGAGCTGCCACCTCGCCGGGTCCGACCGGCTGCTGACGGAGTTTGGCGCCAAGGCGGGCCCGCATCTCGCAGTGGAGGGCGCCTCCTGCATGGGCCGGTGCGATCGCGCCCCCGCAGCCTGCATTTCCGTGGTCGGCATCGCCGGCGTCGCCGGGGAGGAACGCGAGCGCTACCTGCACGGTCGCACGGCTCGCGAACTGGAGGCCGCTGTCGGCGCGAGCCTCGCCGGCAAGCCGCCGGAGAGCGACCTCGACCTCGCCCACCTCGGGCAGCCCACGCCCGGTCGGATCGACTTATACGCCGACGGCAGCATCCCGCCCTACGCCGCCATCGCGCAGGCCATCGCCGCCCGCGACAGCGCGCTCGGCGCCGCCGTCGAGACGCTCACGAAGATGAATTGGGATCCGTGGCGCGTGGAGCAGTTTCGCGTCGCCGCCACGCGCCATCTCGAGGTGCCCTTTACCCCGAGCCCCACGATCATCAGCGCCGTCGAGGCCTGGCTCACCGAGACGGAATGGGCCGCCGGTCCCATGCTCGGTGGCTGGTCCGAACACGTCCTCGAAGAACTCAAAGCCGCCGACCTCCGCGGCATGGGCGGTGCGGGCATTCCCGCCGTCCAGAAATGGCGCGACGTGCGCGACGCCGTCCGTACCGCGCGGCGACGGAATGAAGATCCGCGCGCCTACATCGTCGTGAACGGCGACGAGAGCGAACCCGGCACCTTCAAGGACCGCGAACTCCTGCTCAATCAGCCGCATCTCGTCGTCGAAGGCGTGCTCCTCGCCGGCCTGATCACCGAGGCGACCGAGGGCTTCATCTACATCCGGCACGAGTACCCGGAGCAGATTGCCGCTTGCGAACAGGAGATCCGCCGCGCCGAGCAACTCGGCCTGTGTGGAGACAGCGCCACGAAGTTCGGCCGCCGCTTCCCCGTCTCCGTCTTTACCAGTCCCGGCGGCTACATCTGCGGGGAACAGAGCGCGCTCATCGAGGCTATGTCCGATCGGCGCGGCGAGCCCCGCAACATGCCGCCCAAGCTCGAGACCAACGGGCTCGACGACCTGCCCACGCTCGTCAGCAATGTCGAAACCTTTGCCTGGGCGCCTTACATCATCGTCAAGGGCGGCGACACCTACGCCGCCGAGGGCGTCAACACCTGGAAGGGTCGTCGACTTTTCTCCATCTCCGGCGATGTGCAGCGCCCCGGTGTCTACGAAGTGCCGATGGGCCTCCAGCTCCGCGACCTCATCTACGGCGAGGAATACTGCCAGGGCATGGCCCCCGGCTGCGAACTCAAAGCCTTCGCCCCCTCCGGCCCCTCCGGAGGCTTCCTCCCGCGCCTCCTCACTGCGCCGCTCGGGCTCCCGCGGAACCTCGCCAAGAACGAGGCATGGAAAGCCTTCGCCGCCCGCCACGGTCTGGCCGTCGATACCACCGAACTCGATATCCTCGAACTCGAACTCGAACTCAATCTCTTCCGCGCGCTCAGCCCCACGCAAGCGCTCGGCGCCGGCATCGTCGCCTATTCGCAGGAGCGAAACATGGCCGTGGAAGCCGTGAACTCCCTCGAATTCTACCGCAATGAATCCTGCGGCAAATGCGTCCCCTGCCGCATCGGTTCCCAGAAGCTCGCCACGCTCGGCAGCAATCTCCTCGCCGGGAATATCTCCGCCCACGAGTGGGACGAGGAACTCACTCCGCTCATCACCGATCTCTGCAAGGCGATCGAACTCTCTTCCATCTGCGGCCTCGGCCGCTCCGTGCCCATGCCGCTGCGCACCGCGATCAATTTTTTCCCCGGAGACGTCGCTGCCTTTCTCAAAGCCTAAATCCCTGCCGCCATGCCGATCGATTTCGAACCAGATGCCCCGTTAGCGCGGGATGACGACGAGGGACTTTTCAGCCGCGACATCAGCGGCCAGCTCGTCCGGCTCGATGCCCCCACCGAGTCCGACTACGACAAGATCGTCAACATGCAGATCGACGGCCAGCCCGTCACCGTCCCACTCGCCGAGCCGCAGAAGGATGCCAATGGCAATATCATCCTCGATGTCGATGGGCGCACCACGCCGCGCTACACCACCATCTACGACGCCGCGGTGAAGCTCTACGTCAACGAACCCGGCGACGAACAGCGCATCCCCATCCCCATCCTCTGCCACCAGCCGCACATGCAGCCGGTGGCCGTCTGCCGGCTCTGCACCGTGCAGGTCTATGGGCAAAAGCGCGGCAAACGTTCCGCCGAGCGCAAACTCCTCCCCGCCTGCCAGCATCAGGTGAAACCGGGCATGGAAGTGTTCACCATGAAAGATCCGGGGCCCGATGGCGAACGCGTCCGCAAGAGCGTCGAGGTTCTCACCTCCCTCCTCGCCGCCGATCATCTCCGGCCCGCGCTCCTCCCCGACTTCGCCACCGAGCTCGCCGCCGCCAACGAACTCGGCCAGGTCACCACCCGCGTCGGCGCCGACGCCACCCGCTTCAAGAACCCGCTGCTCAACGCCCCGCCGCCCGAGACCGCTCCGCAGCGCGGCCGTCGCAAGCTCGACGCCTCCTCGCCGGTCTTCATGATCGATCATGCCGCGTGCATCCTCTGCGACCGCTGCGTGCGCGCCTGCGGCGAAGTCATGGACAACCAGGTCATCGGCCGCACCGGCAAGGGCTCCAACGCCGGCATCGGCTTCGACATGAACGACGCGATGGGCAAGTCGAGCTGCGTGCAGTGCGGCGAGTGCATGGTCTCCTGCCCCACCACCGCGATCACCTTCAAGCCCATCGCCCAGGTCAAACTCCCCGCGCGCAAAGGCCGCGCCGAAATCGTCCCCGCTTCCATCCTCGCCGTCGACCCCGACTTCGCCGGCATCCCGCCCAAATTCCTCCTCTGGCAGCAAGGCCTCGTCGTCCGCCGGCACCTCGCGCCGAAAGAGGTGCTCTTCCGCCAGGGCGACCCGGGCAACACCGCCTTCATCATCAAAAGCGGCCGCCTCGAAGCGATCGTGCGCCGCGACCAGACCAGCGCCGCCGTCGGCGCCCGCCACGACCGCGACCTCGCCGTCTTCCGCGGCGAACTCACCCGTGACAACCTCGTCGTCGGTGAAATGGCCTGCCTCACCGGCACCGCCCGCACCGCCGACGTGGTGGCACTCGAAGCCAGCGAAGTCTGGGAAGTCCGCCGCAACGTCCTCGACCGCCTCCTGCGCCTGCCCAGCCAGCGTGCCACCTTCGAGCGCGAATACCGCACCCGCGCCCTCGATCTCGCCCTCCAGGGCAGTTCCCTCTTCCGCGATCTTCCCAGCGAGATCTTCGGCAAGGTCGTCGAATTCCTCCGCGACCGCATTTCATTCGTCAAAGTCGGCCCCGGGCAACTCGTCTTCCGCCAGGGCGATCCCGTGAATGAGATGTATCTCGTCCGCCTCGGCAACGTGCGCGTCAGCCTCGCGCGCTACAACGCCGAAGCCAAAGTCGTCCCACCCGGCCCCGGTTCCGTGATCGGCGAGATCGGCCTCCTCTCCATCTCGCCCGACGACATGCACCGCCCGATCGAGGAGATCGACCTCGGCATCGAGCAGTCGCTCATCCGCGCGGGCGACGACCTGGCCGCGGGCATGCCCACCGCGATCCGTTCCGCCACCTGTACCGCGCTCGGCCATGTGGAACTCGCCCGCCTCAGCCGCGTCGACTTCCTCGAGATGGTGCGCCGTTTTCCCGCGCTCCGCCGCCGCCTTATCGAGCAGGCCATCCATCGCCTGCGCAACGATCAATTCGCCAGCCCGCTCCTCGGCGAATACGTCGAACAGGGTCTCTACGAAGGCCGCAGCATCCTCCTGCTCGACATGGACCTCTGCACCCGGTGCGACGAATGCACCAAGGGCTGCATCGAACAGCACGGCAGCGAATCCCACGGCTTCCCCATCACCCGACTCCTGCGCGACGGCCTGCGCTTCGAGAATTTCATGGTCGCCACCTCCTGCCGCTCCTGCACCTTCGCGCACTGCATGGTCGGCTGCCCGGTGGACGCCATCCACCGCGGGCGGCACCAGCAGATCGTCATCGAGGATCACTGCATCGGCTGCGGCCTCTGCGCCGCCAATTGCCCCTACGGCAGCATCTTCATGGTGCCCAATGGCCGCAATCCGATCCCGCTTGCCGATTCCGATGCAGACGGAAACATGTTCATGGTCTCGCGCCCGAAGGCTGCCACGTGCGACCAGTGCGACGCCGAGGGCGAACGCGCCACCCCCAAGCCACGCTGCGTCGCCGCGTGTCCGCACGAAGCCGCCTCCCGGATGAGCGGCGACGACCTGCTCAAGCTCGTCTCGCGCACGAGATAGTCCTTCGCGGTCGAAGCGGAAGCCATGAAACCCACCGCCTCACTCGCCGGGTTGGCCAGTCTGTTGCTGCTGATTCCTGCCGCGCTCCAGGCCGACGACACCCGGCCGCATTCCAAGCCCAACATCATCTTCATCCTCGCCGACGATCTCGGCATCGGCGATGTCGGCGCCTATGGGCAGCAGAAAATCAGAACGCCGAACATCGACCGAATCGCCGCCGAAGGAATGCGCTTTACCGGCTTCTATTCGGGCCACTCGGTGTGCGCGCCGAGTCGCTGCACGCTGATGACCGGCCGGCACACCGGGCATTCCGTCATCCGCAACAATGCGCAACGCTCGCCGACCGACGAGGGGCAGGTGCCGATGCCGCCAGGAACCGTCACGGTCGCGCAGCTTTTGAAAAAGGCCGGTTACGCGACGGCGATCGTCGGCAAGTGGGGGCTGGGCATGCCGGAGGACAAAAGCAGCCCGCTGGATTTTGGCTTCGATCACCACTACGGCTACCTCTGCCAGGGGGTGGCCCATACCTTCTACCCGCCGTATCTCTGGCGCGACAACGCGAAGGAAACACTCGATGGGAACCCGTCCTATGATCCCAGCATGCGCGGCGCAATTCCGCCATCGGGCAAGACCTACTCGTCCGATCTCATTGGCAACGACGGCCTGAGTTGGGTGCGGGCGCACCAGGACGCGCCTTTCTTTCTCTACTTCGCCTCCACCGTGCCGCACCTCTCGCTGCAGGTGCCGGACGATTCGCTCGCCGAATACCAGGACCAGTGGCCCGAGACGCCCTACCGCAACACCAAGCACTATGCGGATTGCGAAAAGCCGCGCGCGACTTACGCGGCGATGATCACCCGCTTCGATCGCGACATCGGCCGGTTGCTCGACTTGCTGAGGGACCTCAAGCTCGACGACCACACGCTGGTCTGTTTCTCCAGCGACAATGGCGCCGTCTTCCCACTCTCCGGCACCGATCCGGTCTTCTTTGGCAGCACCGGCGGTCTGCGTGGTTACAAGCAGGACCTCTATGAAGGTGGCATCCGCACACCCTTCCTCGCCCGCTGGCCCGGCCACGTAAAGCCGGGCAGCACCAGCGATCACCTGGGCGCCTTCTGGGACCTGATGCCGACTTTCTGCGATCTCGCCGGGACCACGCCGCCCGCCGAGATCGATGGCATCAGCATTCTTCCCACGCTCCTCGGTCAGCCGGGGCAGAAGCAGCACGATCACTTGTATTGGGAGTATCACAGCGGCGGCAGCGCGCAGGCCGTGCGCTTCGGCGAGTGGAAGGCGATCCGAAACGGCGCGAAAAAGGCGCCCGACTCCGTGCCCGAACTCTACAACCTCAAGACCGACCCCGCGGAGAAAACCAACGTGGCCGCCGAGCACCCCGACATTGTAGCCAAAGCCACGGCGCTGATGAAATCCGCCCGCACCCCGAGCGAGCGAGCCCAGTGGAACTTCTGATCCCATCTTTCAAAAAACCATGAGACTGCCGGCGGGCCGAAGGGTGGGTTCCGGGTAGGGTGGGCATACTGCCCGCCGAGCGGCGCATCTTGCGTCGCGGCCTTGCGGGTTGCCTGCGAAGTGCGTTTCAGGCGGGACGCCCATCCTACCCGAGACCTAACGCTCGCCTCCGAGGGTCTCCCTTTTTTTGAAAGATGATGTGAGTCCTGATCTGTCTCCTTCATGTCGAAAAACTCGCCCGTGCCCGTGAGTTTCCAGCGCGGGCTGCCGACATCACGTCTGTCGCCGAGTTGCACGTAGGCCCACACGCGTGGCTGGCCTCTTTCGCCGCGCAGTTGCGGGGCAAGGCTGTGGCCGTCGATCTTACGACCGGCCGGCAAGGCGGCGCCCGCGAGCGCGGCGAAGGTTCGCGTCGGCGGCGTGCATCTGGCCGGCGAGAACGAACGACGCTGCGAGGAGGATTTGGAAAAGCTTCACCTCGGATCGGGGGAGTGAATGCCTTCGCTGCTTACTGCGCCGCGGGCTTGGTCTCCTGCGCAGCTTTTTTCATTTTCCGCTCACCCTTCTTTCCCTTGGCACCCTTGCCCGCCCCGCCAGCGCCGTCCGTCTTCCCGCCGGCCGGGTTGAGTTCCGCGAGCACGGCGGTCAGCCGGGCGCGGGCGGCCTTGCTCGCATCGGTGTCAGCCGTGGCGGCGACGGGTTTCTCGACGAATGGGGCATCGCTCATGTCGAAGAGTTCGCCGCTTTCGTTCATCTTCCAGCCCTGCTCGCGGACGAACCACTTCGCGCCGAGCTGCACGTAGGCCCACTCGCGCGGCGTGCCTTTTTCCCCGCGCAACTGCGGGGCGATGCTCCGGCTGTCGTATTTGAATCCCTCTGGAAGTTTCGCGCCGCCGAGTTCCGCGAAGGTCGTCAGCATGTCGGTGAAGTTCACGATGTCCCGGCTCACCTTCCCGGCGGGCGTCGTTCCGGGCCAACTCGCGATGAGCGGGACGCGCGAACCGCCTTCGAGCATGGACGCCTTTTTGCCGTTGATCATGCGTCCGCCGATGGTGCTCGGGTAGCTGAGTGCCGTGCCGTTGTCGCCGGAGAACATGATGAGCGTCTTCTCGCTCAGCCCGAGCTTTTCCACCTCCGCGACGATCTCGCCGACCTGCTTGTCCATG
>JANPHH010000579.1:0-8573 GCA_031424375.1 Chthoniobacter sp. | reverse complement strand
GAGAACAGACTGTCGCCGACGAGGCTGGTCATCGCCTCGACCGCCGACACATCGACGAAGAACGTGGGATGAAACGCGAGGAGTTGCGCGCCGACTTCATGCACGTGGCCCCCGAGCGCCTTGCACGCGAGCGCGTGGCCGCTCTCGTGGATGACCTTGAGCACGAGGATGCCGAGGTAAAGGGCGAGGACGTTCTGCCCCACCGCGAACCACTCGCTGTGCAGGCGCATCTCATCGAGCTGGCCGAGGCACGCGAGTAGGGAGACGAGCACGAAGGCGGCGGCCACGATGGCGGCGGTGCGGGAGAAAATCGGGCGCCAGTGTGCGACGAAGCGGGTGAGGAATTCATCGGGATCGAAGAGGCGCACGCGGACAAACATCGGCGCGCTGACCCGCCGCGCCCCGCGACTGAGCCAGGCGGTCCAGCCGAGTGTGGCGGGTGCGGCGGACCGCGCGGGCCTGCTGTCTTCGCAAAGCCCGAGCCGGTGCACGGCCTCGCAGAGGCGTTCGGCGCGGCGTTCGAGCGCGGCGTCATCCTGCCCGGCGCACAGCGCAGGCATCTGCCGGCGCCAGTCGGCGACGATCTCCGGCGGCGTCGCGCCCTGCTGCAGGCAGGAGGCGAGGTTGAAGTCCGGCCACGACATTTCGAAAAAGCGCAGCGAGTGAGGATCCTTGATCACGGCATGATCTTCCCCATGCCGCCGCTGATGGACGACCTGGAGATCGCCACGTAGCGCGACGCCGATGCGCCGGGCGGAACTGGCCGGCTCGGAATTCACAGCCACCAGTGGAGGCGCACGAACTGCACGACCCGCCGAGTGAGGATCGCAGCCCACGGCCGCCGGGTGCCTTCGATCTTCGCCCGACCGGAGAAGCCGGGCCGCAGCTCGCGCAGCAACTCCTCCGGAATGGCGACGCCGGGCGCGGTGACGTAGACGACGTTCCGCCCCTCGACTGGATAGGCCATCTGGCTGACTTGCTGCGCGGATCTCACCTCGGCGGAGAGGCGGAGCGTCGAACCTGCCTTGAGCCGGTAGCTGACGGGCAGCGAGCCGCGGCGGGCGAGCGCGTGGAGGAAGGTGTCGAGATCTTCCTCGGGCAACGCGATCTGGAGATTCCACGCGTTGAGCGCGCCCACTTCGCAGAGCGTGTCGCCGAGGCGGAGCACGGTGCCCTGCTTTTGCGCGAGATCCTTGGTGAGCACCTTGCCGTCGATCGGCGCGACGATCGTGGAGCGGCGGATGTCTTCCAGAAGCGAAGTCTCCTCCTGCGCGTGTTGCTCGGACTTCAGCTTCGCGAGGCGGTAGCTGGTCATGTCCTGCAGCCCCTGGTGGCGCCGCGCTTGCGCTTCCTGTTCCTCGCGAAGTTCACGCACTACCTCCAGCCGCGTCTTGAGCGTGGAAGCGTCGAGTTCGGCGAGCGTCTCGCCGGTGCGAACGAGCGCGCCTTCCTGCGCGGCGATCGATTTCACGCGGCCCTCGACCTCGCTCACGACGGTGAAGCGCTGGGCGGGTTGAAGTTCGCATTCACCGTCGAATGTTTCGCTCACCGGGAAAAATGCGGCGATCAGCGCGACCACGCCGAGACCCGCCAGCACCCAGCGGCTGCCGCGCGGGCCAGTCGCGCTGGACGGGTCGAGCAGCCGGCGGGCGACACTGAGCCGCCAGCCGTGTTCGTGCACTTGAGGGAGCACGCGCTCGCCGACTTGCAGGAGGCCCGCCAGCCCGTGGCGCACGTGGGCTTCATCGTTGGCCGCGCCTTTTTCAAACTCGAGCAACAGGCCCCATCCTGCGGCTTTTTCAAAACGCAGCGCGAGCATCGTGCGCTCGCCCGGCGCGCTGCCCTTCGCGACCGGTTGAGGCACGCTGAGCCGGGCGAAAGCGTCTTCGATCGCACGTGATTCGGCGGTTCGGCGTTTCACCTCGCGCACGCCGGAGACGGCGATCATCCGCCAGCGATCCTGGCGCTCGCGAAGCAGGCTCGCGCGCCATGCGCCGCTCTGCCGGCGGAAATGCGCGGCGAGAATTCCCGGCCAATCCGCCGAGTGCGCGCTGGCGAGCAGGGCATCGGCGCACGCCTGATCCATGGTGCCGGACGGAGTGTGCGGCTGGCGGACGTGGAGCCGCGTGGCCCAGCCGGCGAGCGTGCCGAGACGCGCGACCGCCGGGACGCTCAGATCGGGGCCCGAGAGCAGCACCACGCCGAGGCCGGCGCGTTCCCAGACCAGCGGGACGAAGATGCACGGATCGGAGGGCGCGCCGTTCGGGCCGTGGGGCAGGCGGAGCGGTTTCCGGGAAGCGACGAGATCGCGCACCCGCTCGCGGATCCAGGCGGTCCAGGCCGGGTCGTCATGAGGGAGGTCGCGGCCTGCTTTCCAAGCGAGGCCATTGCCCTTGGCGGTGCGGACGATGAGCCACAGACCGCCGGCGGTCGCGCCACTTTGCTCGATGAGATGAGCGAGCAGCCTTTCAAAAAAATCCGGTTCGCCGGCCTGCAGACCGAGCCGAAGCCAGCTCGCCGGCACCTCGATCTCGGGGAGGATTTGAGGCTCGGGATGAGTGGGAGGTAGCTCAGTGCCGAAGGCAAGCATGGGGTGGTTAAGACAAGCGGAAGCGGGAGGCGCCCTTTGGCACCTCCCGCTTCGGATGATCGCTCGAATCGAGCCGTCTGTTAAGCCTGCTCTTTGTCCTCGCGCTTTTTCGGGTCGCGGCTCAGGAGCGCGGCGCCCGTCGCAGCCATCGCCGCGCCACTGTGGAGGGTGTGGTCCTGAAGTGCCGCCGCGCCGGCGTCGGCCGGGGCGACGACCTCGGCGTGCTCGTGGGCCGTCTCCGCGCTGAGAACGTCGACGTGCGTCACGATTTCGGTGCTCGCGCTGATGACCGGAACCCAGGCATCGACCGCGAAGTCACCGTGCGTGGCTTCGAATCCAGCGGAGACCGGGTCCACGCTGGTGCTGCCGAAGACGACGGGCGCAACGGGGAACTCGTGGGCTGCGAAGTCATGGCTGATCGAGCCAAAGTCGGAGACCGGAGTCGCCGGCACATTCACCCCGTCGAAAGGAGTAATCTCGTGCCCGCTGCTCGCCGGGAGCACGACGGACGGCGTGGCGCTATCGACTGCAAATGCGATCTCCACGGAACTGCCCTGCGCCGCGGTGACCGCCGGAGCGTGTTCAGCGACATCGTGGTGCGCGGACGCCGGTGAGTGATCGACGCCAGCGGTGTCGGGCGTGACCTCTGGATCGCCACCCGCCGTGGGCGCCGGTCCGCCGGCCGCTGAGTAGTAGATCTCGGGGTTGATCCCGCCGCCATTCGCGCTGGTGTGAACGAAAATCGCCCCGTCGCTATCCTTAAGCATGTCATTCGTGACATAGATCGGAACCTCGAGGCTCTCCCCGGTCACGTCGTCGTGGCCGTCGCCGTCCTTGTCGATGAAGGCAGGCACTTCACCGATCACTTCGCCGTCGCCGATCCCTTCGTCACCCCCGAGGATTTCCCCCTCGAGCGGCAGCCCATCACCGATGCCGCCACAGCCAATCACGCCACCTTCGAAAACGATAATGTCTCCGTTGTCATCGAAGGCAGACCCGTAATCGATCATTCCTCCGTCGCCGATCTCTTCGGCACCGCCGAGGATTCCTACCCCGAGCGGCAGGCCATCGCCAATCCCCCCACAGCCGATCACCTCACCCTCGAACGGGATCACTTCGCCGTTCATACCGAGACCGCCTTCAAAGAGCGTGTAGAAGATCACGTCCGGGTTGAACTCCTCGACCACTCCCTCATCGATCACGAATTCCCCTACACCCGCGTCGACTCCATCGACGACATCGTCGAAATCGATCGGCAGCGGATCAACGACGAAGACCGGGTCGACTTCTCCCTCAACGGTGGCCTCGCCTCCGAAACCAGCCGGGACTTCGTCGACGGGAAGCACATCGGCTTCCTCCGGAGGGAGCGGCAGCGCAAAGGCGGCGCCGGTGGCGGAAGGAACGCGACGCTGCTCGAGCGGGCGGATGATCGGCTCTTCGGTCGTGCGATTGCTGAATGGAATCTTCGAGTTCTTTTTCATGGTTGGATTGAGTTGGTCGAAGCCCGCGGTGCGAAGTCTTCGTAGAGCGAACGAAGACGGGCGCGCATCTTGTCTACGCCATAGCGATAGCGGCTTGCGGCGGTGTTGATGGAAATGCCGAGTTCGCGGGAGAGATCGTCCAGGGTGCGCATTTTCCAGAGCCGGCCATGGACGATCACGCGCTGTTCCTCGGGAAGTTCGTCGAGCGCGGCGAGCAGTTCGCGCCGGAGCAGCGCTTCGTCGGGCCCTTCGTTCGTCGCCACGTCGCCGGCGCATGCCACGGAGATCTTCTCGAAGACGCGCTCGCGGGTCTTCGAGCGCCGCACCTGATCGACCACGGAATTGTGCGCGAGCCGGAGGAGGTAACCGCGCGCTTCTCCAGTGCTGAGCCTTGCGACCAGTTCGGGCTGCCGGGCGAGGCGGCAGAATAGCTCCTGAAGGAAGTCGGCGGCGTCAGCCTCATTCCTGGTCAGCCGCAGCAGGTAGGCGTAGACGACCCGGGAGTGGCCGTCCCAGAGGGCGCGGAGTTGATCGAGATTCATCCTGCCCGAAGCACGAGCAAGGTCGCGTTTCTTGTCTGGAGAAACGCGCATGACCGCTAGTTTCTGGCCGCGAGTTCTGACGGTGCAAACTGCACCTTGACCGGGAGCCCGGTGGGAATCCGCAGGTCCGCATTCTCCATCTTCAGCCGAACGCGGCTGAGCCCGCTGCCGGGCTCGACGATCGGATCGACCATCAGCACGGTCGCAGTCGCCTTCGCGGGCCCGATCGCTTCTCCCGTCACTTTTGCCTCCTGTCCCGGCTTCACGGAAGCGAGGTGCTTTGCGTCGAGATAGACGTCCACGTAGATCGTGGAGTAGTCGATGAGTTCGATCACCTTCTCGCCTCGGTTCACGGTTTCGCCCGCGCTTTTGAGGACCCGCAGGACGATGCCATCCCACGGTGCGGCAAGCGTCTTGTCGCGCAGGACCGCCTGCGACCGTTCGACTTCGATTTTCGCGAGTTCGAGATCGACCTCCGCGCCCAGCATCTCCACTTCCGCGAGGGATTTTGTCTCCTTCAGCTTCGCCTTGGATTTGAAATGGAAGTCCGCCTTTTTCAACTGCGCCGCCGCCCGGCTCGTGTCGAGTTCCTCGGATTCCGTGTAGAGAATGCCGAGCACGTCGCCGCGCTTCACTTTCTGCCCCTCCTCGACGGAAACCTCCCGGAGGCGGGCCTCCACGGCGATGCTGAGATTCACCCGATGGCGGGGAAGCATGATGCCATCGGCCTCGGGAATGGGCTCGGCAGCGAGCGGATGGATCGCCAGCGCGAGCAGCACGAGGAGAGGGACTCGAAGGGGGCTCATGGGGCGGCGACGCTACCGCAGATCTGGCAAATTTGCCACGCCCATTGCCATTCTCCGGAAGCGCACCTGCAAAAAAAGGGGGGCGGCGTGGTTTGCCGCCTGCTTTTGCGTAGGGACCTCCATGGAAGCGCGCACCCTAACCTTCATCGTCATCGGTTGTCTCGCAGCGGGGATCGGCGGCATCATGACGATTGTTGCCGCATTTCGGCAGAGCGTCCTGTGGGGCCTCGCGGTGCTCTTCCTCCCGCTGGCCAATTTCGTCTTCACGGTCATGCACTGGGCGGAGGCAAAGAAAGGGCTGTTCGTCAGCCTCGCCGGGTGCGGCTTGGTCGCGCTTGGTCTCGCCACGTCCCCGGCGGTGCGCGTCGGGATCACCAAGCTGCGAAACCTCAAAGACTTCCAACTCCCAGCCAATGGCTTCGCCATGCAGTCTGCGCAAGCCGCGGGGAACGTGGACGAGCAGATTGCAAAACAGCGGGCCAAACTCGAGCAGCTCGACGCAAAATTTGCGCACGACGGCCAGCTTCTCGTGCAGGAATTCACCGCCCTCACCGAGCAGCGCAAAATGCTCAAGCAGGGGGACGCCCAAGCGGTGGACGCTTTCAATCGTGCCGTCGCGGAATACCAATCGCACAACACGGCGCGCCAGGCGGCGAAGGACGAAATCGCCGCGTCGCGCCTCGAACTTGAGACGCTGCAGGATCTGCGTGCCCGCCAGGTTAGCGGCTCCACTGCGCCGGGGGGTAGAAAGGTGGTGATCTACACCACCGCGACCTGCCCGGCGTGCAAGATGGCGAAATCCTACTTCGCGAAAAAAGGCGTGCCCTACGAGGAGCACGACGTGAACTCCTCACCAGAAGCACGGGCCGCATTTCAAAAGCTCGGCGGCCATGGTGTGCCGCTGATCCTCGTCGGCCCGGAGCGGCTGGAAGGCTTCAGCCAGCAGCGGCTGGACCAGCTCTTGTAACTGCCCGGAGCGGCAGTCGAAACGGTCCGGCTTCGCGAGTGCAATGGAGGGAGCCTTAGGTCAGCACGTAATCTGGCTGACCACCCGGTAGTGAGGCGACGAGGGCACCGAGCGCGCAGGCGCGTTCGAGGATCGCGTAGCCTTCGTCGGGCGCGTTGAGCAGACCCAGAACGAAGGCCGCCGTGAAGGCGTCACCGGCACCGATGGTGTCGGCGACGGTGATCGCGGGGGCGGCGGCGTGAATCAGCGTGCCGTCGTTCCACGAGGCGGCTCCGCGTTCGCCGCCGGTGACGCAGATGCGGCGGCAGTCGGTGGCGTCGGCGAGCACTTCGATCGCGGGGCGGAGACTTTCCGCCCACTCTCCTGGTCCGGGTGCGCGGGCGCTGAGTTTGGCGAGTTCGTGTTCGTTGAGTTTCAGCCAGTCAGCACGAGTGGCGAGCGAGAGGACGTGGTCGCGTTCGTCAAACGGAGCGCGGAGATTCACGTCCATCACGCGGAGGAGATTCGGCGTGGCGAGGAGTTCATCGAGCGCGCCGCGATTTGCCGCGGTGCGCGCGGCGAGTGAGCCAAAGATCAGCGCCTCCGCGCCGGGCACGGCAGCGCGCCATTCACCGGCACCCGCGATGTCATCCCACGCGACCCCTTCCTCGATGGTGTAAGAGGGCTGCCCGCTTTTCGTCAGCGAGACGGTCACGACGCCGGTCGGCAGGCGCCGCTGGCGGTGGATGAACTCGGTGCTCAGGCCGCGCGCGGTGAGATAGCTGAGGATCTCGTCGCCGAGGGCATCGGCGCCCACGGCGGAGATCATCCGTGGGTCGGCGCCGAGGCGCGAAAGATGATAGGCGACATTGAGCGGAGCGCCGCCCGGGAGCCGGCCCGTGGGCAGGCAATCCCAAAGGACTTCGCCAAAACAAAGAATGCGGTGGGCGGGGCAGGGGCTCATGCGCATCAGTGCATACCAGAGGCCATCGGGCGGAGAAAGAGGAACGCGCGGCAGAAGATCCGGCGCCGGGTGGAGCACGCGACTCGCGTGCGCTTCGCGGCGACCCGCCGCAAAGCACGAGCGGCGTGGATTCCGTGCGGGCGACTGATTCGGCAATCGCCGCGCTCCGTGACGCCTTCGGCGAGTCGCCGCAGACGGCAGTCGGTCGCCGCACCCGCGCCTGCGCTACTTCTTCGCCTCGAGCGGATGCTCCTTCAGGATCTCATCCACCATATAGAACATGCTGCGATCCTTGGTCGCTTCACGGATGGCTTTCACCTTTTCGGGCTTCACCGCCGGGAGATTGTTGCCGAATGACTGGTGAACATAGGTGATCACCGCGGCGACTTCCTCATCCTTGAGCAGACCGGCGAAACCCATCATCGGCGGCGTGCCTTTGGCCGGGCCGTATTCCTTGCCTTGGAATTTCAGCGGCCCATAGAGCCCCTTGAGCACGATCTTGATCACCCGGTCGTCGTCGCCCTTCAGCCATTCGCTATTCGCGAGACCCGGATAGGTATTTTCCACACCCTTGCCATCGGCCTGATGGCAGGTCACGCAGTGCGCCTCGCGGTTGAAGACTTCCTTGCCGAGGTTGTAGAGCTTGGTGTCGTCCTTGGAGAGTTTCTTGTCGGTGGGGCCGTACTTCGCATCGGGTTGGGTGCGCAGGCGTGCCTGGAGCATCACATCTTTGGCCAGCGTCTCCTTGCCCTCGGGAAGCGAGGTCAGTTGCTTCATCGTCTCCTTAAAGCAGTAGTCGATGTAGTAGTCCTTGTCCGGCGCGGCGAGCATCGCCAACTGGATCGCCTTCGCGGTGTCCTGACCTTTGAAAAAGCTCAACGCGCGCACTGCTTCCAACCGCACGCGAGGCGCCGGATCCTTGATCGCCGCGCCCACGAGGTCGAGCGCGCCGGGGACGCGATCGCGCCAGTAGGTGAGCACGCGGACGGCTTGCGCACGGGCGCGGGGCTCCGGGGATTTCAGCACGTCAGCGAGCAACGCCACGTTGACTACATTGTGCCACTGGTGGACCCAGAGCGCTTCGAGCCGGTGGTGCTCGTAGTTCGGATCCTTTTTATCGAGCGCCTTCTCCCACTTCTGCGTCGCCGCGATCACTTGCTTCGAGTCGTGCGTATCGAGTTCGATCTTCGCGCGCATCCGCACGTTGTCCTCGTGCTCCTTGAGCAATTCGAGCAGCTTCTCCA
>JANPHH010000578.1:0-4003 GCA_031424375.1 Chthoniobacter sp. | reverse complement strand
GGATTGAGCCACAGCTCACGGGGCCCGATCTCTGCGATCTCAGGCAGCAACTTCAAACCCACGGCAGGCGGAACATAAAGGCTCACAAAATCAATCGGCGCAACAATGGCGCTTAATTTCGGATACGCCTTTTGCCCCTCGATGGTTGCCTCCTTCAGGTTGATCGGGAAAACGGTGTAGTCGCTCTCGAGATATGCACGCACCGCTTTGTTCCCGTATTTACGCCGGTCTTGCGAAGCGCCGATGACTGCGACGGAGAATTCTGACATGGAGGAGTGAACGAGATTCGTAGTGATCTCGCGGCTGCGGTGCAAAGGGGAATTTGTGTTTCATCCCCCGCGTGATGTTTTCACCACGCGCCGAACTCCGCAGCGGACGCGGATCTGTGGGGCGTTTCTGCGCAACCAAGGACCTCGGCCTCCGGAGGATCGTCGACCGTCCCGCACTCCGAGGTCCCTCGGCTTCGTTACACTCCGCTCGGGATGACATGCTTCCTTTGATCCCATTCCACCCTCGCAGACACCGTCGTTACAGGCGCTCGGCCAGGATGAATCCGCGGGCCGCCGCGGTGTCCCGATGCTCGCGCCACTCGAAGCCCGTCTCTGCGAGATAGCGCCGGTATTCGCCCACCGAGTAGCACTTTCCCTCCGTGATCTGCATCAGCAGCGCCGAGTATTCCGCGACGTGCAGCGGTCCCGTCTTTTCGGCATTGATGAAAGCGTCATGGATGATGAGCAGCCCGCCCGGCGGCAACGCCGCGTGCGACTTCCGCAGGAGATCGAGCACCTCCGGCTCCTCCCAGTCGTGCAACACATTCGAGATGAGATGAACGTCGTAGCCCGCCGGCCACACGTCCTTGAAAATATCTCCCGCGATCACGTTCACCAGATCACTACCGCCCTGCTTCGCGATCGCCTCCCGTGCGATGCGATCCACTGGCGGACGCTCGAGCACCGCCGCCCGCAGATGCGGATGCCGGGCCACGATCGCGCACGCATAGATGCCCGAGCCGCCCGCCACATCCAGCAACGCCGTGCGTCCGCCGAGATCGAGCGCCTTCGCCAGCGCCTGCCCGAGGAAAACCCCGCGGCAATCCATCGCCGCCGTGAAGTGCTGCGCAAAGTCTTCCCGCTCCATGGCCTGCGCCCAGGCCTGGTGGTCGTAACTCCCCCAGTTCGCCGGCTTCCCCGTCCGGAGCACCTTCAGCATGTCCGCCGTCTGCGGTCGATCCTTCAGCGAGATGAAGTAGGGCGCCAGATTCCACTGCGAGCCGCCCACCAGATGTTCGCGTCCGCGCAGCGTCAGGTGAAAGCACCCGCCCGCCTGCGTGATCAGCCCCATCGCGGTGAAGAGCGTCATCATCACATCCGTCGGCCGGATGTGCGTCTGAAACTGCGCGCAGATCGCGCCGAGCGTCGACGGATGATCCGCCAGCCACGTGAAGAGATCGAGGTGCGCGATCGCCGCCCCCAGCAGATCCGCCGAGACGATGGCGTCACGGTAGCGGTAGATCGGCGTCGGGTCAGTGGCAGGTTCGGCGAGAAGATGAGCGAGGGACATGGCGGAGGAGTAGATGAGCAACGACGATTGGCCAATGATCAAGGCGACCAACCACGAGGCAGGGCCGCAGCCGCAGCCCGATTCGTGATTTTGCATTGGTCATTTCTCCCGCCCCTCGTTTCCATGCGCGCCATCATGAAATTCTCCCTCCGCGCTTTCCTCATGCTCGCCACCACCGTCCTCGCCGCCGATGGCCCCGTCATCCACGTGGTCCATTTCAAATTCAAAAAAGAAGCCACTCCGGAGCAGATCAAGGTCGTCACCGATGGCTTCTCCGCGCTGAAGGGCAAGATTAGCGAAGTGGAGAGCATCGAGTGGGGCACCGACTCCAGCCCCGAAGGCCTGGGCAAAGGTTTCACCCACGTCTGGATCGTGAAGTTCAAGGATGCCAAAGCCCGCGACGCCTACCTCATTCATCCCGAGCACAAGGCATTCGTCGAAGTCCTCAAGCCCATCCTCGACGAACCCATGGTCGTCGACTTCGTCCCGCAAAAGTAGCCGCGGTCATTGCCCGGTCGGGGTTCAACCGCCCGCGGGTGCGTCGTTTCCGGGCTCGGGCTGTTCCTCGATGAACCATTCTTCGACACGCTGGCGGGCCCATGGGGTCTTGCGCAGAAACGTCAGGCTGGATTTCACCGAGGGGTCATACCGGAAGCAGCGGACCGGGATTCGATCGGCCATTTCCTGCCAGCCGTGGCGCTCGGCGAGGGTGGTGACGATCGTGGCAAGCGTGACGCCGTGCAGGGGATCGCGAGGATGGTGGGATGGTGCGGGCATGGCTGCGAATCCGCCCGGTGAAAAGGCGGCGCCGACGGACGGTCGGAGCGGAAGCTAGTGCGCGGGCCGGGTGAAGAGCACGCAAACCGGGGAACCGACTTCGGCGGATTGATCGGTGGCGGAGAGTTTGCCGGTGGTCTGGTCGATCTTGAGGACGGCAATGCGGTCGTCGTTCTGGCCCGCGGTGATCAGCCATTTGCCGCTCGGGTCGATGGCAAAACCGCGTGGCACTTTCACCCCGGCGGGGGCGTTCTCGAGGTAGGACAAACGACCATCGGCGCCGATGGCGTAAACGGCGATGGTGTCGTGGCCGCGATTGGAGACGTAGAGCCATTGGCCGGTGGGATGGGTGAAGATCTCGGCGGTCGAGACGCCCTTGCGTTCTGCATCGGCGGGGACGGTCGGAAGCGTGTGGAGGACGGTGAGTGCGCCCGTTGTTTCATCGCGGGAAAAGGCGGTGACGCTGAGGCCCATCTCGTTGTTGGCGTAGGCAAACTTGCTGTTCGGGTGGATGGCGAGGTGGCGTGGGCCGGCGCCGGGCGGGACGGCGGCGGAGGCCGGAGTGGCTGGTGAGAGCGCGCCTTTTTCCGCGTCGAATTTGACGATCCACACCTGGTCGGTGCCGAGGTCGCAGGAGTAGACAAAGCGATTCGCGGGGTCGGTATAGATGGAGTGACCGTGCGGTTTTTCCTGCCGCGCTTTGTTCGGACCGCTGCCTTCGAATTGCACGAACGCGCTGCGCTCGCCGAGGGATCCGTCGGGCTGAATGCGGAAGGCAGCGATGCTTCCGCCGCCGTAGTTCGCGGTGAATACGGTCTTGCCGGTGGCATCGACCCAGACGTGGCAGGCCCCGGCTCCGCCGGATGGCTGGACGTTCAACGACTTCAGCCGGCCATCGGGCTCCACGGTGAAAGCGCCGACGGAGCCGCCGCCATCTTCGAGCGAAGCGTAAAGGTTCCTGCCGTTCGGCGAGATGGCCACGAAGCTGGGACTTTTGGCTTCGCCCGCGAGTTCCACGGGACCCAGTTTGCCGGTCTCCGTATTTAGTTTTCCGACATAGATGCCTTTGCTCTTTCCGGATTTCGTATAGGTCCCGAGATAAAATGCGGCGTCGGCAGCGAAGGTCGAGGCAGTCATGGCGGTGGCGGCTAGAATGATCGGGAGGAGGAGGTTCATCGCGGGAAAGTGTGCCGGCGGGCGGAGGCTGCGGCAAGCCTGCCCGGGCGATCCCCGATCCGCATCGACGGGTGTGATTAAATGTGGTGCAGCAAAGTCTGTGGTCCCGGAGGGACAGCGGAAATTAGCCGGTGGCGTCAGCCACCGGAACCGCACGGCGGGGCGAACCCGCCCCGGAGGGGCGGTGGAGTGGTCTCGGCGGTTGAATTCCACCGTCCCTGCCGGGGCGAATTCATTTTTTCCACAATCCGGTGGCTGACGCCACCGGCTAATTTCCATCGTCCCTCCGGGACACCGTGCGCATCCCGCATGGCACCACATTTAACCACACCCCGCATCGACCGCAGCCTCACCTTCGCCTTCCGACGCGGGTGAAGATTGCGGTGAGGCAACCGGCGAAGCGCGTTCAGAAGTGGCGGGCGCTCAGCCGAGGATGCTCTGAAGCTTCTCGCGCAGGACGGGGAAGGTGAATGGTTTTTGCATGAAGCCG
>JANPHH010000577.1:0-5810 GCA_031424375.1 Chthoniobacter sp. | reverse complement strand
CGCGCCGACCGCTTTCTGCCGGGCGACTTTGCTCTTGTTGTAAATGGCGGCCTCGATGCGGTCACCCGCGACGGCGTAGGCCACTTCCATCAGTTCGTCCTTCACGGTGAAGAGCGAGACCTGGCGCTTCTCCTTGCCCGCCTTGGCGGCGAGTTCGGCGATTGCGGCGACGATCTTGGAGACTTCGACCTGGGCGAAGGCGAGCGCTTTCACGAACTCGTCCTCCGGCACTTCGTTGCCTTCGCCTTCGATCATGATCACGTCGGTCGCATTGCCGACATAGATCAGGTTCAGGTCGCTGAACTCCCGCTGGCTGTGGCCGGGGTTGGCGACGAATTCACCATTGATCCGGCCGACGCGCACCGCGCCGACGGGGCCCGCGAACGGGATGTCGCTGACCGCGAGCGCGGCGCTGGCGCCATTCAGGAAAAGGATGTCGGGATCGACTTCGCCATCCGCGCTGAGGAGCACGCCGATGATCTGCGTGTCGTAGAGGTAGCCCTTGGGGAAGAGCGGACGCAGCGGGCGATCGGTGAGGCGGCAGGTGAGGATTTCCTTCTCGGAAGGACGGCCTTCGCGCTTGAAGTAACCGCCGGGGAATTTGCCGACCGCGGCCGCCTTTTCGCGGTAGTCGACGGTGAGCGGAAACCAGTCCTGGCCTTCCTTGATGGTGGTGGCGCTGACCGCCGAGACCATGATGATGGTCTCGCCGGCGCGAACGGTGACGGCGCCGTCGGCGAGGCGCGCGAGCTTGCCGGTTTCGATGGTGATGGGTGCGGGTCCGACGTGGACCGTGACGTTTTGAATACTCATGTGTTTGCTGAATGCCGCTGACACCGCATTCCCGGAAAAAAACTGGCTCTGGCTCGTAGCCCGGAGCGCTCCTGCCGAATCTTCCTCATCCTCTTCCTCGCAATCATCCTCAATGCTCGCGGGGCAGGAGGAAGATGATGAGGAAGAGGAAGAGGATGAGGGGAAGCGCTCGGGGCTAAGTCCAGGCCGCTTTAGTGCGGGAAAGAAACGGTGCCGGGCGGACTTTGTTTCGGGGGTTGGTTTTGACTAACGAGTCCGTGCGCCCCCGGGCCGCGCGGAAAGTGGAAAAGAGGATAAGGCCGAAACAGTTCGCCCGCGAGGAGTCTCGCGGGCGAACAAAGTTTCAGGAAAAGTGTGAGAACTAGCGGCGCAGGCCCAGCTTCTCGAGCGCGGTCTTGTAGCGCTCGTTGGCGGTCCGCTTCAGATAGTCGAGCATCTTGCGGCGGCGGGCGACCATCTGGAGGAGGCCGCGGCGGGAGGAGTGATCCTTCACGTGGCCTTTGAGGTGTTCGGTCAATTCGTTGATGCGCTTGGTCAGCAGCGCGACTTGAACGTCAGCGCTACCCGTGTCCTTCTCGTGCAGCTGGAGCGCCTGATGGTTCGTAGGTTCGGTCATATCGGTATTTCGTGGGCCGCGTAGTATGGTGAGGAATCGATGGCTGGCAAGGAATTGTTCGGGGATTTTCTCTGTGACGGAACGGGCCAAAGAGAGTGGCTGCCGCGTGGTCAACCCGGCACTCTTCCGCCCAATGCGTTCCCCCTTTGCGCCCCTGCTCTGCTCGCTTGCTCTTCTCACCGCCGCGTTCGCCGCCCCGCTTGAACCCATCCCACTCTGGCCCGGCGCGGCTCCAGGCGACACGGTGGAGCTTCCGCCCGAAGCGGACACCTCCAAATCCGACGCGAACAAAGTCGGCGGTAAGCCGGTGATCCGGCTCGGCAACGTCTCGAAGCCGACCATCGCCTTTTACCCCGCGCCGAAAGACAAAAACACCGGTGCAGCCGTGGTCGTCTGCCCGGGCGGTGGTTACTCGATCCTCGCGCTCGATCTCGAAGGCACGGAGATCTGCGAATGGCTCAACTCCATCGGCGTCAATGCGGTGCTGCTCAAGTATCGCGTCCCGGGTCGGAAAGATCAGCCGCCCCGGCTCGCCCCGCTCCAGGACGCGCAGCGCGCCCTCGGCCTCGTGCGGCAAAAGGCGAGTGAGTGGGGCATCGACGCAAAACGCATCGGCATCCTTGGATTCTCCGCTGGCGGCCATCTCGCGGCGAATGCGAGCAACAACTACGAGACCCGCAGTTATCCTGCGATCGACGACGCGGACAAGCTGAGCTGCCGTCCCGATTTCGCTATCCTGATTTACCCGGCCTATCTCACGCAGAAAGATAAAGGTGACGAACTCGCGCCCGAATTGAAGATCGCCGCGCAGACCCCGCAGACCTTTATGGCCATGGCGCAGGACGACCCGATCCGCGTGGAAGGCCCCATTTTCTACTCGCTCGCGCTGAAGCGGGAGAAGGTCCCCTTTGAACTCCACACCTACCCCACAGGCGGACACGGCTACGGCCTGCGCCCGAGCGAGCACAACGTCACCACCTGGCCCGCCCGTGTCGCGGATTGGATGAACACGCGCGGCTTGCTCCAAGCTCCAAAATAGGCCCCCCTTTGGAAGATCGACAGAAACTCTGTTGGAAGAGAATGATGACCGCGGATTTCACGGATTGACGCGGATTACAGAATTCCAATCTGCGTCAATCCGCGCAATCCGCGGTCATTTCCAGCCCTCCGCCATACCCCTCAATCTCCCCCGCACCATCACCATGAAACTCCGCCCCCTCGCCCTCACGCTGATCCTCTCTTTCATCGCCACCCTCACCAGCCCGGCCGACGAACCGAAACTCCAGCCGCTCTTCAATGGGAAGGACCTGACCGGCTTCAAGGCCGAGGAATCGACAGGCTTCTGGCGGGTCGAGAAGGAGATCCTGATCGGCGAAAACGACGTAACGAAGAAGGGTAACTACCTCTGGACCGAGAAGGAATACGGCGACTTTGTCATCGAGTTTGATGTGCGCTGGAAAACGACCACCGAGCGCGGCGTCGACACCGGCATCGAAATGCGGAAACCGAAAATCCAGCTTCAGCTCGGCGTTTCCGGCAGCTTGAAAGTGGACATGACCGGCTGCTTTTACACCGGCGGGAAACCCGCGTATCCCGAGGCCGGCCAGGCCAAGGAGGCGAAGACACTGCTGAAACCCGAAGGCGAGTGGAACACCTTCCGCATCCAAGCCAAGGGCGACACCTTCACCTGCTGGATCAATGGACAGAAAGCATCGGAATATACCGATCCGAAATTCTCCGGTGCCGCCCCGCTCGGCCTCCAGATCCATCCCGGCGTGGAGATGAAGGTGGAGTATTGCAACGTTAAGATCGCCGAATTGTAAGGCGCGCGGCGCGTGTCCCGAACTGCCCCCGCCATGCGCGTCTCTCAGACACCTTCCACCGGCCCTGCCCGTTTCATCGGCGGAGTCTTCGGATTCGTCTTCGGCGGTATCGGCCTCACCGTCATCGGCTTCCTGTGGATGTCGCGAGGGTTTGAAGAACCGCCGCTTTTCTTCAAACTGGTCGGCAGCTTCATCGCACTCTCCTTCGTCGCCATGGGAGGACTTCTCTTCTTCAGTTCCATCGGGAAGCGCCCCCAGGCATCCGGCGCCCCCGTCGTGCCGTCTCACTCGATGTCGGGCACCGGCTACACCTGCCCGGCCTGCGGCGCCCGCCTCGGCGAAGCTGCCGACGTCTCCCCCAGAGGCGACGTGAAATGCGGCTATTGCCGCAAATGGTTCAACGTCCACGGGTGAACCTTTTCACCTCGTTCCCGGATTGGGGCTTTGGGAACGTACGGAATGCCTTCCGCTCGGTCCCCACCGTTGCCCTGTGCGTCTGGCTCGCCGGTCTCCTGCTGGTTACGCGCAGCACGGCGCGGGGTGGGGATGCGCGCTGGTTCGGCATTCACGTCATCGACGTGGCGACCGGGCGCGGCGTGCCGCTCGTGGAATTGCGCACGGTGAACGATGTCGCGTTCGTCACTGACAGCGCGGGCTGGGTCGCATTTCAGGAGCCGGGGCTCATGGACCGCGAGGTCTACTTTGCGATCGAAAGCCCCGGTTACGAGCGCGAGAAAGATGGCTTCGGAAATCGCGGCGTGCGGCTCGACGTGAAGCCAGGCGCGACGGGGGAAGTGAAGCTGCGGCGCACCAACATTGCTGAGCGCATCGCGCGGCTGACCGGGCAGGGGATCTATCGCGACAGCACACTGCTCGGCCAGCCCGCGCCGCTCGCCGTGCCGAATCTCAACGCCGGCGTCCTCGGCCAGGATTCCGTGCAGGCCGTGCCCTACGGCGACCGCATTTTCTGGCTCTGGGGCGATACGAATCTCGCGCACTACCCGCTCGGAAACTTCCGCACCACCGCCGCCACCACTCCGCTCGACGCCGCGCCTGAGCGCCTCGACTTCCGCTATTTCACCGACCCCGAGCATCCCGACCGCGTGCGCGGCATGATCCGCGAAACCGAACCCGGGCCCGTCTGGCTCTTCGGTCTGCTCACGGTACCCGACGCCGCAGGAAAACCCGCGCTCCTCGCGCACTACTCCCGCCACCGCAGCCTCGCCGAAGTCGCCGAGCACGGTCTCGTCCGCTTCGACGACGCCAGTGGGCTCTTTGAAAAACAGACCCGTCTCGACCTCGCGGAAACGTGGCGCTTTCCCCGCGGCAACGCGGTGCGCGTGACCGACGCCGACGGCGACTATTGGTATTTCGCCGCCCCTTTTGCGCACACTCGCGTCGCGGCCACGCTGGACGCGGTGCTCGATCCCACTCGCTACGAAGCACTCGCGTGGGACGGCGCAAAGTATGCATGGACCGCCGCGCAGCCCCCTACCACGCAGCCAGCCGAGACCGCGCTGATCCGGAGCGGCAAACGCCCCGCCTCCGCCGCGCGCTTCGCCACCGTGGACACCGCCACGGGCAAGCCGCTCCGTCTGCACGGCGGTTCCATCGCGTGGAATGACTTTCGCCACCGGTGGACGCTCCTCGCCGTGCAGGAAGGCGCGTCCGAATCCTACCTCGGCGAGGTCTGGTATGCGGAAGCCGACGCCATCACCGGTCCGTGGACTCGCGCCGTGAAGGTCGCCACCCACCCGCGCTACTCCTTCTACAATCCGCGCCAGCACCCGTTCTTCGCCACCGATGGCGGCCGCTTTATCTACTTCGAGGGCACTTACACGAAGACCTTTTCCGGAAACTCGGTGGCCACCCCGCGCTACGAATACAACCAACTCCTCTACCGCCTCGACCTTGCCGACGAACGCCTCCACGTCACTCCGGCCACCTCTGCCCAGTGAGCACGTGTCGGGCGGGCTTCGCGCGGCGGGTGAAGCGGCGATGAGGTCCGCGAAGACGCCGCTCGGCTTTTCCCGGTGGCTGCTTCAAAATGGTGGAGCATGCCCTACGTCCTCATCATCCACGAAGTCGCCGACTACCCCGCCTGGAAGAAAGTCTTCGATCACGCCGCCGGCATTCGCCGCGAAGCCGGCGAGCGCAGCTATCAGGTGCTGAGATACGAGAATGATCCGAATCGCATCGTCCACTTGTCCATCTGGATCTCGCTTGATGCCGCGCGCCGCTTTTTCGAGTCGCCCGCGCTCGTCAAGATCCGCGCCGAAGCCGGCGTGAAATCGCCTGAATTCATCTACCTCGAGCAACTCGAAGCCGGCACGCTCTGAGTGAGTCCGGGGAAATGGAGGAACCACGAATTCCACAGATGACAGGAAATCAAAGATAGGTGGGCGTCGTCGACCTTGTTAGAGCGTGTCATGCACTTTTCTTTGAAAAAGAGCTGTACATTATAAATACCATTACGCATCAAGCTTGGGATGCCAAACAAGAACCAAGTCACCAAAGCCAATTATCCCACCGATGTTAGCGATGCAGAATGGGAGTTC
>JANPHH010000576.1:0-11592 GCA_031424375.1 Chthoniobacter sp. | reverse complement strand
ACCTCCGCTCAAGATGAGCCTCGAGCGCGCCCTCGAATACATCGGGCCCGACGAATACGTCGAAGCCACCCCGAAAACCCTCCGACTCCGCAAAAAGATCCTCGACGCCGGCCAGCGCAAACGCGCCGCGCAGAAGATCGGGTAGCTGCCTTGCCCGCTGCCGCGCCCTACGGCAGACTGAACGCATGCACCTCGCCACCACGCCCGAAGAACAGCAAGCGTGGATGTCACAATGGAGAAACGCGGCCATCGAACTCGAGAAAGTGAAGCGTGAAGAACTGCAGGCGCTCACCGACGAGCGTGCTTTTGAGATTTCCAACATGCTTCTAAGGATGGGTCCCTTCCCCGGATGCGGGCGCGCCTGCTCGCAAGATTCTGGCCTCGTCGAGCAGCAGCGCATCTTTGGCCGCGCCCGCCGCTGAATGCTTTCCGAAGTCTTCGCCGCGGCAGCGGATATCCAGAACTTCTGCCTCGGGCAACGTTGGCAATTTTGTTTCATCGGCGGCGTCGCTGTTCAGCGTTGGGGCGAGCCGCGCTTCACTCACGACGCCGATCTCACCCTCCTCACCGGCTTTGGCAACGAGCGGCACTTTATCGACCCGTTACTCGTTGGTTTTGACGCGCGGCGGGCCGATGCTGCTGAGTTCGCCGAGCGCTACCGCGTCCTCCTTCTTCAGCACCCCAATGGCATTCCCATCGACATCGCCTTGGGCGCGCTCCCTTTCGAGGAAGCCACCATCACCCGCCGCACGCTTTGGCGCCACGAGTCCGGCTTTGAACTGTGAACCTGCTCGGCCGAAGACCTCGTCGTGCACAAAGCTTTTGCCGGCCGCGACGGCGATTGGCAGGACATCCGGGGCATCCTCCAGCGCCAGGGCAAAAAGCTCGACCTCGCTCTCATCGAACGCGAACTCGTCCCCCTCCTCGAACTCAAAGAAGAGCCGCAAAACCTTACCCGCCTGCGCGCCCTCATCGCCCGGCACATCGAGTGATTTGAAAAGCGATCACCACCACCGCTTCCTCGGCTTCCATGAAGATATCGACGGAGGCATGATCATCGGCGAAAACGCCCGCCCCGATGACCCGCCCGTGAATCCTTGCCGGGCCAAAAAGCTCAGCAACATGCGCAGCACCGGCTACGGCAAAGGCATCTCCCTCAGCCCTCCGCTCACCATGAGCCTCGAGCGCGCCCTTGAGTCCATCGGGCCCGACGAATAGGTCGAAGCCACCCCGAAAACCCTCCGCCTGCGCAAAAAGATCCTCGACGCCGGCCAACGCAAACGCGCCGCGCAGAAGATCGGGTAGCTCGCAGTCAGCGATCCCGCAGGCTCAATCCGAGACCGCCACCGCTACTCAGATGCATGGAAAGTCGGCGGTTCTTCTACGGCTGCCACGCCGGGAATTGCGGCCAAACCAGCCAGCTTTTCCTTCGCAATCGAACCACCGATCACGCCAGAAAAACGCATCACGTCCAGGCCCTCCAACCCCGCCTTTTCCAGCGCCTGCGCCACCTGGTCAAGATTGTGATTTTGGTCATCGACCGTGACGAGGACACTATGCAGGGAGCGAGTGGACATGCGAAATCACTGCGCCTGCTTTTCGTTCGGCGCAAGGGGTAACTTTCGCGCGACGGCTCAGGGCGCCTGCCCCAGTCCGTCACCCACGTCGCGCCGATCCAGAGGCAAACTACGGGCCGTTCCGCTCAGCGCCTGCCAGAGCGCGCGCCCGCGATGCCCGCTGGCTTCGGCGTGCAAGGCCGCCAGACCCGCGAGATGCGGCGTGGCCATACTCGTCCCGCTCTTCAACCCATAGCCGCCAGGGACCGACGAGCGAATCTCGACCCCCGGCCCCGCGAGATTGATTTCGCCACCCTGGGGATTGATTCCCCCGTTGGAAAAGTCCGCCACCGCCAGCCGCTCATCCAGGGCCGCCACGGCGAGGATCGACGGCGAATTTGCCGGGCTGCCCACCGGATTGATTAAGCCCCGGCGCCGGACGCTTTCATTGCCAGCCGCCGCGACGATGAGCATCCCCGCGGCCAGCGCGCGGCTGCCGATCCGCTCGTAGGCTAGCACCGGCCCCTGGCCAGGGAGCGCCGGGGCACCGAGCGACATCGAGATCACATCGCAGCGATTCGCCAGCGCCCACTCCATCCCGAGCTCCACCGAACGCCCACGCGAACCGCCGCTATTCGACAGCACCTTGCCGATGAAAATCTCCGCTTCGTAGGCGACGCCGTAGCGCGGTCCCTGCCGCGGCTGGCGGGTGCCGCAGGCCACCCCGGTGCAATGCGTCCCGTGGCTGTGGCCATCCTGCACCTCCTCGCCCACGATGAAGGAGCGCGAAGTGATCTGCCGCCCGGAAAAATCCGGGTGCTGTAGGTCCAGGCCCGTGTCCAGGATCGCCACGCGGATCCCCCGGCCCGTAGCGCGGCTGGCATCCACGCGCGTCGCCTTGATTCCCCAGGTCACGGCTCCGGCCGCCTGCGCCTCCGCCGCGGGCGGCTTCGGCCAGGCGGCTGCCGGGGCGCCGGCTAGCGCGGTGGCCAGGCCGGTCACCCCGTCGGCATAACCGCGCAAGTAGCCCTGGTCCCATTCCGACGCGGCGTAAAAAATCGGCGCCGGCTCGATCGAGAGTAATGCCGCACTCCCGCCGATGAGATCGCGCATTCGCTCGAAGTGATCGGGTTCCAGCTTGGCCACCACCACGCCCAGCCGGGCGAAAAGCGTTCCGCTGCCGGGCTGCGGCAGGATGTCCATCCCGAGTTGCTCTGCCGACATCTCGGCGGTGCTGGCCATGGAAGCCATCCCGCCCTCTTCCTCGAGAAAGGCAGCCGCATCGGCATCGGCCCCTTCGGCGATGGTGATGAGATAGTCCACGGCGTGGGTCGCGGAGGGTTGAAGTGCAGCCGTCATCGGCCTTTCCCCGCTGGGATAGGGCAGCTGTTTCCTGGGGTTTTTCTTTATGGTCATGGGTTTTGTTTTCGTTTCTTTCGACAGGTAAGGTGGAGTTAAAATGCGATGCCCAAGCCGACGAGCAGGTGATTGTCATCCTCGGCCACCAGCGGAGTTACGCCGTTGGTGTATTCCAGCCGCAGTGTCCATACTTGGTCGCGCTCCGTCCGGTAGGGGACCTCTCCCTTCTTAGCCGTCCGCGAATAGAGACCGCTGCCGATCGGAAAGACGTATTGGAGCGCGGCACTGAACAAATGCGTATCCGGGACTTTGCTCTCCAGCGCCTCCCGGTGGGTATAGGACACGTCCAGGGTTAGGCGATTGTTGAAGGCATCCGGAAAGATAAGCACCTCCAGGTTCGCCTTGCCGCCGATCCGCGCAAAGCTGTCGTAATTTAGCAGGGCCGGTTCGGCATTGGCGTCCGCGACGGTACCCACTTCCCCGTGGAGGGAGACTGACCAGCGAAAGGCCAGCAGGTAGTTCGATTCATTGAAGCGATTGTGATACTCGCCCAGCCACTTGAAGACCCCATTGCCGGGCAAGCCGGTGGTGGGCGTCACCTCGAGCGTCGCTGCATAGATTCCCTTTTCTCCGTTGAAATCCGTAGCGTAATGCCCGGCCAACTCGGCACCCAGATGCCGCACACCGGTCAGATTCGCCGGCAACTGCCACACGAAGGCCGCACTGCCGGAAAAGTCCAAGGTATCCACCTCCTCACGATCGCTGCCCCCGGTCGTCACCTTGTCGAAAGCCACGTTCGCCTTGTAGGTCACCGAATGCAGAAACGCTGTCTCGCTCCTCCGCTGCGGGTCGGTCGTCGGATCGCTAAATACTCCTTTGGCGTCGCCGAGCGGGCCGACGTAGTCGGGGTTTTCGACGATCGAGTAGCCGAGCGAAATCACCCCGCGCGCCGCCCACTGGCTCTCGTTGCGATTGTAGTCCTGCGCATAAGAAAAGAGCGCCCCCTGCGCGTAGGCATCTTCTATCGGTTTCTCCAGATCGTCGACCGAGCGCCGGATTTTGTAGTCCCACTCCTTGAAATAGCGCTGGTGTTTGCGCGCCTCGTCGGTCTCCGCCGGCAGCAGCAGCTTCTCCAAGCCTAGCTTCCGGGGGTTGATCGCCCCCAGCGCGTATTCATGCCCATGGCCCCCGCTGGGCAATGCCACCTCCTCAATCGTTTGCCAGGCGTCCTTGACCTTCGTGGGCAGCTTCGCTGGCACGGCGGCTTTGGGTGCCTTGCCTTTGGCCTTTTGCCCCAGCAGATCCCCCTCCCCCGTCAGCTTGTGCGCGAGCGCAAAGATGATCTCGTCGTAATCCAGCAGCCCGTTGCCGTCGAAATCGACCTGCGCGTTCAGGCGCTCCGGGCCGGGGCTCAAGATTTCCGCCTCGCCGGATCGCGGCGTCAGCACGAGAGCGAGCAACGCCGCACCAGCCAGCGGCCGGAAGAGTGGGTGATAAAGCAGGGGAGTCATTGTCCGTGGTCCTCAATGATCTTGTCCCGGCAATCGCCAACCGTGGCATCGGCCGCCAGTTGCCCGGTACGAAAGGTCGGGTTGTGGCAGTCGAACTCATGATTGATGTGCGGCTCCATGCTCCCGCGGAAGCGCGCCTCCGTGTAGCCGAGGCCCCCGTCGTTCGCGGTGAAGATCGGGGCAATTCGGGTGACCCGCCCGGGGGCCATGCCGTCTGCCACAAAGAGCGCCTTGAGGCGCAGGTAAATATCGTCCGGATCCGCGGCGGCAGCAGCGGCGGCGGCTGGGAGTGGAAGGCCACGGCGTGGTCCCGGTGCGGGTGATTTTGGCTGCTTCTTTTTAGGTTTCGCTGGCTGTTTATTTTTCATGGGATCTTTTAAATTTTACGCCACGCGTTGTTGCAGCGGGCTGGCACAGGCATTCGTGAACCCGATGACTAGCGAAACAGCTAGATTTAGGCATCGGGTAGCAGGCCGTAGATTTCATTTGTCGTTGCGAAGGAGTTGCAGCGTTTTCATCGGCGATGCGTTGAGGATGCTTTTCGCGGTGGTTTCCGATTTGGGCTGATCGGCGGCTATTGCCGTCGCTTTGTTGAGGAGGGTTTTGTCTACTTCATTGGTCAGCCAGCGAGCGCCGCCGAAACCGATGATCAGCGCGCCGGCCATCGCGGCGACAGTGAGCGTAGCGGTGCCGATCACGGAGGTGCCGCCGCTCGCGCCATAGAGTCCCCAGGAGATCACAGCAGCGAGGCCGCCGGCGAGCATGGTGGCGAACATCCCAGGGATATAAACATCCTTCGGCGGACCGGGATCGGTGTGGGGAAGGAGTTGGGTATTGCCGCTGAGGAGCGCGTTCACCAACCCGCCGAGGACACCGGCAGCGAAGACGATGATGGCGATTTGCCAGATTTTCACGGAAAACTCGAATAGGTGATCAAAGACTGCGCAGGAAGGTGACGCTGGGAGCGAAGAAGTATTCGCCACCCCGGAGGATGACATGACCGTGCATGTCGAAGGGCTTTGTCACCGTGCTGGTGGAAGACCAATCTTTTGGCCAATTTTGCGGCGCAGGAAGTTGCGGCGGCGGGGAGCCGGGGACGACTTGGCCAATGACGGGATCGATCCCGGTGCCGGTGCGAGGGAAGCCAGGAGAATTCGCCCAGGACGACTGCGTGAATTCAAACTGCTGCCCGAAATCGACGTTGTAGGCCATGAACAGGAGGCCGACGCCGCCTTCGGGGAGTAGCGGCGCTACTTTCTCGTTAAATTCAGCGAAGTCCTTAGCCTCAGGGAGGTCGTCGGGATGAACGATACGGGGTTCGTCCTCATAGGTAATGCCGCGGCGCGCCATGATTACTGTCCGCTCGAATGCCTCGCCTGTGTCACCGCGTGGGTTGACTTTCCGGATGTGGCCGAAGAAAGGGCACTTCCCACCCGAGGGATCGTTTTTGTAGTTAAAGTCGTTTGGGACGTGGCCGCGGGCTGGCTCAAGGGCCACCGGGCTCAAAGCTACTGGGGTGCCATCCTCGAAGCGCCCGATCGCCAGCGCGCCAGCGCGTTCCCTGGCGCCATCCTTCAGGTCTAGCTCATTCGCGAGTTCCTGCTCGCGGGTTTTGAAGGCGCGGACCTTTTCCTCCAACTTTCGAAACACGAAATAGCTACCGAATGCGGCGCCGTCAGGACTGCCGTCGCGCTTCACCGCACCGGGATCGCTGATAATGACACGTTGGGGGCTGAACTTTGGATCCCATTGGTTGGTCCCGGCGGCCTTTTCCTCGTGAGCGATGTCTTCGAGTAGAAACAAGGGCTGGCTGCGACCATCCACGTAACCGAAATGCTCCAGACCCTCGCCGGCCGCATTGCGGATCGCCTTGCCTCGTTGCTGACAGGTAATGTCGAGGACGCCAGCCGTGAGTTTAAGCAAGCGCGCGGTGAGAGAATCCACCTCCTCAGGAGTCGTCGCGGCAATGAGAATCATTCCATCGGGTCGGGTCGCAAAACCAGGATCCCAAGTCGATGGTGCAGGGTCATTGAGCGCCGGGCCACTCGCTTGCATGCCGGCGACGAAGAGGGGGTCGGTCGGTATGCCGGCGGCAGCTACGTTCAGATGCCGGTAGCCTGGCTCGGTAAGCATCACACTGACAAACGGATCGGATTTGAACTCCTTCTCTTCACCGAGGGCGCGGGCTTCCTTGAAATCTTCCGTCTCACTCAATTGCTTCAGGGCGGAGGTGACATACTGCGTGGCGATCATCTTAAGGACGGCGCGAGCCGCGTCGGCCTTGCCGCCCGCGATGGTGAAGAAAACATTCTGCGTGTGGTCACGCCCGTGACCTTTAAGGATGTTCCCCTGAAGGCGTTCTAGGAGCGGGCGGAAGACTGGGTCTTTCCAACTGAATGGGGCGGCGGGTGCTGGCATAGGTGATGTTTGTTGTTGTGGTGCTGCGGGAACGGTCGCGGCCTTTCTCTTAGCCCGTTTAGTCGTCATAGTTAGATTTGGTGGCGTTCAGGCTCGAGGGACGGCCCGCTAGTGATTGCGTCCCGTCCCGCCTGAGAAATCGGTTTTTGCGGCGCAAGGTTGCAAAAAACTTGGAGTGGTTTTTGGCAACCCAACCGCCACATCAATTACTTGAGCAGTTCGACCCGCGGCGAGCTATCCGGTAGCGCTCGTCACTTTGTGTGGAGGATCGTGGGCGCCGAGGAGCGAGCGACGGGTGGGGCGCTTGCCGACGTTTGGGCTTGCGGCGGGGTCGGGGGATTTCCTACACACTCGCGAAACCAAACACGGAGGAAATCACATGGCCATCTCTCGGAAAGCAGATGTTGTTGTCGCAGACGCGCAGCCGGTCGCGCGGGCGGGACTCGTTTATTTGATCAACTCGGACTCGCGGCTGCGGGTGTGTGCGGAGACGGGGGAGGCGGCGCGGGTGCGGGCGCTGTGCGAGGAGCATCGGCCGCAGGTGCTGGTGCTGGATCCGGCGATGGGCGATGGCTTCACGCTGATCAAGGATGTGCCGCGCTGGAGCCGAGGGACGCGGACCGTGGTCTTCACGGCGCTCAATGATTCGCTCGCGGTGCAGCGCGCGTTCAAGGCGGGGGCGTCGGGGTTTGTCTCACGGTTTGATCCGGTGTCGGCGCTCTTCACGGCGATCCTCGCCGCGCTGGAGGGGAAGCGGCACGTGGGGCCGGAGATCGAACATTTGCAGTTGGAGAATCTGGCCTGCGGGAGTGTGGAGTTGCGCGGAAATGAAGTGGCGGGGCTTTCGGATCGCGAGTTGCAGGTCTTTCGCCTGATCGGGGGCGGATTGAGCACCCGGGGCGTGGCAGAGCGGCTGATGGTGAGTGTGAAGACGGTGGAGACGCATCGCGAGCGGATCAAGGGAAAGATGGGGCTGGCGAACGGGGCGGAGTTGCAGCGGCGGGCGGTGCTCTTTCATGGGAATGCGGCGGCTCCTGGCGCGGCGACGGCGCAGGAGTGATCGCAAACGCAGTTGGAAATCGGCCGCTCACCGAGCCCGTCGAAAGTGATCGCTGCGGTTGTAGGGCGTTTCTGCGAAACGTCCTTCCCCAATCTGCCGAGGGCGCTCGCCCTGGCGGCTGGCACAGACGCCCTACAGATGTCTGCCAAAGACGCCCAACAGTTCGCGGGTGACGTTCTCCCCGAGGGCGCGGTTTTGTGCTGAGCGACTGTGGCCTTCGGTCGGGTCTGCTCGCCTTTTACGAGTGCGAAGGCCTGCGGTCGGGTGAAGATTCTGCGGATGCATGCTCCGCTCGCTCCGACTCCCGCCGCTCAATCGGCAGCAGGCCGGGCGGCGGTGAGCTGGGTGCATGCGCTGCATGTTTTCGGCGCGGCGGCGATTGCGGCGTTTGGATGGGGCGTCTGTCGGGCGGTGGAATGGGATGCGTCGCGGTGGATGCCGCTGTGGTTCTGCGGGGCACTGCTGGCTTACAATCTCGACCGACTGAAGGAGGACGCGGCGGACGCGGTGAATGTGCCGGAGCGCCGGGCGGCGAGTCGGGTCTGGCGGGGATGGAGCCGCGCCGTGATCGTGGGGGCCGCGGCCGTGCTGTGGGGAGTGCCTTGGTGGCGGCGGGATTGGGTGACGCTGGCGCTCGCCGTGGCGGGGAGCGCGGTGTGTCTGGCGTATTCGCTGCCGCCGCGGGGTTGGCGGCTGAAGGATCTCCCGGTGGTGAAGACGCTGATCCCGCCGACGGTGGTGGCGGCGACGATCTTCACGCTGCCCTGGCTGGCGGGAGCAAGGGCGGCGCCGGCCGCGCTGCTCGCGGCGATCGGGTGGGCGTGGACCTACCTGCTCGCGAATATGATTTTCTGCGATCTGCGCGATCTCGCGGGTGATCGGCGGATGGGAGTGCGCAGCCTGCCGGCGCTGCTTGGCGAGCGACGTTCGCGCGGGTTCGTGGCGCTGCTCGCGGTGATGAACGCGGGCTGCGGCATCGCGGCGTGGAGCGCGGGGATTCATGCGGGCGCGTGGCTCGCGCTGGCGTGGCTCGGGCCGGCGTGCATTCTCGCTCTGCTCCGCGCGGTGCGAGTTCGGCGCACCGAAAGATTCTACGAGTGGTGGGTGGAAGGGATGCTCTTTCTCCCCGCGGTCGTGATCGCGGGCGAGGCGCTGGTCGCGTGGATTTGCTGAGCGCGCGGGCGGGCGATTTCCGCGAGGCGGCTGGCCACGCCGCGCGACCTGGATTATAGGAATGCGCGCCTCCCGCTTTCCATGCGCATCGCTCCCCTCCTCGCTGGTCTCGCTACACTTTTCGTCACCGCGTCACCCGCATCTGCCGCTGTGGATCCCGGGGAGATCCTGCTCAGCGAGATGAATTGCGTAGCCTGCCACGAAGCACCGCCGGCCGTGACGGCGCGGCTCGCTTCGCGGCGATCGCCGCGACTCGGCGCGGAGGGCGTGCGAGTGACACCTCACCATTTGCGCGCCTTTCTCGAAAACCCGGCCGTGGCGAAGCCGGGGACGCTGATGCCGGATGCGCTGCACGCGCTGGAGCCGGCGCGAAAAGCCGAGGTCGCGGAAGCGCTCACGCATTACCTCGTCTCGCTGCAAAAGCCCGACACGCGCCGGCCCGCAGCGGCGAGCAGTATGCTGATCCACATGGGGAAGACGCTGTATCACAGCGTGGGCTGCGTGCAGTGCCATGCACCGCAGGAACTGCCGGCGAACGCTTCGGCGAATCCGAATGCCGCTACCGATCTCGAGAAGCTGCAAGCGACGAGCGTGCCGCTCGGACCGGTGGTGGAAAAATACTCGGTCAATGAGCTGGCGGCGTTTCTGAAAGATCCACTGCAAGCGCGGCCGGCGGGGCGCATGCCTTCGCTGAAGCTGAACGACGTGGAGGGGCGGGCGATCGCGATGTATCTGCTGCGCGAGCTGGTGCCGGCGGGCAAGCCGACGCGACTCGATGGGCTGCTCTACGAATATTACGAGGAGCAGCTCCCGGAGTTGCCGGAGTTCGATCGGCTGCCGCCGAAGACGGGCGGGGTGACCGACGCTTTCACGCTGAAGGTGGCGGAACGGAAGAATGATTTCGCGATTCGGTTCCGCGGGACGCTGACGATCGAGAAGGAAGGTGAACACAGGTTTTGGACGCGCAGCGACGATGGGTCGCGGCTCTTCATCGACGGAGTGAAGGTGGTGGAAAACGGCGGCATTCACCCGGCGCAGGATCGCGAGGGAAAGATGAATCTGACGGCAGGCGAGCACGCGATCGAGGTGGTGTATTTCGATGGCGGCGGGCAGCGGGAATTCAGCGTGCAGTGGCAACCACCGGACGGGAAGCGCGAGCCGATTCCCGCAGGGGTGCTCTCGCACGATGGGCAGCCGATGGTGCCGCGGGGGGCGGGGGAGTTTATCGTCGATGCGGGGAAGGCCGCGGCGGGAGCGAATCACTACCTCGCGATGCAGTGCGCGAAGTGTCACGGCGATCTGCCGGCGACGGCGACGATCGATGCGCTCACGCCGAATGCGAAGCCGCTCGCGCAACTCCGCGCGCGGCAACCCTCCGGCTGCATCGCTCCCACGAAGCCCGCGCCGAATGCGCCCAAGTTTGATCTCACGGATCGGCAGCGCGTCGTGCTGCTGGCGACGCTGCAAAACCAGGGCGTGCTCGCCGAAGTGCTCGAGCCACGCGAAGCGGTGCGGCGCACGATGACGGCGCTGAATTGCTTTGCCTGCCACGCGCGCGACCGGCGCGGCGGAGTGGAAGGATTGCGACGCGACTATCTCACGAGCGAGGGCGAAGTGGATCTCGGCGACGAAGGCCGCATTCCGCCGAGCCTGAACGGCGTCGGCGCGAAATTGCAGACAGAGTGGATTCGCACGGTGCTGACGGAAGGCGGCGCGGTGCGCCCCTACATGGCGACGCGGATGCCGCAGTTTGGGAAAGCGAATGTCGATCATCTGCCGGAGTTATATGAGAAAGCGGACGCGCGCGCCGAGGCGCAGCCGCAGCCGGATTGCTTCGCGCCGGGAATGGCCGAGCAGGCGAATAAATTCGGCCGCCGGTTGATCGGCACGACCGGGTTGAGTTGCATCGCGTGTCACAACTTCGCGGGCAACCAATCGCTCGGCGTGCCGGCGCTCGATCTCGCGACGACTGGGCAGCGGCTGAAGTGGGATTGGTTCCGCCGCTATCTGCTCGATCCGCAGTCGCTGCGGCCAGGCACGCGAATGCCGGCGTTTTGGCAGGATGGAAAATCCACGATGGTGGCGTTGCTCGGCGGTGAAGCTGAACCGCAGATCCTCGCGATCTGGTCATTCCTCGCGCGGAAGAATTTCACCGACCTGCCACCCGGACTCGCGCCGAGGCCGTAGGGACTCGTGGCGGAAAAGGAGGCAATCATCTACCTCAATTTCATCGACGGCGGCGGCCCGCCAGCGATCGGCGTGGCGCATCCGGAGAAGGCGAACATCGACTTCAATGCGGACGAGATGCGACTCGCGCTGATCTGGCAGGGGGCGTTCATCGATGCGGCTAAACATCGCAGCGGGCGCGGACAGGGTTTCCAAAAACCGCTCGGCACCAATGTGGTGCAGGGTCCGCCCGGTCCGCCGCTCGCGGTGCTGGAAAGCGAAAGCTCGCCGTGGCCCACGGCGACAGGCCAGGACGCGGGTTATCAGTTCCACGGCTACCGACTGGACG
>JANPHH010000575.1:0-8582 GCA_031424375.1 Chthoniobacter sp. | reverse complement strand
CGTTTTGCAGATCATCGTCGATCCCGAAACATTCGAGGAAGCCGCGCCGCAGAGCGCGTTCGCCGGCGCCGCCGGAGGTGATCAGCGTGCCGTCGATATCGAAGAGGAGGAGCGTCTTTTCCAAAGCGGCGGAAGACTGGCGGTGGGCGGAAAGCCACGCAAGCGCGCCGAGTTGCGGATTGCCGAAGCCGCGGGCTGCATTCAGCCTGCGGGCATGGACTCGACTAAGGAACAGCGCATGTGGGCGATGATCGCGCACCTCAGCGCGTTCGCCTATTACATTACCGGCATCGGCCACATTCTCGGGCCGCTCATCGTGTGGCTGAGCAAGCGTGAGGGGAATCCCTTCATCGACGACCAGGCCAAGGAGGCGCTGAATTTTCAAATCTCCGTCACCCTCTACGGCATCGTCGGCGTATTGCTCTGCATGACGGTCATCCTCGCCATCGTGGGAATCCCCGCGCTCATCGCGCTGCACGGTTTCCAAATCGTGTGTATCATCATCGCGGCGATTAAGGCGAACGACGGCGTCGCATTCCGCTACCCGCTCTGCATCCGCTTCATTAAATAACGCCCGGTGCCCGAACTCGCCGAGGTCGAATTCTATCGCCGCGTCTGGGACACCGGCCTTCGCCAGCCGATCGCGCGCGTGGCGCTGCATGCGGGCAAGCGGCTCTTTCGCGGCGAAGACACCGCCCGACTCGCGGCAGCGCTGCTAGGGTCACGGCTGGTCGGTTCCGAGGCGCGGGCGAAGCAGATGCTCTTTCGTTTCTCCGGCGGTGCGTGGCTCGGCGTGCATCTCGGAATGACGGGCGAGTTGCGTGTCGAGGCGGCGGATTTCACGCCCGGAAAGCACGACCACCTCGTCCTCTTTCAGCGGAAGCAGGCGCTCGTATTCCGTGATCCGCGGATGTTTGGGCGCGTGCGTTTTCACGAAGGAAAAACGGCGCCCGACTGGTGGACCTCGCTGCCGCCGCCGGTGACGTCCGCGGAGTTCACGCTCGATCTCGTACGCACATTTTTTCTGCGTCGCGCGCGGCTCGCAGTGAAGGGGGCGCTGCTCCAGCAGGAGCGTTTTCCCGGCGTGGGCAACTGGATGGCCGATGAAATCCTCTGGCGTGCGCGCGTCGATCCGCGTGTGCTCTGCGGGAAGCTGAAGCCGGCCGCGGTAACGAAGGTCTGGCAGGAAACGCGCGAGGTTTCCGCCACCGCGCTCGCGACCGTCGGCGTGGATTTCTCCGATCCGCCGGAAGGCTGGTTCTTTCACGTGCGCTGGAAGGATGGCGGCCACTGCCCGCGCTGCGCGGCTTCGCTGAAGACCGCGACGGTCGGCGGTCGCACCACCCGCTGGTGTCCCCGCTGCCAGCGTTGACGGCGGCCGGTTGACACTCATCCACCCCGCCTCTAGCTCTTCCCTCATGACTGGCGCGCCCACCCTTCCTCGTCTCGCTCCCGCAGCCGCCGCCCTCGCCGCAGGCTGCTTTTTTCTCCAGGTCGAAAGCCGCGCCGACTGGCCGAGCTACCGCGGCCCCGGATCACTCGGTGTCTCCGCGGAAAAGGGGGTGAGCGCAAAATTTCCCATCGATGGGCCGAAGATATTGTGGACCGCGAAAGTGGGCACCGGCACCTCCGCCGTGACAGTGTCCGGCGACCGCGCCTACACGATGGGCAACACGAAGAATGTCGATTCCGTTTTTTGCTTCGATGCGAAGAGCGGCAAGGAAGTCTGGCGGCACAACTATCCACTCGACCTCGACAAACGGATGTTCGAAGGCGGCACCGCGGCGACGCCGACCCTCGATGACGGCCGTGTCTTCACCGTGAGTCATCAGGGCGATCTCTTTGCGCTCGATGCGACGAGCGGGAAGAAAATCTGGTACAAACACTACCAGCAGGACTTCGGCGGCAAGCGGCCGCAGTGGGGCTTCGCTGGTTCGCCCGCGGTCGAAGGCAATCTGCTCATCCTCGATGTCGGCGGCAAAGGCGCGTCGACCGTCGCGTTCGACAAGGCGACCGGCAACGTCGTCTGGAAAAGCGGCGATGACGGCGCGGGCTACGCGTCGCCGGTGGTCGCCACGATCGGCGGCAAGCGCACCGCGGTGCTCTTCAAGGCGAACGCGCTCGTCGGCCTCGACGTGAAGGACGGACGCGAGCTCTGGCGTTCGCCGTGGAAGACCGACTACGACGTGAACGCCGCGACGCCGCTCGTCGTCGGCGATCGCATCCTCATTTCCTCCGGCTACGGCACCGGCTGCGCGCTGATCGAGATCAGTGGCGGTCGCGCGGTGGAAAAGTGGCGCAACAAAAGCCTCCGCGCACACCTTTCGTCGCCCTCTTACTCGAAGGGCAACGTCTACGGAATCGACGACCAGGCTTCGACGCGTGCGCCGCTCGTCTGCCTGGATTTCGCGAGTGGCGCGGTGAAGTGGTCGCAGCGCGGCATCGGCGGCGCGCTCATCGTCGCGGATGGAAAGCTGATCATCCTCAGCGAAGCTGGCGAACTCATCATCGCCGACGAATCACCGTCCGCCTTCAAGCCGATCGCCCGCGCGCAGGTGCTGCCGAAACGCTGCTGGGTGCAGCCCACCGTCTCAGGCGGCCGCGCCTTTCTCCGCAACAACGACGGCCAGCTCGCCTGCCTCGACCTCTCCGGGAAGTAGTCCGCCTGCCGGTGAAAGCCGGACGCTGCCCCGCGGGCGAGGAGAGCGAGCCGCGCGTCGATGCGTGAATGGCGCTCTGTAGGGCGTTTCTGTGAAACGCCTCCGCCCGCCGCCGCAGGCGCACTCACCCCCGTGGCGTCTGACACAGACGCCCTACAGCCGTCTGCATCGAACGCAAAAACCCCGCAGGTGGAGCGCCTGCGGGGTTGTGCTCTGGCAATGCCGCGTCTGCGGATCGTCAGTCAGTCACGGTGATTTTGCGCGGCTTCACGGACTCCGATTTCGGGAGATGGAGCGTGAGCACCCCCTGGTCGATCTTCGCGGTGATCTGCGCGGCGTCGATCGAGGGGTCGAGTTCGAAGGCCCGCCGGTAATCGAACGCACGCGACTCGCGATAGACGAGTTCACCGCCGGTCTGCACCGGAGTGCGCCGACCGATGATGACGAGTTCGCCATTCGCGACCGTCACCTCCAGACCCTCCTTCGAGACGCCCGGCATCTCGGCTTCGAGCAGGTAGCCATCCTTGTCTTCGCGGATGTTGGTCACAGGGGTCAGGTAGCTCTGGCGGTTCGCGCCATTGGCGACGGGCGCAGGGGATTCTGGTTTGGTCAAAGTAGTATTCATTGGATGTGGATGATTTGGTTTGTGGAGTGTTTTGCCGGCGGACGATCGAACGCCCACCGGCGGGTTTGGCAGTTTAGGAGACACTGACTTGGATTTGCTTCGGTTTGGCTTCCTCGGCTTTCGGGAGATCGACGAGGAGCACGCCATCTTTGTAGGTGGCCTTCACCTTCGACGCGTCCACCGCGGCCGGCAGGGTCACGCTGCGCTGGAACTTTCCGAAGTAGCGCTCGCTGCGGAAGGTCTCGCCTTCCTTGCCTTCGCGCTCGTGTTTCCGCTCGCCGGAAAGGGTGAGCATCCCGTCTTGGAGCGAGATACTGATCGCGTCCTTCGCGAGCCCGGGAAGCTCGACGCTGACCAGAAAGCGGTCCTTCTCGTCATACAGATCGAGTGCCGGAGTCCAGCCGCTGAAGAGGCCGCTGTCCCGCGCCGGAACACCGGCATCGAAGAGGCGATTGATCTCGTCGCGGAAGGAGGCGAGGCGGTCCAAAGGCGACCAGTTGCTGAGTTCGGGGAATTGGTAACGGATGAGGTTCATAGTGGTTTGTGGTTTGAGGGTGGTTGAACTTGCGGCTTGAGAGATAGCTTGCGCGGTGCCAGGAAATATTCGGACCTCGACCGAATGATCTTAAGCTTTTGCAATTCAGCTATTTACAAATAGTTTTCTGCCCGAACATCCGGGCACTAATTGTGTCACGATGGCACTTTAGTGCTGCGATACTCCGCGGCACGTAAGAGTCATTGTGGCCCAATGTATTGTGTCTCAAATCGCAAAAAACCTGTCATCCCGAGCGGAGTGTAACGAAGCCGAGGGACCTCTGCCGTTCCGAGATCGCACGATCTCCGGCACCCCGAGGTCCCTCGACTTCATTTTGGTCGCTCAGGCTCCCTCCATTCCGCTCGGGATGACAGGCTTTCGGGATGACACGCTCCCGAGAATCCCGGTCGCCGCTCTCAGCGAATCTGATTCCCGATCTCCTCCACCTGACGCAGATAACCCGCGTAAAAACCCACGATCCGATACCCGAGATAACCCACCACTCCGAGGTAGAGCAGCCGCGGCAGCCACTCCGCCAGCGAGTCGAGTTTCGAGAGGGCGATTTTGCGGTGCTCGTCCGTGAGCCGGGCGAGTTCTTCATCCAGACGGCCCGTCTGTTCGCCCACGCTGAAGTCGCGCAGCATCGTCTCGGGAAACGCATTCCCGCGCGCCAGCAGCGCTCCCACTTGCTCCCCGCGCAGCACGTCCGGAATCGCCCGCGCGACGGTCTGCGCCACGAGGCCGCTGCGGCTCGCGCGACCGGCGGCTTTCAGGCTGTCCATCACGTTCACGCCCGCGCCGAGCTGCATCTCGTAGGTGGAACAGAAGCGGGAGATCGCGAAGTTCCGCCGGATCGAGCCGATCATCGGCACCCAGCGCAGCAGCGAATCCAGCAGCGCACTCCGCGCGCCCGCTTCGCTCAGCACGGGCACGGCGATGGCGAGGAGCATGGCGACGGCGTAGACGAGCAGCAGCAGCGAGCCGGTTTCGCGCAGATAGGCCGGGAGGCCGGCGCTCACGAGCGTGCTGACCCCCATCGTGAGGATGCCAAAGTGCAGCACGAAAATCGGGTAGGTCGCCTTCTTCCACGCGCTCGTCCGAGCCGCCTCCAGCGCGCCGAAATACTCCGCGAGCTGCGTCAGACCGCGATCGAGCCGACCGGCGCGTTCCACCGCGGCGACGATGCCCGCTTCCATCTCGGTCACCACGGGCCGCTGCGCGGCAAAGGCTTCCGCCACGGTGCTGCCGCCGTCGATCGAGTGATTCAGCCGCACGAGCAGCGCGCGCAGTCGGCCGCGCGAGGTGGGCGCGAGTTTTTGCAGCGCCGCTGGAAAGGTCACGCCGGAGCGCACGAGCTGTCCGAGGCTGTGGTAGAGGCTTTGCTTTTCGCGCAGGCGGAGGCTCACGCCGCAAAGTTCCGGGTTCATTGTTCCCGCGACAAGGCTTAAACCGCTGCGATGGACGACGAAACATTCATGCGCGCCGCGCTTCGCGAGGCCCGCCGCGGCCTCGGGCACACCAGCCCGAATCCCGCCGTGGGCGCGGTGATCGTGCGCGGCGGACGGATCATCGCGCGCGGATTCCATCGAGCCGCGGGCCAGCCGCACGCGGAGATCGAAGCACTCCGCGCGCTGAAAAATCCCGCGCTCGCCGCCGGTGCGACGATTTACGTGACGCTCGAACCCTGCTCGACCCACGGCCGCACGCCACCCTGCGTGGACGCGCTCATCGGGGCAAAATTCGCCCGCGCGGTGACCGGCGCGATCGATCCGAATCCTGCGCACGCCGGACGCGGCATGAAGCTGCTGGAGCGCGCCGGACTCGCGGTGACGAGCGGCATTCTCGCCGCGGAATGCACGGAGCTGAACGCGGCCTTCAACCACTGGATCGTCACCGGCCGCCCGCTCGTGATCGCCAAAGCGGGCATGTCGCTCGATGGCCGCCTCACGCGTCCGCCGGGCGAAGGCCAGTGGCTCACGAGCGAAGCATCACGCGCCGACGCGCAAACACTCCGCGCGCAGGTCGATGCGATCCTCATCGGCGCCGGCACACTCCGCGCGGATAATCCGCGGCTGACCGTGCGCGGCATCCCCGGCGCGCGCCAGCCGTGGCGCATTGTCCTCGCCGGCGACCGACCGCTTCCGCGCAAATCCCATCTCTTCACCGACGAACACCGCGCGCGGACGCTCGTCTTCCGCCGCCAGTCGTTCCAAGCCGTGCTCCGCGAACTCGGCCGACGCCAAATCACCAGCGTGCTCATCGAAGGCGGCACCCGGATTTTCGGCGAAGCATTCGATCGGCGGTTGGTCGACCGCGTGCAGTTCTACGTCGCGCCGCTGCTCTGCGGCGGGCCGGCGGTGGTCGTGGGAGGAAAGGGCGCGGGCTCCACCGCGGAATCGCTCGCGCTGAAGGATCCGATTTACACACGACTCGGCGACGACCTGCGGCTGACCGCGAGAGTCGCGCCCCACTCCGGCTCTGACCTCTGAGCGCCACCTGGCGCGGCGACCCGTTCCACCATCACGGAGAACTCCCGGGCGGCAGACATCGGCGGTCTGGTCGTAGGCGGTGTGTCCGTCGCCCGCCGCGGCGCGGGCGGTGGCTGGTCCCCCGCGCGAGTGGTTGCCGCGCAGCCGGACATTGACGCAGGTCAAAGCGCGCCGTGAAATCTCCCCGCAAGCTGTCAGCGAAAACCAACCACCGAAAGGACCCCACCATGAGCCATTACATCGCCCTCCTGCGCTTCACCCAAAAAGGCGCGGAACACATCAAGGAATCCCCCAAACGCGCGCATCACTTCAACGCGATGGCCAAGAAGGCCGGCGTAAAAGTCGAAGCCCAATACTGGACCATCGGCGCCTACGACGGCGTGATCATCATCCGCGCCGATAGCGAAAAGAAAGCCCTGCACCTCCTGACCCTGCTCGCCGCCGGCGGCAACGTCCGCACCAAGACGCTGCAAGCTTTCACGGACAAGGAGTTCGCCGAAATCGTCGGTTAAGCTTGAACGATGCGGGGGCGCAGGGCAAAGATCGTCGGACGGATTTTCAATCCGTCTCCGGAGTCGTGCCGAGTGCGGAAAGACATCCGTGCCGTTTATGGCGGATTGAAAATCCGCCCGACGATCAGCCGGGCTCGCCGAGATTCGCGCGAAACTGCGCCTCCAGCCGCTGCGGGGCGAGGACGCGAATGCGTTTGCCTTCCACCGCAAGCTGACCGGCATCGCGGAGTCGCGCGAGGGCGCGCGAGAGCGTCTCGTTACGCGTGCTCAACTCGGAAGCGAGGACCGTCTTCGTCACATCCAGCGCGATCTCGAATGGCTCGGATGGGCGCGGCTGCGGGCAACGCTTGAGCAACCAGTGGATGAGCCGCGTTTCCACATCCTTTCCCTGCAAATCCTCGACCGCACTCACCAGCAACCGCAGGTGCTGGCTCATCGAGCCGATCATCCGCAGCGCGAGTTCCGCGTGCGATTTGATGAGCGCGAGAAACTCGGTGCGCGGGACAAAAAGCAGGTCGCAATCCTCGACCGCCCGCGCGCTCGCGGGATAGCCCCCATCGCCAGAGAGAGCGCCCTCGGCAAACGACTGCCCATTTCGAAAAACGTGGATCACTTTCTCCGTCCCATCAGCCCCGAGGCGATGCACGTTGACCGCGCCATGCCGGATGATGAAGAAACCGCGGACGGTCTCGCCTTCGCGAAACAAATAATCTCCCCGGCTTGCGCGCCGCACTTCGACGACCTTGGCGATCCGCTCGAGATCGTCGCACGCGAGATCGGCAAACATGCTGCAGCCGCGCAGCGCCATCGTCTGCGCAGCGAGTCGGAGATCATCGAGGTTGTCAGCCACACCAGCGAGCATGTAGCCATGGTCGGACCTGCCGTTAAGCGAAATGCGCCGGGACTGCGTTGGGCGGCTGTGCCACAGTGCGGTCGCCGGCGGGCTGGCGGGTTAAACTCGAGCTCTTCTCCTTTCGGATTGCGCCCGCGAAATTCCCATGCAGCCTTCAACATTCCGCCGCGATGGCCTTGAGGCACCTGCGACTTAACTCCTTCATTACCCTCTGGATCGCCCTGGCCTACTTTGTCACCGGGCGGCTCGGGCTGATGTTGCCGGCCTTTGGCTCGAGTATCACGCTGGTCTGGCTGCCCACGGGCATCGCCGTGGCGGCGATGCTCCGGTGGGGATTTGGCTGCTGGCCGGGGATCACGCTCGGGGCGTTTGCGGTGAATCTCGCGGTCGGTGCGTCGTGGCCGGTGGCGCTGGGGATCGCGGTGGGAAATACGTGCGGGCCTTTGCTCGCCGCGTGGGCGTTGCGGCGGATGCGGTTTCACCCGGCCTTCGATCGTTCGCGCGACATCCTCCTGCTCGCGGCGGCGGCGGCGCTCGGGATGGTCGTCTCGTCCGGCCTCGGCGTGGCGACGCTCTCGCTGCTCGGGCGGTTGCTGCCGGCGGCGCGAGTGGAGGCGTGGCTCACCTGGTGGGGGGGAGACACGCTCGGGGTGATCGCCGCTGCGCCGCTGGTGCTCACCTTCAGTCTGGTGGAAGTGCGGGCGATCTCGCGCCGCCGGGTGGAGTTCGTGATTTGGTTGGTCGCGACGTGCCTGTCCACTTGGGCAGCCTTTATCGCGAATCGCGGGGCGATGCCGGGTCAGGCGCTGGCGATTGCCTTTACGCCCTTCCCCTTCGTGGCCTGGGCGGCGCTGCGGTTCGGCCCGGTGGGCACGTCGCTGGGGTTGATCATCCTCTCCGTGGGCGCG
>JANPHH010000574.1:0-2773 GCA_031424375.1 Chthoniobacter sp. | reverse complement strand
CAGATCCAGATCAAATCGGCGCGAACCAGCGTGGCGGATTAGGTGCCAGACGACGAAACCATCGCGGCAATCTCCCGACGCGCAGCGCCCCGCAAAAAACCCTGTCATCTTGAGCGAAGCGCCGTTTGGCCGGATTGGCGGGCTGAAAGGTGGTTGGGGTGTGAGGGCGGCGCGGAGTCGAAAGACCTCTAACTTCTCCCCGGCAGGCCCGCCGGGCAGAGATGCGAGAGGTCCTTCGACTCCGCGCCGCCCGGCACACCCCCCAGCCACCTTGCCACACTCCGCTCCGACCACGCGGCGCTTCGCTCAGGATGACAGGGTTTTTTTCGATGGGGCGCTGCGCGCCGGAGGATTGCCGCGCCGGTTTCGTCGCCTGGCACCTAATCCGCCACGCTGGTTCGCGCCGATTTGATCTGGATCTGTGCGGAGACATTTCCCTGCCACTCATTGCGTTCGATGGTGAACGCGATATCCCATGGGGGGCTCGGCAGCGGTTCGGTGGCGGCGCCGAACCACACGGCGCGGTGTTCGTCCCGGCCCTGGCGGAGCATGAGCGAGAGATGTTTTTCCTTCATCACGCGCGGCTCGAAGACCAGCGTGACACGGCGCGCGACAAAGATCGGCTGGGGATTCGCCATGCCGAAGGGCTGGAGCGATTCGTGGTGGCCGAGCAGTTCGTAGTCGATTTCGCCGAGGGTCAGTTCGACGTCGAGTGGCTGGATGGGTTGAAGCTGCTCGTCATCGAGCAGCCGGCGCGCGCAGGTGCGGAAGGCGTCGCGAAATTCCTCGAAACGCGGCTGCATCAGGGTGAGCCCCGCGGCCATTTCGTGCCCGCCGTGGCGCTCCAAAAATTCGCCGCACTGCGCCAGCGCGGCGACGAGCGAGAGCCCGGGAATGCTGCGGCCGCTGCCTTTTCCAAAGCCCTCTCCGTCGAAGCCGATGACCAGCGTCGGCCGGTGATGCCGCCGCTGCAGCCGCGACGCGACGATGCCGACCACGCCCGGATGCCAGCCCGGCGCGCCGACCACGATCGCGGCGTGTTGCTCGGGATCGAACCATTCAGCGAGTTGCGCCTCGGCGGCGCGGAGCACTTCGTCTTCCACCGTGCGGCGTTCGCGGTTCTGCGCATCGAGGCTGGCGGCGATGGCGCGGGCGCGGGCGGGGTCGTCGGTGAGGAGCAGTTCCAGCGCATCCTGCGCGGTGCCGAGCCGACCGGCGGCATTGAGGCGCGGGCCGAGGCCGAAGCCGACATCGGCGGGTTTGAACGGCGGCTTGATTCCCGCCACGTCGATCAGCGCGCGCAGGCCGACCCAGCGCGTTTTTTCCAACTGCACAAGACCGCGGCGGACGAGCACGCGATTCTCTTCATGCAGCGGCACGAGGTCGGCGACGGTGCCGAGCGCGACGAGATCGAGCAGTTCCTTGAGGTCGAAGCCCTCGACCGGCCGCCGCTTGAGCAGGGCGTGCGCGAGCTTGAAGACGAGGCCCACGCTGCACAGGTAGTGGTAACCGTCGCCGAGCTTCGGATTCACCAGCGCGACGCAGGCCGGGAGCGTGTCCTTGGACTCGTGGTGATCGAGCACTACCACATCCACGCCCTGCGCCTGCAGCCCCGCGATTTCCGCGATGGATGACGTGCCGCAATCCACCGCGATGAGGAGTTGCGGTGAGTGCTCGCTGATGCAGCGCGCGACGCCATCGGGACTGAGCCCGTAACCTTCATCCGCCCGCAGCGGGAGAAAACACGTGGGCGCCGCGCCGAAGGCCCGCAACGTGCGCGTGAGCAGCGTGAGCGAAGTCACGCCGTCCACATCGTAGTCGCCGTAGATGACGATCCGCTCGCCTCCATCCACCGCGGCGAGGATGCGCGTCACCGCGGCGTCCATCTGCGGCAGGAGAAAGGGATCGCCGAGCGTCTTGAGCTGCGGCTGGAGAAAGCGCGCGGCATTTTCCGGCTCATGAAAACCGCGCCGCACGAGCAGCTCCGCGACGAAGCGCGCGACGCCGAGTTCCCGCGCGATGCGGGTGCTCTGCGCAGTGTCGATCGGCCCGGGGAGAATCCAGCGCGTGCTCACGGAGTTTTGATCCGGCTGATCCGCACCACGCGGACGATTTTTTCGGGTTCGAGCCAGTAGGTGATGACGAAGCGGCCGGCGACCTTCACGCTGTAGTCCCGCTGATTCGGCGAGCGCTCCTGGAAGTCGCAGGGCTGATGCGGTTCGGCGACCAGACTCTCCAACACGTCGAGGACCGAAACCCGTTCGCGCCCGCGGGCCGAGAGAAGAAAATGCAGGGCCTCGGCACCGACCGAGAGCTTCCAACCCGCACTCACAATCCTTGAGCGGCGAGCGCTTCGTGCAGGCGGCGCGCCTCTTCGAGGCTGACCTCGCTCCCGGCGCGCATCGCGTCCAGACGTTGGTCGAGTTCGGTGCCATCGGACGGATCGGCCACGCGGGCGAGATGATCGATGTAGGCGCGGAGAAAGAGCCGGTCTTCCGGCGATGTGCGATCAACGATCTCGATGAGTTCAACGCGGCTCATGGCGGCGAAGCTAGCGACCCGGCGTGATTAGACAAGGAGTGCTCATTCCTGCTGCACGCGGGCGACGGTGTTGATGCTGCGGGTGATGAGCGCGGTCCAACCGGTCTGGTGCGATGCGCCGAGGCCGCGGCCGGTGTCGCCGTGGAAGTACTCGTGAAAGAGCACGAGATCGCGCCAGTGCGGGTCGTCGCGGAAGGTGTCCACTGCCCCGAACGCCGGCCGTCGGCCGTCT
>JANPHH010000573.1:0-14225 GCA_031424375.1 Chthoniobacter sp. | reverse complement strand
TGGGTCGTGCCTGCCTAAAGGGCGCTCGCTTCCGCGAACCGAGGATCGAGAAGGCGAAGGTGGAGGCGATGAAGGCGCGGCTGTTTGCCCGGCTGCGCGAGCATTTCCAGCGGCGCGACCGGCTGCGGCTGGTCATCGGCTATCGGCGGAAGTATCTGGAATCGCTCGTGCGGCACGGCGAGGAAGAGGCCGGGAAGGTCGCGCAGGAATACCGACAGGCGAGCGCGCAGAGTGGTCGAGAATATGCGGAGACGGCGGCGGCGCTGGCGGAGAAGCAGGAACTCACCGCCGGGGAAGCCGCCGAAGTGAGCCAGCTCTGGCGGAAGCTGGTGAAGCTGTTTCACCCCGACCGCTTCGCGCACGAGCCGGAGAAGCAGGAGACTTATCACAAGCTGACCGCGGCGATAAATCACGCGAAGGACCACGGCGATCTGGCGACGTTGCGCCGCATCGCGGAAGACCCGCACGGCTTCATCCTGCGGCAAGGCTGGGCGGCGCTCGACTTCGGCGAGGAGCGCGAGCTCGCACAACTGCGCCGGCTGTGGACTCACATCGAACTGGAAATCATCCGCGTGCTGGAGGCGGGCAATGCGCTCAAGGAGAGTCCCGATTACCAGCTTCACCGGCTGACGACGCAGACCCCGGCGTTTTTCGATGAGACGGTGCGGCGGCACGTCGAGAATCTGGAGAAGGAGCTGAGGCTGCTTGAGGGTGAGGCGGCTGAATTGGCGAAGGAGATCGAAGAACTCACGGGAGAGGCGGCGGCGGGGATTGTGTGACTGCAGCGCGGTGAGCGAACAGCAAAACGAGATCCCACGTTCCTCGGTTGCCAAAACAGAGTTGCCCGCGCGGCGCGATGCCCGATAGTCGCCGCCCCATGACTGACATCCGCCTTACCCTCAAGACGTCCCGCGGCGACATCGCTGCGACTATTTTTGCTTCGAAAGTGCCGATCACCGCGGCGAATTTCCTCAACCTCGCCAAGCGCGGTTATTACGACGGGCTGAAGTTTCACCGCGTGATCAAGGACTTCATGGTGCAGGGCGGCGATCCGACGGGCACCGGTTCGGGCGGGCCGGGTTATCGTTTCGCCGACGAGATCGACAAGTCGCTCCAGCACACGAAGCCAGGCATCTTCTCGATGGCGAATGCGGGCCCGGGCACGAATGGCAGCCAGTTTTTCATCACTCACGTCCCCTGCCCGTGGCTCGATGGAAAGCATGCGGTCTTCGGTGAAGTGACGACGGGCCAGGATGTGGTGAATACGATCGCGCAGGGCGACAAGATCAACGCGATCGAGATCCACGATTCCACCGACGAGCTCTTCGCCGCGCAGAAGGCGCAGCTCGATAAGTGGAACGCGGTGCTCGGATAGCGCGCGAGAATCGCGCGGGACCGGTGCATTTTTAACGCAGAGGCGCGGAGGCGCAGAGGGGGAAGAAGTTTGAGGGACGACGTTGCGCTTTCGTTGCTTGCTCAAAGACGTCCAAAACTCCGCGTTCCTTTGCGTTCGCTGCGCCTCTGCGTTTCAACAAACGGTCGAAATGGCGGGAACGACCGCTTGCTTTCAGTTCGTGCTTTTCGGTCGCGCGCCGGATTTGTACGTTGGGCCATGCCGACACTCGCCACCACTGTTGACGGTCTCAAGCTGCCGAACCCTTTCATCATCGGCTCCGGGCCTCCGGGGACGAATCTGAACGTCATCACGAAAGCCTTCAAGGAAGGCTGGGGCGCGGTGATCGCGAAGACGGTGAGCCTCGATGCGAGCAAGGTGATCAACGTGACGCCGCGCTACGCGAAGCTGCATGCGAATGACGGCGAGGTGATCGGGTGGGAGAACATCGAGCTGATCAGTGACCGGAAGTTTTCGATCTGGCTCGAGGAGTTCAAGAAATGCAAAGACCAGTTCCCCGACGGCGTGCTCATCGCGTCGATCATGGAGGAGTATAACAAAGACGCGTGGGTGGAGATCGTCGAACGCTGCCAGGACGCGGGCGTCGATGCGTTTGAACTAAACTTCTCCTGCCCGCACGGTCTGCCCGAGCGGAAGATGGGCGCGGCGATGGGGCAGGATCCGGACATCCTCGAGGAAGTCTGCGGCTGGGTTTCATCCGTCGCCAGGAAACCGGTCTGGGCGAAAATGACGCCGAACATCACGCACATCGAGGAACCGAGCCGCGCGGCACTCCGAGGTGGCGCGCAGGGCATCGCGGCGATCAATACGATCCGCAGCGTAATGGGAGTGAATCTCGAAACGCTGCGGCCCGAGCCGACGGTCGAAGGGTACACGACGCCGGGCGGTTATTCGTCGAAGGCGGTGAAGCCGATCGCGTTGCGCATGGTAATGGAAATCGCGCAAATGATTCGGAGCGAATTTCCCGGTCGCACGCTCTCCGGTCTGGGCGGCGTCGAAACCGGGGAGGATGCCGCGCAGTTCATCCTGCTCGGTTCGGATACGGTGCAGGTCTGCACGGGGGTGATGAAATTTGGCTACGAGCATGTGCAGCCGATGTGCGACCAGCTCCTCGCGTTCATGGAAAAGAAGGGCTTCGAAACACTGGCCGATTTCAAAGGCGTGTCGCTCGACTACTTCACCACGCACGCTGATCTCGTGAAGCGCCAGCAGGAGCGCAAGGCCGCGCAAAAGGCCGCGGCCGCCGAGCCCGCGAAGAAGGTCGTCCTCGCCGATGGCGAGTGGAGCGGCGATGACTTCGTGAAGCAGAGCGACGCGCTCTCGCAGGGGTGAGCGATTGCCAACGCGCGATAACGGACTATTCTGCCGCCGCCATGAAACCGATCGTTAATCTTGAGGAGAATATCGGCAAAACGGTGGGGCGCCGCCGCGCGCCGCGCGATGGATTCGCCTATGGGATGGCTCTGCAAAATACTGCTGCCCAGCTTGCCCGCACGTTTGGTCATCCACCGATGCCGCGTGGGGTCTTTAAGTTTCACTCGCACGAAGAAGCCGACGCATGGCTGATGAAATACCGGATGCCGAAGAAGGTGACCTAGTCTCCCGCCCCCCGCGCGAAGAGGATCTGGTGGAACTCTGCCGGCGGCTAAACGAAGCCGGGGCCCGATATCTAGTCTGCGGGGGATTTGCGATCATTCAGGCAGGATATAGCCGGACGACGGGTGACATCGACTTGCTCACGGACGCCAGCCTCGAAAACGAGGCGAAGGTTTTCCAGGCTCTCGCCTACCTCCCCGACCAAGCCGTCCTTGAGCTCGATCCGGGCGACATCGCGAAGTATGTCGTCTGTCGGGTTTCCGATGAGGTGCTCGTGGATCTCATGGGGGCTGCGAGCGGCATCGAATACGAAGAAGCGGCGAGAGAGACCGTCGTCCGCGAGGTGCAAGGCGTCGCCATCCCCTTCGCCTCGCCGCTGCTGCTCTGGCGGATGAAGCGGCACACGCATCGGGAGAAGGATCGCGGGGACTTGGTATTTCTGCGGCAGCTCCTCGAATCGCAGGGCATCACCCCGCCGGAGTGAATTCCGCGATCGGCTACAGAACGGCGGGCGCTGGAGCCGGCGCGGCCGGGCCGCATTTACCTCGCTTGCCGGCTGCGGGCTTCGGGCTGGTTGGCGCGCCAGCCTTCGGCCCGCCTGGGCCCCATTTTGCGGGGATGTTCGCCTTGTTCCATTCGTCCCACGCAGCCGCGAGTTCTTTGAATTTCTCCGGCTCCTGCGCGGCGAGATTCGTCGTTTCACCGAAGTCGGTGGCGATGCTGTAAAGTTCCGCCCCTTGCGTGGCGACGGCTCCACGATTGGCGCTGCGCCGCGCCGCGCGCCGCGGCGGCGTCGTCGCCCACCGCTCCGCGGACGAGCCTCCAGCGCGAGGGGGCACAGAAGTGGGGAACGTTTCGCTCGGTCATTTGGTGGATCGCACGAAAGGGGGCACTCGAAATGCCCGAATCGTTCGGGCCGCGAGCGGGCGAAGAGGGGTCTCAGGCAGGCTATCGTCGCAAATCCGTTCTTCCGGCGTGCGCCCCGACCGCACGGATTTCATCTAAAGACTTTCCTTCCGCTGTGGTAGATCATGCACCCGTCATGAACTGCAACGACTCCGCCTTTCTCGCGCTCGACACGATGCGCCGGTTGAAACTCACCCGCCGCACTTTCCTCCAGCGTGCGGCCAGTGGCATTGGTCTCGCCGCGCTCGGCTCGCTGCTAAACGAACGCGCGACGGCGGCTGTCCCCGGCGCGCTGCCGGGGCTGCCGCATTTTGCGCCGAAGGCGAAGCGGATCATCTATCTCTTCCAGAGCGGCGCGCCCTCGCAGATGGATCTTTTCGATCCGAAGCCGGAGCTGTCGAAACACCCCGGCGAAGACCTCCCGGCGAGCATTCGCAACGGCCAGCGGCTGACCACGATGACGAGCGGGCAAAAGTCCTTCCCGGTCGCACCTACGATGTTCAAGTTCGCGCAGCACGGGCAGAGCGGCGCGTGGTTCAGCGAGCTGATGCCGCACATGGCGGGCATGGCGGACGAATGGGCGATCATCCGCTCGATGCACACGGAAGCGATCAATCACGACCCGGCGATCACCTTTCTCCAGACCGGCTCGCAGCTCGCGGGCCGCCCGAGCATCGGCTCGTGGCTCGGCTACGGCCTCGGGAGTGAAAACCAGGATCTCCCCGCGTATGTCGTGCTCACGTCATTCGGCACCGGACGCAAGGACGACCAGCCGCTCTACGATCGGCTGTGGAGCTCCGGCTTCCTGCCGGCGAAGCATCAGGGCGTGAAGTTTCGCAACAAGGGCGACCGGGTGCTTTATCTCTCGAACCCGCCAGGGGTGACAGCAGAGACGCGGCGCGAGACGCTCGATGAGATCGCGGCGCTGAATCAGCAGCACTACGGCGTGATGGGCGACCCCGAGATCCAGGCGCGCATCGCGCAGTATGAGATGGCCTTTCGCATGCAATCCAGCGTGCCGGAGCTCACCGACATCTCGAAGGAATCCGAGGACGTGCTCGCGATGTACGGCCCGGAGGTGAAGACGCCTGGCACCTACGCTTCGAACTGCCTGCTCGCCCGCCGACTCGCGGAGCGCGACGTGCGCTTCGTGCAGCTCTTTCACATGGGCTGGGATCATCACGGCGGCCTCCCGAACGCGATCAAGGGCCAGTGCCGCGATACCGACCAGCCGACCGCGGCGCTGATCAAGGATCTCAAACAGCGCGGGCTGCTCGACGACACGTTGATCGTCTGGGGCGGCGAATTCGGCAGAACCATCTACTCGCAGGGAGCGCTCACCGAGACGAACTACGGCCGCGATCACCACCCGCGCTGCTTCACCGTGCTGATGACCGGCGCAGGCGTGAAGCGGGGCCTGACCTTCGGCGCGACCGACGACTTCTGCTACAACATCACGGAAAACCCCGTCCACGTTCACGACCTGAACGCCACGATCCTGCACCTCATGGGCGTGGATCACGAGCGGCTCACCTTCCGCTATCAGGGACGCGACTTCCGACTCACGGATATCCACGGCGAGCGGATCAAAGGCGTGCTGGCTTGAGTGGGCGGGGGATGACCGCGGCAGCGGGTTCGCTGAAAATCCGCGTCAATCCGTGGAATCCGCGGTATTCGAGCCCACCCTGAAGGAGCGGACGGCTCGTGTTTTTGATCGAGCAGAATGAGCGCGGGATTGTCTGTCTCCGCCCGCTTGTGACCACTCCACTTTTCCTCCCACCACCGATTTCTGCTCCCGGCGCGGAGCTTGCGGTGTCCGCGCTGCGCCGCTATCTACACCCTCCCCGCACCGGCGGGTTCGAGTTCTGCACATGATCAAAGTAGAAAACCTCACCAAGCGATACGCGGGGGTGACCGCGATCAAGGACCTCAACTTCGAAGTCGAGAAAGGCGAAATCGTGGGCTTCCTCGGACCCAATGGCGCGGGCAAAAGCACAACGATGCGCATCCTTACCGGCTACCTTCCCGCCACCTCGGGGCGCGCCTCCATCGCTGGTTACGACATCTTCGAAAAATCCATCGAAGCCCGCCGCCACATCGGCTACCTGCCCGAACACACGCCGCTCTACACCGACCTGCGCGTCGGCGAGTACCTCCGCTACCGCGCCAATCTCAAGGGCGTGCCCGGCTCGAAAGTGCGCGAACGGGTCGGCGATGTTCTGGAGCTTTGCAGCCTGCGCGACCGCGAACGCAGCCTGATCGGCTCGCTCTCCAAAGGTTACCGCCAGCGCGTTGGCCTCGCCGATGCGCTCGTGCACGATCCGGATCTCCTCATTCTCGACGAACCCACGATCGGGCTCGATCCGAACCAAATTCGCCAGGTCCGGGAACTAATCAAAAAACTCGGAGGCAAACGCACCGTGCTCATCTCGACGCACATTCTTCCCGAGGTGGAAATCATGTGCTCCCGTGTGGTCGTCATTCACAAAGGCGAAATCCGCGCCAGCGACACTGCCGAGAATCTGCTCAAAAATCACCGCGCCGCGGGCCGGATGCGGCTCGAGGCAAAGGTAGGCGCCGAAGCCGCGACCGCGCTGTCGGCGGTAGCCGGAGTGAAGGATGTATCAGTCGAGGCGGATGGAGATTGGAGTATTTTTCAAATGGTCCTCGAGGCGAACGCCGATCCTAGCGAGGAGGTGCTGCGTGTTGCCATGTCCAAGGGCTGGCCCGTGCGGGAACTGACGCGGCGGCGTCCAACGCTCGAAGATGTATTCGTCGAGCTAACCCATTCCGATACCTGAACCCATGAAAGTCTTTTTCACGCTGCTCTCCCGCGAATTGAAGTCGTTCTTCTATTCGCCGATCGCCTACGTGGTCCTGTTCTATTTCCTGCTTCTCTCGGGTTGGAACTTCTACAGCGTCGTCGCGATCATGAATGGCTACCCGACCGAGGTGACAGTCGTCGAAGCTTACTTCGGTCAGGCGCTCTTTTGGTTTCCGTTTGTGCTGAGTTTTCCGCTCATCACCATGCGCGTGTTTGCCGAAGAGTTTCGCATGGGGACCTATGAGTCGCTGACCACGGCGCCGGTCGGCGACTGGCAGGTGGTGCTGGCCAAATTCTTCGGTGTGCTCATTTTCTACACTCTGCTTTGGCTGCCGAGCCTCGCGTTTTTCGCCGCTTTCGAGCGCATCACCGGCCGCTCGGTCGTGAATGCCACGGGCGCCTACGGCGGCACCTACCTCCTGCTCCTCCTGCTGGGTATGTATTACATTGCGATCGGCAACCTTGCCTCAGCGTTGACCAAGGATCAGATCAACGCAGCGGTGATCTCTTTTACCACGTCGACGCTGCTGCTGTTCGTGGGGTTTCTTCCCGATATCTTCGGTATTACCGCACCGGCCATCAAAGATATCTTCAGTTACATTTCAGCGGTGCAGCACATGCAGGATTTTTCGAAGGGTCTCATCGATTCCCGGCCCATCGTCTGGTATCTGTCCATGACCGCATTCGTGACCTACCTCACGTTGCAGGTCGTGCAGTATCGCAAGTGGAAGGCCTGACCGCTCTCCTTTCCAAATCTCATGGCTTCGTCTCCCGACTCCGCACCCAAGATCGTTAGAATTCAGCGCTTTCAGATCGGACTCAATGTCCTGCTTCAGGTCATTGTCTTCGCGGGGATCATCGCGATGCTGAATTATCTTAGTTTTCGTCACTTCAAGCGCTGGGATCTTTCCCGCGACCAGAAGTATGCGCTCAGCACGCAGACCCGGAGCCTTCTCTCGAACCTGCAGAAACCGGTGAAGGCCGTCATCTTCTTTTCTTCCGCCACGGACATCGCTCCAGATGTGACTGCGCTGGTGCGCGAATATGAATTTTCCTCCAAGGGGAAGTTCGACACGGAGATCGTCGATCCCTACAAGAACATCACCCGGGCAACGGAGCTTGCGGCCAAATATAAGATCCGGGAAAACGACAACATCCTGATCCTGGACTACGACGGGCGGAACAAGTTTGTGAACGCCGCGGACATGGGCGACTACGAACAACCCGACCAAATGGAAATGCTCATGGGCCGCTCGCAGCCTCGCCTGAAAGGATTCAAGGGCGAGCAGGCCGTCACGAGTGCCCTACTCGAACTCACGGAGGGCAAGCCGAACAAAATCTATTATGTCACCGGACATGCGGAGATCGACTTGAAGTCCGAGGAACTCAAGGGCTTCGTCGAACTGGCGAAGCGGCAGAACATTGAGATCGCGCCGTTGAATCTGCTCAACGTAGACGGCATCCCGGAGGACGCACGCACAGTCATTCTCAATGGCCCTAAATCCGATTTGTCGGAACTGGAACTGCGGCTCCTGACGGACTTTTGGGATGCACGGAAAGGCCGCGTTTTCGTGATGCTCAATCCTTACGTGAAAACGCAGCGCCTCTCGGACTGGCTCGTATCTCAAGGTGTGATGCCACAGGATGACCGGGTGATTCGCACCGGGACTTTCCTCGTCCGCGATGAATCCGGGGCGCCGCAGGTCAAGACTGGCACCGTGGGGGAGGCGATCTTTGTCATCCAGGATAGTGGCACGAGCATTACGCCGAAGGATCTCGTGAGCATGAGCAAGAAACTGCTCGGGGTAACTCAATCGTTGGCGATCGATCGAACGAGGGAGGCGACCGCGAAGACGCGTTTCATCCCGCTGCTTTTGTCCGCCGAAGGATTCTGGGGCGAGACTGATCCAGTGGCCGAGGAGCAGGAGCGACCGGCCTATTTCGACCCGAAGAAGGACCATCTCGGCCCGCTCAATATCGCGGTCGCTGCCGAGAAGGGCGGGCTTGCCGATCAGCGAGTGAAGGTGGAAACCTCGCGACTGATCGTCGTGGGCAACGCGGGATTGCTGACCAATAACACCTACCGCGAAAGCGAAGGCGTGAGCCTGGATTTTGCCATCAGCGCGCTCAACTGGTTGCTCGACCGGGAGCAACTGGTCGGCATCCCTGCGAAGGAAAAGCGGAACGTCGCCCTGACCCTGAATGAGGCGCAACTGCGGAGTCTCGCGCTCGCCGTGCTTGCGGTGCCGGTCTTCGTCGCGCTGCTCGGTGTCGCGAACTGGTGGCAACGCCGCGCTTGATGGCACGGAAACCGGCGACAAAGCTGATCGCAATCCAGTTCACCCGATGAAACTCAAGCACACGATTCTCCTCCTCGTCCTCGCACTGGGCTTGTTTGCCTTCATTCGCCTGTTCGAAAGCAGGCAACTCAGCACGACGGAGGCAAAGGAGCGCGCTGCGCGGGTGCTGGACTTCGACCGCGATGCCATCTCGTCCATTCTGATCAAGAACACCGAGGGGAAGATCGAACTGCGCAGGGACGATAAGGGAGTCTGGCGCGTCGAGGATCCAGTGAAGGATCGGGCGGATTCGATGGCGGTCAGCCAACTCTTCACGACCGCCGAGGCCTTGCGGCACGATGCGGTGATCGGTGACGAAAAGAAGGGTGTCGAAAAGGATCAACTCAAGGACTACGGGCTGATGAACAGTGAAACGAAACTGAAGCTAACCGGAAAGGAGAAGCCGATTGAGTTGCTCTTTGGGAAGGATGCCGCCGTCGAAGGCCGCGTCTACGTGAAGGTGGAGGGAAATCCCGCGGCGTATGTGATCGGCAAGGATCTGAAGGAACAAATTGCAAAGAAGGTCGACGATTTCCGCGATCGTAAACTGACCGACGTAAACACGACCCAGGTAACAAAGGTGGTGATCAAGACGGCTGCGGGCGAAATCGAGATGGAAAAGAAGGATCAGCACTGGGCGCTGGTCAAGCCGCTCAAGGCTCGCGGCGACGATGCGAAAATCGGCGACCTCGTCGCGCAGGCGGCGACAACGCGGATTGAGAGCTTCGTCCGCGACGCGGCTGCGGCGAGCGGCTCGGGCCTGCAGGAGCCACGCGCGACCGTGTCACTCTGGAGTGAAGGCGAAAGCAAACCGACCGTGCTCGAACTCGGTGCCAGCCCAAAGGACGACAACGAAAAGATCTTCGCGAAATCGTCGAACCGCGACGGCGTGCTGCTGCTGCCGAAGACCGTCGAAGCGCTGGCCGATTCGAAACCGAACGATTTACGCGACCGAAATCTCGTTCGCGTGGAGGCGGACATCGTCGACCGCATCACGATCGAAGGAGCGGGCCGGGAGAAGGTCGTCCTCGGGCGAAAAGGGGAATCCTGGGTGCGCAAAGTGAAGGGCAAGGATGAGGCGATCAACGTGGCTGCGGCGCGTCGTTTGCTCGATATCATCCGCACGCAATCGGTCCGGGAGTTTGTCTCGGATGTGGCGACCGAACTTCCGAAGTATGGGCTCGATCACCCGAAGGTGAAACTAACCCTGAGCAGCTATGCCTCGGAAAACACCGCGGAGACGAAGGCGGGCGAGAAACCGATCGCGTCCATTGATTTTGGCGCGGTGCAGAACGACGCGGTCTACGCGCGCGTGGAAGATGAACCCTTCGTCGTCTCCGTGCCGGACACTGTACTCGATGTGCTGCTGCCGGATCCACTCCAGTGGCAGCCGCTGGAAATCTACCGGACGAAGCCGGAGGAGATCACCAGCGTTACCGTCACGAAGGCGGGCCTGCCGCCAGTCGCGATCGAGCGCGACAAGGACAGGAACTGGAAACTTTCCAAGGGCGACGGCGCCGTGAACCAAATCAACGCGAACTCGCTGGTCAATACCCTCGCCAGTCTCCGTGCCGTGCACTGGGTCGGTGCGGTCACGGCCGATCATGGGTTCGACAAGCCGTCGCTCGTGGTCACGTTTCAGGGTGGGGCGGGCGGCAAGTTGAGTGTCGGTGCGGATACTTCCACCGACTTCGCTCGTGCCACCGCCGAGGGGTTGAATGGCACGTTCGAGATGAGCAAGCCGGACCTCTCTGCCTTCCAACTGCCGCTCCTCGAGAAACCCGCGGCGCCCGCCCAGCCTGCGCCGGCTGACCCACCGGCAGCCGCCACCCCCCTACCCTCACCGCCCGTAGCGTCGCCCCCCGCCTCCAGCGAAGCGCCGACCCAACCGGTGCCGCCTCTGCTCTAACCAGGCGTCTACGCGGGTTTTTTCGCCGGGGGCGCAGGAGCAGGCGTGGCTGCGGCCGGGGCGGGTGTCGCTGGTGGTGGAGGAGGCTTGATGAGATCGGGCCAATTCACGAAGTCTCCGGCGTGGCCGCCGAGTTCTTCGAGCAGCTTCGCGCAGCGTGCGTTCCATTTCGCCAAATCGGGCGCGGAGAAGGGGCGATCGGCGGTGCCGGGGAAAACGAGGTAGGTGACCTTGAGATCGCTCTCGGGGCGGAAGGCGGAGTTGGCGCGTTCGTAGATCTGTTTGCAGATGCGGAGCGAGGCTTCGCCCATCAGGTTCGTGGGGCCGGCGTCGCCCACGATGGCGGGCATGACCTGCCGGCCGTGGATGACCACGGCGTAGTCGCCGATCGCGCCGGAGAAGGGGCCTTTTGCCTTCAGCACCATGGAGAGGGGGAGGACGATGAAGGGATCGGTCTGCGCGACGAGGAAACTGAAGCGTTTGAGGTCGCCAATCTCATTCTTCAAGTCGGTCTGGAGAGCCTTGAGCGCCTCCTTGCGGGCTTGAGGCGGATTGCCTGCGAGTTCCTGATCGACCTCGCGCAGCCGCGTTTCGCGGAAGATGCTGAAGGGGCTGACAACGTCCGTCTTTCGCGTCCAGCGATAGCTGGTGAAGGGCTGGTAGGTGCTGGAGGCGCCCTCGATCACGGGCACGCGCTCGATGTCGGAGCCGTCGGTCACGACGTCCATCTCGGACTGGATAAAGAGGACGCGGCGCTGGGTGCGCGGGTGCTGGAGTTCGAGCAGGGTTTCGAGGTCGTAGAAGTTGTGCCGGGTGAGGAGGTTGTCGAGGCGGTTGAGGCTGCGCTGGAGGGCGCTGCATTTCAGCCGGTAGAGTTCATCGAAGGCGGGCGAGACTTTCGCAGTGGTGAGCAGGGAGGCGAGGTCGGGCAGGACCTGGGGAAGCTGCGGGTTGAGCTTCGCGATTTCGTCGAGGCTCTGATGCGGCTTGGGGACTTTCACCTTCACCACGAGGTCGGCGCGGTAGCTTGCGGGGTCGTTGCGTTCGTCGGTGGCCGTGGTGCCGAGTTCCGTCTCCAGCGTCACGCGATACTGCATGCCGTTGAAGATGCGGCCGGTCTCGAGCTTCTTGTTCGGGACGTAGGGCGGCGGCGGTGGAGTCGGCGCGGGGGTGGGCGTGGGTTGCGGGGGCGGCGTCGGCTCGGGCGGTGCGACGGGACGCGGGCAAGCAGAGAGCAGCACGGCGCAGAGCAGCGCGCCAGCTCCGCGAGTGAGCAGAACGGAAACCCTCACACCTGGGACGCGGCTACTTTTTCACCAAGGCCACGACGGACAGGATCAGTCCGACGAGCCCGAGCCAGCCTTCGACGCCGGCGGGCCACCAGCTTCCGTCCTTGAAAAACTTCGGCAAAAAACGACCGGCGAGACCGAGGGTGATGACGAGGCCGAGGATGAGGCCGGGCGTCGTTTTGCCCGACTGCATGAGGAAGCCCGCGACGAGCAGGAGCAGGCCGGAGATTCCGCCGGCGATGAGCGATGCCTTGCTGCCGACGCTGAGGAATGCCTGCACACCGCCGATGAGCGTGATCAGGCCGAAGAGGTAGTAGAAGAGGCGGGTGAGGTCGATCATGGCACTGTTGATAGTGGAGGAAGGCGGTGACGACAACTACACCGAGTTGCGGCGCTGGGTGAGGAAGAGGCGGAGGATGAAGATGGGCACGAGCGCGGTGAGCGCCATGGCGATGCAGACGATCCAGCCGGGAACGACGCGGGCGCGGTCGCGCTCCACGGCGAAGAGCGCCTCGGCGACGACCTGTGCGGCGGGCACTTTGAAGATCTCCGGCGCGGGCATGCTCTCGCCGGTGCGCGGGCGTTCCGCGATGGCGGAAAACTCGGTGTCCACCGGGCCGGGGCAGACGGCGGTGACGGAGACGCCGGTGTGGCGGACCTCGGCGCGGAGCGCTTCGGTGAAGCTGGTCACGTAGGCCTTACTCGCGGCGTAGACGGCCATCTTCGGGAGCGGGAGAAAGCTCGCGATCGAGCTGACATTGAGGATCGCACCGCGACCGGCGCGGACGAGGTCGGGCAGGACGGCGTGGGTGAGGCGGGTGAGCGCGCGGATGTTGACGTCGATCATCCCGGCGACGCGGGGCCACTCGCTGTTTTCGAAAAAGCCGTGGTCGCCGAGGCCGGCGTTGTTGATGAGCAGGGTGACGCGTTCGCCACTCGCGGCGAGGGAGGCGAGGAGGGCTTCGATTTGCACTTCGTCGCTGAGGTCGGCGGCGTGGCAGTGGACGGTGAGCCCGGGGCGGTCGATCTGCGCTTTCAGTTCCTCGAGCCGATCGACGCGGCGGGCGACCAGGATCAGCGCGCGGGCGTGCGGGGCGAGCTGCCGCGCAAACTCCTCGCCCAACCCCGCCGAGGCGCCGGTGATGAGTGCCGTGCAGCCGTGGAAGAAATTCATGGCCCGGAGTTTCGCGGCGGACGTGGCGGGTGGGAAGGATGAAGTCGGCCGCGTGGAAACGGAACCGGGTGGAGCGCCCGACTCGGGTGCCGTTTTCGGCGACTCGCGGAAAATACTGCGGGTGGGATCGCTCGCGGGAGGCGTGGCGCCACTGTGGAATCCACGCAACTCGGGTGGCTTCGGCGGGTCGCCGAAGCCGGCACTTGGGTCGAGTGCTCCACCCGGTGCCATCCGCGCGGCTTCTGGAATACTTGCTCGCGCCTCGCGCAGGTCTTCGGCTTCTTTCCCGCATGACCGTGCTCAACCTCGCCGACCAGACTCCTTTCACCTCCAAAGACGGCTCCACCATCCGCAGCATCCTCGACCGCACCAACGCGCCGGTGGAGAAACAAAGCCTCGCCGAGGCGCAAATCCCGGCGGGCTGTGCGACGCAGCGGCATTACCACCGCCTCGCGGAGGAGTTTTATTTCATCCTCAGCGGCCGCGGGCAGATGGAGATCGACGGCGAGTCGCGCGAGGTCAGTCCCGGCGACGCGATCCTCATCCCCGCCGGTGCGTGGCACACGATCGTGGCGAGCGAGGCGCTGCGGTTTCTCTGCTGTTGCGCCCCGCCGTATTCGCATGACGACACGTATTTCGAGTGATCGCGGGGTGCAGAAATCCGAAACGATTTCGCGCACAGACCGCCGAAACATGGCACAAGTGCGCCGATGACCACCTCCGAGGGCGCTGAGCCCTCCCCCGCACCCCAGTCCAAGCGCGACCCCTCCGCCT
>JANPHH010000572.1:0-9850 GCA_031424375.1 Chthoniobacter sp. | reverse complement strand
GTGCTCGCGACGGACAACGCGGTGATTCCTTACGCCGTCGGCGTGGACATCGCGTGCCGCATGAAGCTGACCGTCTATGACCGCAAGGCGAACACCCTCGCCGGCCAGCGCGATCGTCTCGCGAACCTCATCGAGAGCGAGACGCGCTTCGGCATGGGCTGCGAGTTCAAGCAGCGCCGCGAGCACGACGTGATGGACGAAGACTGGAGCGTTTCGCCGGTGACGAACCGACTGCGCGACAAGGCGTGGTCGCAGCTTGGCACCAGCGGCTCCGGCAACCATTTCGTCGAGTTCGGCGCGTTCACCGTGGACGCCGAGCAGGCGCAAGTGCTCGACCTTGAGCCGGGCGAATACCTCGCGCTGCTCACGCACTCGGGTTCGCGCGGCACGGGCGCGCAGGTGTGCGATTTCTACAGCAAGCGCGCGATGGCCCGTCACGAGCATTTGCCGAAGGAACTCAAGCACCTCGCGTGGCTCTCGCTCGACGACGCCGATGGCCAGGAATACTGGGCCGCGATGAACTTGATGGGCCGCTACGCCGCGGCGAACCACGCGCTCATCCACAAGCACATCGCCAAAAAGCTCGGCGCGCACGTGATCCTCGACATCGAGAACCATCACAACTTCGCGTGGAAAGAAATGCATGTCGTGAATGGCGCAACGCTCGAAGTCATCGTGCATCGCAAGGGTGCGACGCCCGCGGGCGCCGACGTGCTCGGGATCATCCCCGGCTCGATGGCGTCGCCTGCCTACGTTGTGCGCGGCAAGGGTTCGCCCGAGTCGCTGAACTCAGCGTCGCACGGTGCAGGCCGCGTGATGAGCCGCACCAAGGCGATGCAGAGCTTCACCTGGAGCGCGACCAAGAAGCTGCTCGCCGAACGCGGCGTGGAGCTGCTCTCCGCCGGCCTCGATGAAGTGCCGGGTGTCTATAAGGACATCCACGCCGTCATGGCCGCGCAGACTGATCTGGTCGAAGTCCTCGGCCAGTTCGATCCGAAGCTCGTGAAGATGTGCCCAGCCGGCGACCGCGCCGAAGACTGACCACCGCGGAGGTGGGACGTGACCCGTCCCGCCTCCGCATCACTCTCAACCCTCTTTTTCTCAATGAACGACATCCTCAACAAATCGACCGTGCTGGTGCTCAACCGGCACTGGCAGGCGATCCATGTGAAGACGCCCGCCGAGGCGTTCTGCATGATCGCCAGCGGCGCGGCCACCGCGCTCGATGTGCAGACAGACGACCACATCATGCCCGTGCGCTGGAACGACTGGCTCAAGCTGCCAGTCCGCGAGCACGACAACGCGGTGAACACCCCGCGCGGTCCCGTGCGTGTGCCGACCGTCATCGTCGCCGCCAACTATGCCAAGGTTCCGCTGCGCCGCCCGCGCTTCGGTGCCCGCGGCATCTGGGAGCGCGACGGCGGCGTTTGCCAATACACCGGTCGCAAATTGTCGCCGAAAGAAGGCAACATCGACCACGTCGTTCCGCGCTCCCGCGGCGGCAAGACGTCGTGGGACAACTGCGTCCTCGCCCACCGCGACGTGAACTCGCGCAAAGCCAACCGCCTGCCCCACGAAGCCGGCTTGCGCCTGCGCAAGCAACCCGTCGCGCCGCGTGTCGTGCCGGCCAGCGTGCTGATCCGCAATCACCACGGCGTCCGCGACTGGGAGCACTTCCTCCGATGAGAACAGCGAGCTAGTTGCGGTCGGGTGTGACAGCAAACCAAGCTTCGGCTTGCGACCTCGTGACGATTTTCCGGTAGTTGCTGAAGATCTCATGCGGAGAGCTTCCATCTCGAGGGAAAGTTCGGCGACATTACTCGTCATGGCCACGGCCTTCGAGCAAGCATCCGCTCAACGAGGACGCCAGACACCTCTCGTGAGAACGCAAATTTCCTCCAGCTCGAAGCGGACCCGGCCGTCGATACCGCGTTCCAACCCCGACGCTGCATTCCCTGGGTGTTGGGAGTGTTGGGACGTTGGACTGTTGGCAAGCCATTTCAGGTATCCGCCCTCGGCGTCGATAAAATGGAATCCAAACCGGTCGTGATTCGGACCTTCTTATCCGCGTAATATTGGGAGGTAATCCGAATATCGGAATGCCGCAGGGCGCGTGACGCGGCGAAAATCCCCAGACTATTCGCAATCACGGCTCCGCACTCCTTGCGTAATTCGTGAAGCTTTTTCCGTGCGGACAATCCCTTTCCGGCCAGCCAGGCGTAAATGGCGGTGAATTCCCTTTCGGCCCGGTAATTGCAACGGCTGGTGTGATATCGCGGTGGATTCTCGGATTCGATCACGAACTCGCCTTTCGCCGTTGCGCGGAACCCGCGCAGAATTTCGACGAGCTCCGGCGCGACGTCGATCTCCGCCGCGCTGTCCTCGCTCTTCGGCTGGAAATATTCCGTGCGTTCAATGCGGATGACGCTCTTGTCGAAATCAACCGACCGCCAGAGCAGGGTGTCGATCTCGCGTTTCCGCAGTCCGCATAATAGAGCGAGACAGAAGATTTTGAATTGCTCCCGTCGCGCCGGGACTTCGCCCAATTCATTCTTTGCGGCGAGGAGGAGGGAGCCTGGATCAATGCGACTCGAATAGCGGGTGGTTCCTTTGCGGCTTTCAAGTTTTGATCCCGCGAACGGAATTGGATCGGGCAACGCGAGGCGTTTACCCGCGAACATCAACGCCTTCGGGGTGAATAGTGAACGGGCATTGCGGATGTGCGCGTTCACCGTGTTGATTGCTCGATGCTCGCGCTCGGGGGAGTTCTTGTGCTGCTTGAGGTAGTCGAGTTTCCACTGCTGGATGGCATCGGCGGTGAGCAATTCCAACGGTGTCGAATCGACCCGCTCGCGCCATTCCCTGTTCCCGGCTCCGCTCGGGGAAAATCGTGCCTTGGTGGCTTTAATGCCTGCGATATCCGCGGCAATGCGCCGCAGCGCTCCGCAGTAAACTGCAAACGTCGTCATTCGATAATTTGCTGAAGCCGCGACTTCTCGGATTAGGTCGCCAACGGTGGACTTTTCCGGTTTCGGCTCTTCCGCTTTGGGCTTGTAAGAATTCAGGGTCTCATCCCAACCGTGGCCGTGCAGGCTGATATAAATTTCGCGTGCCTTGGCCGCGGCTGCCGCTTTGTTCGCGGTCCCGAGCGGGAATTGCTCGCGACGACCGAGGAATTGGATCTGCGCCGTCCAATGGGTGTCCTCAACGCCGGACCGTGTTCGATGAAATACCCGTTCAGCCCAATAGCGGAGGTCTGTCTTGCCGAATGCTTTCATTTTAGGGCATCACTTTGGCATCATTTTTTGTGTCCTGCAAAGTTTCATCGTGTCCGCTCATGTCATTTGGAGATGCTGTGTATCTCACTGTAGTAAAGCGCTTTATACAAGACAGAACGGGACAGGAGCGGACATTGGGTGACAAGAGAGGTCCCCTTTACGTCACGATTTGTAATCAGCAGGTCACCGGTTCGAACCCGGTTGCCGGCTCCCTCCGTTGGAGGGACTTCCAGAAGCTTCGGAATGTGCGCGGCTAAAACTGGTAGCACTATCTTGCCGCTAAAACGAAGCGCTGCAGTTCCGGGTTGACCTGCAAGTTCTGTCTCCGGCGCGGTCCCCGGCTGGGCTCATCTTTACGAGTTGCCTGACGACCATCGGCTCCCGGTGGAAGCGGACGCCGCGACGCCTGCGCGAGAGGAACGCTCACCCGTTTCCAGCGAGGGATTCCAAATGCTGGACGAGGGACGAGGTCGGTAACTCAGTGCGCGCGTGGGGCCAGATACTGCACCATGCATTCGAGCGTCGTAAATTTGGCGTAGTCTTTTTCGGGGACTTCGACGCCGAGCTTTTCGTTGAGGGCGATGAGGAATTGCAGGAAGTCGTAGGAGTCGATGTCGAGCGTTTCGCGGACGTTGGCGTCGGGCGAAAGGGCGGCGGGGTCGGCTTCGGGGGCGATCGTCGCGAGTTCGGTGAAGATGATTTTCTTGATCTCCTCGTTGGTCATAGCGCTTCCGGTTTTTGGAGGTGGCGGTTGAGGGCGTCGAGGAATTGCGCGCCGCGATGGCCGTCGGTGGCGCGATGATCGCCGGCGAGCGTGGCGTTGAGGACGGGGTGGACGCCGAGCATGCCATCGCGTGCCCATGCTTGCTCGGCGATGCGACCGAGGCCGACGAGCGCAACCTGCGGCGGGTAGATGACGCCGAAGACGGTTTCGACGCCGAGGTCGCCGATGTTGGTGACCGTGATCGTGGCGTCGGACATTTCCGAGGAGCGGAGATGGCCGCTGCGTGTGCGCTCGATGATGTCGCGCAGCGCGGTCATGAGTTCGTCCAGCGACTTTTTGTCGGTGTCGTGGATGGCGGGCGTGACGAGGCCGCCGCCGCGGATCGCGATGGCGAAACCGATGTGGATGGCGTCGCTCGGTTGGTGGCGGTCGTCGCGCCAGAAGCCGTTCAGTTCGGGCGCGTCGCGGAGCGAACGGGCGACGGCTTTGAGCGTGAGCACGGCGGGGAGCAGGCGGTCCTTGATCGGGCGCTTGCGGTTTTCCTCGGCGAGCCAGCCGAGCGCCGCGGTCATGTCGATGCGCGTCTGGAGATAGTAGTGCGGGATGTCGCGGTTCGAGCGGCTCATCGCGGTGGCGATGGCGCGGCGCATGCCGGCTTGAAAATCGGACGATGCTGGAGCGGGCTTTGAAGGCGGCGCGGCGGGCGCGGGTCTTCCGGCAGCCGCTGCGCGCTCGACATCGGCGCGCTCGATGACGCCGCCGGGGCCAGTGCCCTGGACACTGCGCAAATCCACACCGAGCTCCGCGGCGATCTTTCGCGCGAGCGGCGAGGCGTGGACGTGTGGCCCAGCCGGGACGACGGGCGCAGGCGCGGGAACCAGCGCTGGTGCGGGCATAGCGGGCGGCTGCGATGGCTCGGGCGCGGATGGCGCGCCGGCCCCACGCAGCAGCGCGAGCGGCGTGCCGACGGGCACCTTTGTCCCCGGCTCAACGAGCAGCTTTTCCACGATGCCTTCCTCGTAGGACTCCGTGTCGAACGCGCCCTTGTCCGTCTCGACGACGGCAATGATGTCGCCGCGCTTCACGCGGTCACCGGGCTTCACATTCCACGCGACGAGCGTGCCCTTTTCCATATCCGCCCCGAGGCTTGGCATTCTGAATTCACCCACGGCGCATCATCCTCCTCACGGTGTCGGCGATCGTCGCGGCCTGCGGCAGCGCGGCGTCTTCGAGATGTTTCGCATACGGCGGCGGGACCTCGGCGGTGCAAAGACGTTCGACCGGGATTTCGAGTTCGTAAAAAGCGAGTTCCATGATGCGCGCGCTGATCTCCGCCGAGACGCTCCCGCTGCGCCAGCCTTCGTCCACGATGTGCGCGCGGTGCGTGCGCGCGATGGATTCGAGGAAGGTCGCGTTGTCGAGCGGACGCAGCACGCGCAGGTCGATGACCTCGGCCTCGATACCTTCGGTCGCGAGCGTCTCTGCGGCGGCGAGCGATTTCCACAAACTCGCGCCGTAGGTGAGGATGGAAACGTCGCGCCCTGCACGGTGAATGCGCGCACGCTCGATATCGACGGGCGCAGGTTCGGTGGGGAGCTCGCCTTCCATCGCGTAGAGCGTTTGGTTTTCGAAAATGAGGACGGGGTCGGGATCTTCGAGTGCGGGCCACAACATCCCGCGCACGTCTTCGAGGGTCGCGGGGACGAGCACCTTCATACCGACGATGTGCGCGAACCAGCCCTCGAAGCTGTGCGAATGTTGCGCCGCGAGCTGCTTGCCGCCGCCGGTGGACATGCGGACGACGAGCGGGCAATTGAACTGCCCGCCCGACATGTGCAGCCACGTCGCGGCGTTGTTCACGAGTTGATCGAGCGCGAGCAGGCTGAAGTTGCACGTCATGATCTCGACGATGGGCCGCATCCCGCCGAGCGCCGCACCGACACCCGCCCCGGCAAAACCACATTCCGACAGCGGTGTGTCGCGGATGCGCTCCGGACCAAATTCCTCCAGCAGCCCGCGGCTCACACCGAAGCACCCGCCATAATGGCCCACATCCTCGCCCATCATGAAGACGCGCGGGTCGCGCTGCATCGCATCGCGCAGACCTTCGCGGGCGGCTTCGCGGTAGGTGAGCGAGCGCATCTCGGCGCTCATTGCGCGCTCCTTTCCGTATGGACGAATTTCATCAAGTCCTCCACCGGCTCCCAAGTGCCCGCCTCGGCGAAGGCGATGGCGGCGGCGACCTGCGCGTCGGCTTCCGCCTCGGCTGCCTGGAAATCATCCTCGGTGATCACGCCCTCGGTCTTGAGGCGCGTGGTGAGCTTGATGATTGGCCCGCGATTCTTCCACTCCTCGACTTCATTTTTCGCGCGGTAAAACTCGGGATCGAACATCGAGTGCGCGCGGAAACGATAGGTGCGGCATTCGAGAAAATGCGGTCGGCCATCGGCGCGGATTTCCTCCGCCGCCTGCTTCGCGGCCTCCTCAACGGCGAGCACATCCATGCCGTCCACGACGGACGACGCCATGCCGTAAGCCGCGGCCTTGAGCGAAAGATCGGTGACGGACTCGGTGAGGCTGAGCGCCGTCCCCATCGCGTAGAAATTGTTTTCGCAGACGAAGAGCACCGGCAGCCGCCAAAGCGCCGCGAGATTCATCGACTCGTGAAACGTGCCCTCGGCGACCGCGCCCTCGCCGAAGAAGCAGCACGTCACGAGACGGCGATTCTGCATCTTGTCGGCGAGCGCGAGTCCGGTGGCGATGGGCAATCCGCCGCCGACGATCCCGCCGCCACCGAAGAGCCGGTGGGCCTTGTCGAAGAGATGCATCGAGCCACCGCGCCCGCGGCTGCAACCCTCCTGCTTGCCGAACATCTCCGCCATCACCGCGCCGGGTGATACGCTGCGGGCGAGCGCATGACCGTGTTCGCGATACGTCGCGACGATCGCGTCCTCCGGCGTGAGCGCCTGCATCACGCCGACCGCGACCGCTTCCTCGCCGATGTAGAGATGCAGGAAGCCGCGAATTTTCTGCGCGGTGTAAAGCTCGGCACACTTCTCCTCAAAGTGCCGGATGAGCACCATCTGGCGCAGAAGTGTCAGCGCGTGTTCGCGGTCGATGGTGCTCATTCGCTTTTCTCCAGCGTGGAAGTGTCGCCTTCGGGTAGGCCGAGTTCGCGAGCCTTGAGCAGGCGACGCATGATTTTCCCGCTGCGCGTTTTCGGCAGGTTGTCGGTGAAGGCGATCTCTTTGGGCGCGACGGCGGAGCCGAGGCGTTTGCGGGCGAAGCCGAGGATGTCGAGGCGCAGCGCGTCGCTCGGGTCGTGCCCGACTTTCAGCGAGATGAAGGCTTTCACCAGTTCGCCGATGAGCGGGTCCGGTTTGCCGATCACGCCGACTTCGGCGACGGCGGGATGTTCCATCAGCGCGCTCTCTACTTCAAAAGGCCCGACCATGTGCCCCGACGTTTTGATGATGTCGTCTGCGCGGCCGACGAACCAATAGTAGCCGTCCGCATCGCGCTTCGCGAGGTCGCCGCTGAGATACCAGCCATCCTTGAAGCACTTTGCGTAACGCTCGTCGTCGTGGAGGTAGCCGCGGAACATCGACGGCCAGCCGGGCTTGAGCGCGAGTTCGCCTTCCGTGTCCGGCGCGGTCACCACTTCGATCCCGCTGTCGCCGCGCCGCACGATCGCCGCCTCGATGCCCGGCAGCGGGCGCCCCATCGAGCCGGGACGGATGTCGCACGCGGCATAGTTCGCGACCATGATCCCGCCGGTTTCCGTCTGCCACCAGTTGTCGTGAATCGGCAATCCGAGCGCGCGTTCGCCCCATACTACCGCTTCGGGATTCAGCGGCTCCCCGACGCTGAGGATCAATCGCAGCGCGCTGAGGTCGTATTGCGTGCGCGGCTCGCCGGGCAGACGCATCAGCCGACGGATCGCCGTCGGCGCGGTGTACCACACATTCACCCGCTGCTCCTGGAGCGTGCGATACCAGCGCTCCGCGTCGAAGTCCGCCTCGTCCACGATGTTCGTCACGCCGTGCAGCAGTGGGGCGATGATCCCGTAGGAAGTGCCCGTGACCCAGCCCGGATCGGCCGTGCACCAGTAGATGTCGCCCGGATGAAAATCGAGCACGTAGCGCCCCGTGGCGAAATGCGTGAGCACCGCCTGATGCACATGGATCGCGCCCTTCGGCAGCCCCGTCGTGCCACTCGTGAAATGCAGCAGCGCCATGTCCTCGGGATCGGTGGGCGGAATGGTGAACGTCGGCGAAGCTGCGGCCATCAGCCGCGGCAGCGAGCGCACCGTGTCGTCGAGATCATCCGGCGCATCCGCGAGCAGGATGTAACGCAGCGCCGGCAACCGCTCCCGCAGCGCCGCGATCTTCGTCTTGTAAAGCCGCTCCGTGGTCACGAGCACCTTCGCATCGCCACGCGTGAGCCGCTGGCAGATCGGCTCCGGCCCAAACGCCGAGAAGAGCGGGCAGAAGACGCTCGCGTTTTTCAGTGTGCCGAGCGCCGCGAAATAAAGCTCCGGAATCCGCCCCGCCAGCGCAAACACGCGCTCCCCTTTCTCCACGCTGAGTGCGCGCAGCACATTCGCAAACCGATTCGTCTGCGCCGACAACTCGCCATACGAAATATCGCGCGCCGTCCCGTCCTTCCCCAGCCAGCGAATCGCCACCGTCTCCCGCGCCGCGTGCCGCTCCACCGCCTCCTGCGCGATATTTAACCCGCCTCCGGGCAGCCCGCTCATTTCCGCGCGCACGGCCTCCCACGAGAACGCCGCGCACGTCGCGGCGTAGTCCGCCAGATTCGGCGCGACGCGGAGGGCTTCGGCGGACTTGTGAATGATCATATCACTTTGCGAGTTCGCGCTCTTTCTCCGCTATCGCGAGCGTCGTCTTGAGCACGGTGTCGGGATTAAGCGAGATGCTGTCGATGCCCTGCTCCACGAGGAATTGCGCGAACTCGGGGTAATCGCTCGGCGCCTGTCCGCAGATGCCGATCTTCCGGCCCTTCGCGCGGCACGTCCGGATGACTTGCGCGATCATCGTTTTCACCGCGTCGTTCCTTTCGTCGAAAATGGGCGCGACGATTTCGCTGTCACGATCGACGCCGAGAATGAGTTGCGTGAGGTCGTTCGAGCCGATGGAGAAGCCGTCGAAGATTTCCGCAAATTGGTCGGCGAGGATCACGTTGCTCGGGATTTCACACATCACGTAAACCTCGAGTCCGTTCTCGCCGCGCACGAGGCCGTGCTTGGTCATCTCCGCTTGCACGCGACGGCCTTCCTCGACGGTGCGGCAGAAAGGGATCATCAGCTTGAGATTCGTGAGGCCCATTTGCTCACGCACCTTTTTCATCGCGCGGCACTCCAGCGCGAAGCCGTCCTGATAGCGCGGATGGTAGTAACGCGAAGCTCCTCGGAATCCGATCATCGGGTTTTCCTCGAGCGGTTCGAACTGCCGACCGCCGATGAGGTTCGCGTATTCGTTCGTTTTGAAATCGCTGAGTCGCAGGATCACGTCCTTCGGATAGAACGCTGCGGCGACATCGCTACGCCCTGCGCGAGCTTATCGACGAAGAATTCCGTGCGATTCGCGTAGCCGGCCGTGAGGCGGTCGATCTCGGCCTTCGCGGCGGCGTCTGTGAGCTGGTCGTAATGCACCAGCGCGAGCGGATGCACCTTGATGTACGTCGTGATGATGAATTCCTCGCGCGCCAGGCCGACGCCGTCGTTCGGGATGAAGGAAAGCGAGAACGCCTCCTCGGGATTCGCGACGTTCATCATCACCTTGGTGCGCGGGCGTCCCACGTCCTTGAGATTCACGCGCTCCACGTC
>JANPHH010000571.1:0-29000 GCA_031424375.1 Chthoniobacter sp. | reverse complement strand
ATGCTCGTCGCCGGCGAACTCCGCGGCGTGCTGGGTATTGCCAAAGCCACCGCCCACGATTGGACCGCCGCCGAGCAAAATCTCGTCCTGGCCATCGCCTCGCGCCTCGGGGAAACCGCCGCTTGAACGGAAAAAATTCCGCTTGCACCGCGCCGACCACCCCACTAAATATCCCGCCTCGCTAACGCGGGTGTAGCTCAGTTGGTAGAGCACTTCCTTGCCAAGGAAGATGTCGAGAGTTCGAGTCTCTTCACCCGCTCCAACCCTTTATCCAACAGGGTTTCCGGTCAATCGATGACCGGGGAGTGTCCAGGGCTGACGCAGCAAAAAAGGCGTGCGGGCAGAGCGCCTGGAAGACGCGGATGAAGGTGTCGTGCCGCGGGACGCCTCCGGGCAGCAAAGGAAAATCGGGCAGCCAGCCCTCGCTCTCGCCGGCGAAGTCTTCCACCTCGTAGAAGCTCGCGCCGCACACGGCGATCACGAGCACTTCGTGCAACAGGTGATCGCGGATCGGGGAGTTCGGTGAAGGCTTCGAGGCGTGTTTTCGCGGTGGCTTCGGATGGTTTGGGCTGGATGGCAGCCCGTCCATTACAGCCTGTATTTACACACGATTCGCCGCGCAAGTTTGATGCGTCAGCTCAAGCGCCCTCAGCGGTTTCCCTTGACCGTCCCCCACCCAAGCCGCATTCTCCTCCCGTGAAAACTTCGTGGTCTGATTTCGCCGCAGTCGCGGTCCCGGCTGCTTCACGTTCCGCCTTCTCCTTCCGCGCATCTCTCGCGCGATAACACCTTCCGGGGGCTTCCGGCCCCCGGAGGAGATCGCCGACTCACGGCGTTCTCTACCGCCGACCGATTCCCCGGTCGGCAGTACTTACCGGACACACCAAACACAACCTATATGATCCCTAACCTCATCCTCTACGCGTTTATTGCGATCGGAGGTTACCTATTAGTTATCTTTCTCCCGCGCCTCCTCGGCGTTGTCTATATTCCCCACACCCGGGTCGGCGTGATCGAGAAGCTCTGGAGCACTCGCGGATCACTCGCCGAGGGTCGCATTATCGCGCGCAGCGGTGAGGCCGGCTTTCAAAGCCGCCTGCTCCGTGGTGGCCTGCACTTCGGGCTTTTCCCGTGGCAATATCGCATCCACAAGGCTCCGCTTGTCACCGTTTCGGAAGGCCGCATCGGCTACATCTACGCCCGCGACGGCTCCCCGCTCGAAGCGACGCAAACGCTCGGCAAGACCGTCGAATGCAACCACTTCCAGGAAGCCGACGGCTTTCTGATCAATGGCGGCCAGCGTGGTCGCCAGCGGGCGATCCTGCGCGAAGGCGTTTACGCGATCAACACGGCGCTTTTCGTCGTGCTCACCGAGACGGCGATCTATTCCATGGAAGAGAGTGGCACCTACTCGCAGTGGCAGCAGGAACTCGCCGCCATCGACGGCTACCGACCGGTCGTCATTACGGCGGGCACGGATAGCGAAGGCAACGCCGTGGATATGATCGGTGGCGTCTCCGTGCACGACGGCCCCACGATTCCCGCCGGCGACGTCATCGCGCCGGAGATCAAGGCAGACCACAACTACTTCCAAGCCGCCGAGATCTTTCTCGCGAATGGCGGTTGCCGCGGCCGGCAGTTGCAGGTGCTCACCGATGGCACGTTCTTCATCAACCGCTGGTTTGCCACCATCGAACTGAGCCACAAGACACTCATTCCGATCGGCTACGTCGGCGTCGTCGTTTCGTATTACGGCGCGGCCGGCGCGGATACGACTGGAGAAAAATTCCGCTACGGCGAGCAGGTCAATCCCGGCGAGAAAGGTGTGTGGAAACACGCGCTCACGCCCGGCAAGTACGCCCTCAATCCTTACGCGGTAAAGCTGGAACTCGTGCCGACCGTGAACTTCGTCCTGCGCTGGATCACCGGCCAGACCGAAAACCACCGCTACGACGACCAGCTCGCCACGATCGAGATCATCACTGCCGATGGTTACGAGCCCTTGCTCCCGCTCTCGCTCGTCCTGCACATCGACTACCAGAAAGCGCCGTCCGTCGTGCAGCGCTTCGGCGATGTGAAGCGCCTCATCACGCAAACGCTCGACCCAATCCTCACCGCCTACTTCCGCGACGTGGCGCAGAGCTCGAAGATGCTCGACCTGCTCACCCATCGTGAGGACATCCAGAAACGCGCGACCGAAGAACTCGGCAAACGCTTCGAGGAATTCGACATCAACTGCGTCGCTGTCCTCATCGGCCGCCCCGAGACGCGCGCGAAGGATCTCGCGAATGACCCGATCGAGAAACTGTTCGATCAACTCCGCACCCGCCGCCTCGCCGAGGAGCAGCGCGAAACCTACTCGAAACAGCAGGAAGCTGCCGTGCACCTCAAGGCGCTCGAGGAAGCGAAAGCGGTCGCGGGCAAACAAGCCGAGCTCACGCAATCGAAAGTGGAGATCGAAGTCTCCGCCAACCGGGCCGAGGCGCTTCTCGCCGAAGCGCAGCGGACCGCGAAGCGTGACATCACCATCGCCGAAGGCCGCGCCCGTGCGCAGCGACTCGAGGGCGAAGGTGAAGCCGCCAAGATCACCCAGGTGGGTATGGCAGAAGCCACGGTGTTCAACGAAAAGATCAAAGCCTACGGCGACCCGCGTCTCTTCGCCCTGCGCGACCTCTCCGAGCGCTTTGCGAACTCGAAGCAGCCGCTCGTCCCCGAGCGTGTCTTCCTCGCCGGTGGTGGTGAGAACGGTGGCCAACTCAGTCTCGTGCAGACACTGCTCAGTCTGCTCGTCGCTGAGAAGAGTGGCTTTGGCATCACGCCACTGAGCGAACTCGCGAAACCCGGGACCGAGAACGCCCCGACAGGCGCGAACCCTGAGGTCACGCCGAAGGTCTGACTCTCGGATCTCGGAGACCCCGCCGCCCAAAAGGCGGCCGGGCTTTTCGCTTTGGCGGAGGCCGCCAAAAAGGAGCTGCGTGCCGCCATGGAGCAGCTCCTCGCTGCCGGCGTCCGCGAGCGCATCGTCATTCATTTCTCCGAAGGCGGCGGCGCGCTCGGCTGCGACGTTTTCTGGCACGAGTACGGCAGCGTCCGACCTGCACCGGCGGCCTCAAGCCGGTCGCGGATTGCCGCGCGCTCGGCGCGCGCTTTGGCTTCGGCAGTTGATCACCGCAGATTTGCCAGCGGTTTCGCAGTCCTGAGGCGGAAACGGGCGTCGGTTCCGTCGCTCTTTCGCGCCACTAGTCCGGCGCGTCGGCTCTTGATCAGTTGAAAGACCGCCAGCACTACTTCGGAACGCTCGCTGCTTCTCACCACTGGATGATTTGGCGAAACGGAGGGAACTCCCGCTGTCGTGGCGTAACCATGGTCGAAGTGCTCATCTCAGCGCTGCTGATCTTTCTGGCACTGGGTGGCATCATGTCGATGAACGTCCGCAGTATTCACCTGCTCCGGACGACGCATCAGGCCACCGCGACCAGCCAGATGCTCCAGCAGCGGATCGAAAGCCTCCGCAGCAAGACGTGGCCGGAGATTTCCAATGGCGCGGCGCTCGCCCGCCTCATCAGCGTTCCGCCAGAAAGCGAACGCGAGATCGCCGATGTGGACTTCGTGGAATCCCTCACCGTCTCAGTGCCCGATACCATGGGCCAGGAGCAAACGAGCGGGCCGAAGCTGCGGCTCAACCGCCAGCATGGACACGTGCAGCTCCTGGAAGATGGCGACCTCGGCGCCGAACGCGCGCTGCTCGTCTCGATTTCCCTCCAGTGGAATGACGCCACCCGCGCCCAGAATCGCTTTCTCAAATCCATCGTCTGCCGCACCGGCCTCACCCAGACCGGCATCGGCGGCGGCGTCCTCGGCCATCCGGATTCGCCATGACCGAAACCGCCACCGACCATCCGCACCGGACCACCGCCTTCACCATGCTCGAGCTGATGATCGCCATGGGCGGAAGCATCATCATTCTTGGCTCACTCCTCGCAGCCTCCATCGGCCTGCAAAAATCCTTCAGCGCCAGTGAACGCTACGCCGAAACGCAGATCGAAGAGCGCCGCCTCATCGACTACATCGGGCGCGACCTCCGCCGCGCGGTCGGGGTGTCAAAGCGCGATGTGGGTCTGCTCGCCGAGCCTTATGCCGGTGGCGACTTCGACCTCGTGGAAGGAGCCGAACTCATTCTCACGCTGCCCGCCTACTATCGCAGCAATGCCCCCGCCGACTCGGGCTTCGATCAGGCCCTTCCCGTCATCGGCACCAGCACCGGTCGCGTGGACTACGGCACCGTCGCCGGCCCCGCTCCGCCCTTCCTCGTCATCTATCGCAAAGTCTTCTACCAGCCGGAGGGCTCGATCTGTTTCGTCCGCGACGAAGAGGGCACGCGGGAACTCGTCGTCCGCGACGCCGCCGGCCTCACCCTCCGGCTCAGCGCCCCGACGAGCCGCGCGAATATCCGCCTCAGCGCCGCCTTCCGCGCCAGCTTCAGCCGCCGCGGCGGCGCGGTGAACGTCTACGACGAAGTCATGCTCCGGAACCAACGCATCGACCAGTGACCGCGCGCCCTTCCACCCATGGCGGCACGCTCATCATGTCGCTGCTCGTCCTCAGCCTGCTCACGCTGGTCGCCGCGCACACGCTTCGCCGCGTGGAGCCGAAGCTCCGCATGGTCTACCAGACCGCCGGCTGGCAGGAGGCGCGCGTCGCCGCGGAAGCCGGCATCGACGTCGCCATGGGCGAGCTTTCCCGCAACGCGGTGGGCAACGGCATGGGCTCCTGGACCGGCTGGAAGCAGCAGACCGGCGGCATCATCGGCCCCGCCCTCGATGCCACGCTCGGCACCGTCAATAGCGTGCTCTCCCTCCTCGGCGGCACCGCTCGCATCACCCAGCCGATCTTCCTCGATAATCTCCGCGTCTCCGTGGCCAGCGGCATGGACTCTGCGACCGATGTCCAGCTCTGGGCCGTCTACCCCGATGGCAGCTCCGGCACCCGCTGGTTCCGCATCCGCTCCTCCGCCACCTGCTCACTCCCCGCGCAGACCTACACCGCCCCCGCGAAGCTCGACGCCAAACTCCGCCGCTACAGCTTGCGCCGCCTGCGCCCTCAGCTCGCCCAGGAAGACGTGGGCGAACCCATGCTGCTCCCGGCGCCCAGTTCCACCCGCATCATCGAAGTCCTCGTCCAGCCCATCATGCCCTTCGAACTGGCGATCCTCACGGCCGACTCCATGAGCCTCAGCACCACCGGCGTTTGGACCGTCGACAGCTTCGACTCCCGCGACCCCGCGAAGTCCGCTCCCGACGGCACCTACCCCGGCCGCACCAGTCCGCTCGTTCAAGAGAATGGCCACATCGCGACCAATCTCACCGCGCCGCCCGCCGCGCCCTACGCCCCGCTCATTGCCGCCCGCGGCACGCGCGTCCGGGGCATCGTGGCGACGAATGGCGGCGACGATCCCGCCACCGCCTTTCACGAAAACGTCTCCGGTGCCATCGCCATCGATCCCGCGCGCGTGCGCTCCGATTTCTACCGCGACCTCCCGCTGCCCAATCGTCCCGCGCAGGGGCTCATCCTTCCCGCGCCCATCCTCGGCCTGCCCTTTGTCGCCGGCCCTGAGATCGCCCCCACGCAGTACGTCGTTGGCGGAAACCTCAGCTCCTTCACCATCGTCGGCCCGCCCGTCGGAAAGGGCGCGATTACGATCTTCGTCAATGGCGACCTCGATGTCGCGGGCAGTATCCAGCTGCCACCCGACACCACCGCGCAGATCTACGTGCTGGGCAACGTCGACTTCCACTCCAGCCAGATCAACTCCTCGCCCGGCGACAGCCGCCGCGCGGCCGATCTCCAGATCTACGGGGAAGCCGCCAGCGGCGCCCACCCGACCGTGCGCGCCGAAAATGGCGCCTCCATTTGCGCCGCATTCTATGGCCCCGGCTACGACATCCGCCTCACCGACGACGTTTCGTGGAGCGGGGCCGTCGTTGGCCGCACCTTCGAGATGCTCGGCGGCGGCACCAGCGGTTTTCATTATGACGAAGCGCTGGCCCGAGTCGGCGCGCCCATCGGCTACCGCATCGTCCGCTACGTGGAAGACGTCCGTCGCTAGCTGCCGGCACGACGGCACTTTTCGAGCGGTCACGGACAGAGCGAAGCGGCGAGACAGCCAACCCTACCGCCCCGCGCGATCTCCTCATGGACGACCATGAGACCCTGCTTTCACCGCTTTCATCGCACCAGAATGGCCCAGGCCATTCGTCGGAGTGCGGCAGTGACGGGAGCGGTCTGCTTTCTCGCCCTCTCCGGTCAGTGCAATGCCGACGGTGGGCCGATCACGGCGGTGCAAACCGCGCTGATTCGCGAGCAGTTCCTCTCCGGCGAACCGACGGGGGTATTCGACCCGGCAACGCGCGGTGCCTTGCGGCGCTTTCAACTTCGGCAGTCGCTGCCGCCCACGGGCGAGATCGATACAGCCACGATCCTCGCGTTGCAAAATCCGAACCACCGCAGTGCCACTGCAACAACTCCCGGGCCGCTGATGACCCCGCCACCCACGACGGGGGAAAGTGATCGGGAATTTCTTCGGCGGCTCGAACTCGGTCGGCCGGAAGCGCCGCTGCCAGCCGAGGCAGTTCCCGTCGCAGTCGTGGCTCCGCTTTCGCAAAAGGCAGCCCCTCCCAAGAAAACGCCGAATTCTGCCAGCGACCGCGTGGTCTCACCCCCCGGCGAGGAGCGCGCGAAATCAAAACCGCGTTTTGCCACGAACCGCGAAAATCCGGCCGCCATAAAACCAGACGCTGCGGGCCGGAGGACGGTCGAAGCCGCAGCACCCGGTTCCGCCACTTCCCCGCTTCGTTCCCGTGCCGCCAGTTCGGTCGCCGTGGACACCGAAGACGATCCCGACATCCTCGCACCACGGGGCGCCAGAATCGTCCGTTCATCAACGACGACGACGGGAGCCGATGGCCGGACTTACGTTTACGAGAAGAAGACCACGACCTTTGCAGGCACTCCGCCTCCTGCGCTCCGCCGGACGGCGGTCGAATCACGCCCTCGGGATAATGGCTTCCTCCACCGGCTTTTTCGCGAGGATTGAGCCAGCTCAGGTTGATCGCTAAATCGTGACGCGCTCCGAGAAAAAGGGGTTACCTATGCTGCCTCACCGCCACTTCCGGCGATCGGTCTCCCACTCTTCCCCAATGAAAAGCAATCCACGCAGCCGCTTCCTCAATCCACTCCTCAGCGTTCTGGCCATCGCAGCGTTACCCGGCTGCGCGAGGTCGTGGCGTGGACCGGCGACTGGCCGGGGCGACCACGCGTTTATTTCCTATCGAGCTCCCGCCGAGAACCAGCAGGGACTGCGGCTCGCCGTGAAGGATCTGATCGATATGCAGGGCGAGGTGACTTCGGCGGGGTCGGAATTTCTCGCCAAAAATAGTCCGCCGGCCAAGCGCGACGCCGCGTGTCTGGCCATTGCGCGGCGACGCGGGGTGTTGTTTGTGGGAAAGACGAACACGACGGAACTGGCGGTCGCGCCCTCCGGAATCAACGAATACTTTGGCACCCCGAAAAATCCGCTCGTTCCAAAACGCAGGCTGATCCCCGGCGGCTCGTCGAGTGGTTCGGCGGTGGCGGTGGCGAGTGGGAAGGCGGATGTCGCCTTTGGCACCGACACCGCGGGATCGATCCGAGTACCTGCGGCTTGTTGCGGAATCGTGGGGCTGAAAACGACGTTCGGTCTCGTGCCGCTCCGGGGAGTGTATCCCATCGCGCCAAATCATTTGGACACCGTGGGACCCATGGCGAAAAACGTTGCGGGTGTTGTGCAGGGAATGGATTTGCTGCAATCGGGATTTGCGGGGAGCTATCGCCAGGCCGTCGCGGCGAACCCGACCGCGAAACGAATTCGCGTCGCCCGACTCTATCTCAATGGCACCGCCCCCAAAGTGGATCGCGCCGTCGATGCGGCGCTGGCGGCGGCGAAATTCGAAGTAGTGCAGTTGCCCTCAGCCTTCCGGGAGCAGTGGGTGAAAGCTCAGAGCGATGCGGCGACGGTGGCGTCGGTGAATGCGTGGCTTTACGACCAGAAATTCCGCCATGCGCCCGGCGTCGCAAATCGGACGAAGGCGGTGGTCGCGCTGGGGCAGATTCAATATCGGACGACCTATCCCGGCGCCCTCGATCGGCAGGCGGAATGGAAAGCCGAACTCCGGCGGATCTTCCAGCGCGTGGATTTCATCGCCCTGCCGACGATGCAGACATTGCCTCCCAAGGTTCCCCTGTTCGGTGGCACGCTAGCGTTCGAAGTCCTCGTTCTCGGCATCCAAAATACGGCTGCGGTAAATCTGGGCGGCGTGCCCGCCGTCGCGGTGCCGGTGCCCGTCGAGGACAAGGTCATTCCGGTGACGAGCCTGCAACTCGTCGGCGCTCCGCGGAGCGAGGCGAAGCTGCTCAATGCGGCCCGTCTGGTCGAGGCCTCCAGTCCCCGCCCGCCGAGGTAAAGGGCCGCGGCGCACCCGGCGCACGATAGGTGGGAAGTCGGCAACGATTCCGGCACTCCCGCTTTTCCATTCTTCGCCCATGTCGCTCCGCATTTCGATTAACTTACTTGTCTCCACAGCGTGGGTTTTCGTCCTGACCGGTACCGCGGCACTTGGCCAGTCCCTTGATGAGTTGCGAGCGAGAGGCGCAGCGTTTGATCAACGGTTCGAGGCAAACGAGGCACTCAAGTATTACCTCCCGGCGGAAAAGCTCGATCCGAAGGACGCGCGCACGCTCGTCGCCATCGCCCGGCAATACCGCTACCTGCTGGCGGACGCGACGGGCAAGGCTGAGAAACTTCGGCTCGGCCGCATCGCTCTCGACTATTCTCAGCGCGCGGCGGCGCTCGCTCCGAACGATGCCGAGGCGCAGCTTTCGGTCGGGATCACCTACGGAAAGATGCTGCCCTTTCTGGGTTCCAAGGAACAAGTGGACGCCTCGCCACGAATCAAGAAGTCCGTGGACGCTGCCTTGCGGCTCGACGCACGCAATGATGTCGCCTGGCACATTCTCGGCCGCTGGCATCGCGTGCTCGCCGATGTGAGCGGGCTGAAACGGATGCTCGCTGGCGCGATCTACGGCAGCCTTCCGCAAGGTTCAAACGAAGCGGCGGCGAAGGCGTTGGAAAAGGCGATCGCGCTAAATCCGAATCGGTTGATGCATTACATCGAACTGGGGCGTGTCTACGCGCAGATGGGGCGCAAGGACGACGCGCGGAAATTTCTGAACAAGGGACTCAGCATGCCGAACCTGGAGAAGGACGATCCGGACACGAAAGCGCGCGGGCGGGAAGCATTGGAAAAACTGCGCTAAGCGTCGTAGGGCGCGCAGAACGTAGGCCGGATTTTCAATCCGGCATCCAGCGATGCGCGCGGTTTCAGCGCCTGGAGCGCGGGCAAAGGCGGATTGAAAATCCGCCCTACGTTGCGGCCCGCTCAGCTAATACCAAACGCTTTTGAAAACCGGACGTTTCTTGGAGCCGGAGGCTCCGCGGAAATCAGCCGGTGGCGTCAGCCACCGGATTGCTCGCAAAGCGAGTCCGCCCCGGAGGGGCGGTGGATTGGTCGCAGCGGTTGAAGTCCAACGCCTCTGCCGGGGCGAATTCATCTTGTCGACAAATCCGGTGGCTGGCGCCACCGGCGAATTTCCATCGTCCCTCCGGGACAACACCGCGCGCTTCCGTCCTGGCACTACTTTTAATCACACCCCCCGGTTCGCCCGATCCGCGCTGGGGCAGATTGCGCGCAGTTCGCAGCCGGGGCAATCCGGCTTGCGGGCGGCGCAGCGGCGCCGTCCGTGCCAGATGAGCCAGTGGGAAAAGAGCGTCCATTGTGGCTGGGGGACGAGCCGGATCAGGTCCTGCTCGATCTTCACGGGATCGGTCTGCTTCGTCAGCCCGAGGCGGGTCGACAGGCGCTGGACGTGAGTATCGACGACCACGCCGACGTTGATGTCGAAGGCGTTGCCGAGCACCACGTTCGCCGTCTTCCGACCCACGCCGGCGAGCGCCGTGAGCGCGGTCATGTCGCGCGGGACTTCGCCGCCGTGCTTCGCGACGAGTTCAGCGCAGCAGGCACGGATGTTTTTCGCCTTCGAGCGAAAGAAGCCCGTCGTCTTGACCAGATCCTCGAGCTGCTCCTGCGGGAGCGCCATGTAGTCCGCGGCCGTGCGGCACACGCGGAAGAGTTCCTTCGTCACGATGTTCACGCGCTTGTCCGTGCATTGCGCGGAAAGGATCGTGGCGATCAGCAGTTCGAGCGGGTTTGTGTAATCCAGCTCGCAGTGCGCGCTGGGATAGATGCGCGGCAGTTGCTCGACGAGGGCTGCGGCCCGAGTGGCGATCGCGGAGGCCCGCTCTGCGCGGGTCACTTTTTCGCCGGAGTCGCGATCGGCCCGAGCGCTTCGAGGCGGGTCTTCGCTTCCTCCACGTTTGGCGAGTCGGGGAAGTTCTTGATCAGCTCGCCGTAATACTTCGCGGCCTGCAGCCGCTGTTTCTCACGCCAGGCGGCATCGTCCTTGGCCTTGAGCGCGGCGGGGTCGGGACCTTTTTTGCAGCTCAGGCTGCTGAGAGTCAGGGCGAGGAGAACGAGGAGCCCGGCGGTGTGCTTGCGCATGATGGGAGGGATCAGGCTTTCTTTGCGGGGGCGGCGGCTTTCGGAGCCGGGCTGGCCTTCGGAGGCGGAGTGGGGCGTGGAATCTCGCCGCGGGCCTGGCGCTCGAGGAGCTTGGCGCCACGCCAGAGGCCTTCGGAGGCGGCTTCGGGCACGCCGTTGTAAAAGGTCGCGATCTTGATGTAGTTGTCGATCGCCGCATCGAAGCGGCCGGCTTCCTCGTGGATGATGCCGAGGAGCAGCATGGAGTTGGCGCGGAGCGAAGAAGATGCGTTGGCGTTTTTCACCACTTCGAGGAGCCGCTTGAGCGCGTCTTCATCCTGCTTTTTCGAATGCAGGTCGCGGGCGATTCCGTAGTTCACCTCCATCATTTTCGGCGACCACGGGTAGTGCGTTTCCAGTTCCTTGAACTTCGCGCCCGCATTGTCTGTGTCGGCTTTGCCGAGCAACGCATTGCCCTCGCCGGCGAGCGCGATGGCCTGCGCTTCCTGGAGTTGTTTCGCGCCCTTGCCGGGTTCCGGCACGGGGTAGTCCTTGGCGAGTTTTTGGTAGACCGCGATCGCCTTGTCGAACTCCTTCGAGTCGATGAGCGCCTTGCCGTAGAGGTCCATGTCTTCCGGCGCGTATTTGAATTCCGGATTGTAGGCGTCGCTCAGCATCTTGATCGCCTTCGCCTTGTCCTTCTGGAAAACGAAGCTCGAAAGCGTGAAGCGGATCTTGCTCTGCGCGGCCGGCTTGCCTTCGGCCTTGGTGGCGAGGTTCGTGAAGTATTCCTCGATCCCCTGCTCGGTGGTGAGCTTCGCGCGCAGCTTGGTCTTCTGCACGTCGAGCAGGTTGTTCAGCGCCAGGGCCACCGGCGCGGTGTCGGGAAATTTCTCGATGATCTGTTCGCCCGCCGCGATCGATTTCTCGATCCCCTTGGTCCACTCGGCGCGCTTGGTTTCATCCTGCGCCAGCACCGGGCCCTGCGCCTCCGCATAGCCCTTCCAGAGGCTGTTCAGCTTGAGCAGGGCGTCGGCCGCGCTGGGTTCGTCGGGCCGCTTCTCCAGATACTCGTCGTAGGTCGCGATCGCCTCCTGCCCCTTGCTCTGGCTGGTGAGGATCTGGGCCATGAAATCGTAGGCCTGAAACAGCGCCGCGTTCTGCGGATACTGCGCGATGAACTCCTTCATGATGGCGATGCACTCATCGAAAGCCTGCCGCCCCGCCATGATCTTCGCCCGCTCGAAGAACGCGAACGGCGCCGCCTCGCTCTTCGGAAATTTTTTCTGCAAGTCGGTGAAAATGGCCAGCGCTTGATCGGCCTGACTTGTCCCGGCGAGCCCCTGCCCGAGCGCGAAGAGCGCCTGCGGCATCAGTTCGCTCATACCGTGATTTTTCACGAATGCCTGCAACTCGGTCACCGCGACCTTCGGATCCTTGCCGAGGCTGAGCTGGCCGACCCAGAACGACGCCTGCTCCGCCTGTCGGCTGCCTTTGTATTTGTCACGTACGGTCCGGAACGTCTTCAGCGATTCCTCCACTTGATCCGTGTCCTTGAAGATGATCGCGAGATTGAACTCCGCGTCCGCCGCGAGCTCCTTCGGCGGATTGCCGGCCACAAATTGTTTCAACAGCGTCTGCGCCTCTTCGTAACGCTTCAGCCCGATCAGCGCGCTGGCCTGCACGTTCAGCAGATCCGGGACGAAGCGGCCTTTCGGATGAAGCTCGAGGCCCTGCTTGCAATACTGAATCGCCTTGTCCGGATTGTTCTTCGTCGGGTCCTTCGCGGTGAGAAATCCGGCCGCCATGACGAGCTGCAGATTCTCCGCGATTTTGTCGTCCTTGTAGGCATCGATGAAGACTTTGTAGCGCGTCTCCGCCGGCTCCATCAGCCCCTGCAGCGCGTAGGTCATCGTGAGGTAATAGGCGACCTCCTTCTTGATGTCCGGCGCTTCAGCCAACGGCTCGAGATAGCTGAGCAACACGCGCGATTCGTCGAACTTCCCGAGCTGGAAAAAGATCTGCCCCGTCTTGAGCTTCGCCGTCACCGTGTCGTCGCCGCGCGATTCGAAGATCGCCAGCTTCTCCTGCTCCTTGCCCTGAATTCGCTCCGCCTTGGTCCGCAGCGGGAAGTTGCCCGCCTTCAGGTATTCGAGCTTCCGCTGCTTGATCAGTTCGATGCGCTGCTTCTGCGCTTCGATCACCTGTTGCTTCGCCAGCACCGAGCGGTAGGCGTCCAGCGCTTTTTGGAAGGTCGCATCGCGCTGCTCCCTCTCCTTTTCCGCCGACATGAACGACGCCTGCGCCGAGAGCATTTCGCCGAGCTGGAACTGCGCGTCATTGACCATCGCGACGTTCAGCCGCTTCGTCACGATATCGCGGAGCAGCTTCTCGCCCTCTTCAAATTTCGGCTTCACCGTCGGATCACCCGGATCCTTCTGCATCGTATTCACCGCCTGCGTGCCGAGCACCAGCGCGAGCGTGAACTGACTGTCCTGCACCGATTCGCTCTGCGGAAATTTTTGGAGATTCGCCCGCAGCGGCGTCTGCGCCTCGTCGAACTTCTGCAGTTGGAAATAAGCGAGCGCCTTGCCGTAGTTCGCGTTCTCCACTTCCTCGCTCTGCGGATTCGCGGCGAGGAAGGCGTCGAAACCCTTGATGGCCTCATCGAAGGATTTTGCCCGCAGCGGATCGCCCTGCTCAAGTTTGCCCGCCTTCGTCGAGAGCACCTGTGGGATCAGGCTCTGCGCGAGTTCCACATATTCCTTCGCCACGCCCTTCATCCCCGGCACGAGCTTGAAATTCTGCACGCTCTTGTCGTAGTCGCCCGCCAGAAAGTAGGCGTACCCCAGCCGGAACCGCGCCTCCGGCGCGCCCGGCGACACCGAGCCGTACGCCTTCAACATCTGCTCCAGAATCTTGATCGCCTCGGGATAATTCTGCGCATCGATCGCCGCCTTGCCGTTCTCCAGCGCCTGGAGATCGAGCGGCAGCGGCTGACCGGGAGCCGGCGCTTGGGCGAAAGCCGGCGAGACCGCGACACTGGCGCTGGCGAAGCACACGATCGCGGCGATGGGATGGCGACTGGGCAAATTCATAGGGGAGAAATCCCGGAAAGGGTTAGGGAACATAACGACGCGGCTTTTCGCTGACCACCCATTTTCCGCGGATCACCGCAGGAAATATGAGTTTTGCATTCGCGGTCGCTGATTCGGGGAAGAGACGCGACAAGCGGCGCGCGCGCCGTCATCCTCAGGTCCGCCACCATGATTCTCGTTGTCTTCGCCCTGCCCGAGGAGAGCCGCGAGTTCCGCCGCGCGATCGGAGCGGTGCGGGAAAACAGGACGACGTGGAGCGGCTTCATCGCCGGGCGCGCAGTTCGCATCGCGCATTGTGGAGTGGGGCCGGAAGCTGCCGCCCGCACGGCTGCCAGGCTGCTCGCCGACGAGTTGCCGGAGATGCTCATCGCCACGGGTTTCGCCGGCGCGCTCGCGCCGGACCTCGCGGTGGGCGACGTCATCCTGGCCACAAATTTCAGCGACCCCGTGCTGCTCCAGCGAGCCACCGCATCCGGCTTCCCCGCCCGTTCCGGCGTCCTCGCCAGTGTCGCCCACCCCGTCGAAACCATCGCCGCCAAACGCGCCCTCGCTGCCACCGGCGCTCTCGCCGTGGACATGGAAACCGCCCCGCTCGCCGCCGCCTGCCACGCCGCCGGCGTGCCATTTCTCGCCCTCCGCGCGATCAGCGACCGCGCCGATGAACCGCTGCCCGTTCCGTTCGCCGTCTGGTTCGATCTCGCCCGCCAGTGCCCGCGTGTCCTTTCGCTGCTCGTGTTTCTCGCGCAGCACCCCGGCCGCATTCCCGCCTTCATCCGCTTCGTCCGCGGCTTGCCCCGCGCGCGCGGGGCACTGGCCGGATTCCTCGTCATATTTCTGGCCTCTGAGAAGGTGCACCGGAAATCAAAGACCGCGTGTCATCCCGAGCGGAATGGCGGGAGCCTGAGCGACCAAAATGAAGTCGAGGGACCTCGAATTACCGAATGATCCATGATCCTCCACAGGCCGGGGTCGTTGCCTTCGGCTGTCTCGCAGACACGGCTCGACTCCGTTACACACCGCTCAGGATGACAGGGCGTCTTGATTTGTGGTACACCTCCGAGGCGCTTGCGGCACCGGCCGGTCGTCGCTAACGAATCGTCATGCGATCCCCCCTCGAATGGCTCCGGTCGCATCCCGGCTGGTTGGTTACCGCCGCGATCCTGGCTTCATTCGCCGCGTGTCTGGCGCTGGCCGACTGGATGGCGGAGAGCCGCTGGCAGCGCTACGCCGCTGCCGCCCGCGCCCGCGGCGTGAAGCTGCGCCTCGAAGAATTTGCGCCGCCCGCGATTCCCGACGCGGAGAACTTCGCCAGCCTCCCCATGCTGCAGGCCGCGTTTTCCAAGGGAGCGAAGCCGTTTGATCTCCCGCGAGGGAACGGAGCGCGTCCCGGCATCGGCGATCCGCTCAAGCGCCAGCCGATCGACTGGATCGCCTGGCGGGATTACCTGATCGCGCAGGGCTTCTTCTTCGATCGCACCGAGGAGCCGGTCCGCGATGTCCTCGCCGGCCTCGATCACTTTGCTCCGCAGATCGCGGAATGGCGGGAGGGGAAGACCCGGCCGCGCTGCCGGTTCCCGCTCGATCTGAAGGCGGGGGCGGCGATGCCGTTGCCCCATCTCATCACTTTTCAAGACGCGGCGTTTTTCTTCTCCCTCCGCACTCGCGCCCACCTGGCGCTCGGCGAGCCCGCGTTGGCCGCTGAGGATTTGCGCGACGGGCTCCATGCTTACGTGGCGCTGTCCGAGGAGCCGACGCTCATCTCGGCGCTGATTCAGATGGCAGCGCTCGCCCTGACTTTGACTTCGGTGGGTGAAGGTCTGGCCAGCCACGCCTGGAGCGACGCCGAGCTTCGGCAGCTCAATGCCGAACTCGCGAAGGTCCGAATCTGGGACGACTACCGCCGCGCCTTCGAGAGCGAGCGCGGCTTTGGTAATCAGTTCTTCGACGAACTCGTGGCCGCGCCGATATGGCGGCGGGGGACGATGGCCGCGGGCCTCACGAGCGGCCTTGGCGGGACGGGCGGCCAGCCTTCCGCGATGGCCCTCATCCCGCGGGGGCTGTATCGCAACAATCAGTTGCGCCTGAATCAATACCAGGACGCGATCCTCGCGCGGGCGGGTCCTCGAGCCGCCGCCTTCGATTCAGACGAACTGATCGCGACCGGCCCCGCCTATCTCGAAGGGCTGGATCGCTACTACTATTTTCTCTTCCGCATGTCGGCACCGATGTTCAGCAACATCGTCGTGCGCTTCGTAACGCTCGAGACCAAACTCCAGCAGACCCGCACGGCGATCGCCTTGGAACGCTTCCACCTCGCCCGCGGCCACTTTCCGCAAACCCTGGCCGAACTCGTGCCGGAGTATCTCGCGGAAGTCCCGCGCGATTTGCATGCGGACGCCCCGATGCGCTATGTGCCCCGCGGCGGCGACACCTTCCTCCTCTACGCGATCGGTCGTGATCACAAAGATGGCGGCGGCGCGCTCGACCTGCGTAAAACCGAGCGGGAGCAAACGGATCTCATCTGGCTTTACGCGCCCGCCACGAATTGACCCGACCGCCGCTAGACAAACTTCGCGCTGCGCTGCGTCCTTGTTCCGACCTTCATGCGTCTCGATCCCGGCCAGCTCTACGATGACCACGGCGCGGCGGTATTTGCATTCGTTTTGAATCTCACCCGCCGCGAGTCGGAGGCGCGCGATGTCGTTCAGGATATTTTTTTGAAAGTCGTGGAGCGGCCCGCGCTGCTCCGGGGAGTTCGTGAACCACGCGCCTTTCTCCTCCGCCTCGCTCATCGCGCAGCGATCGATCGCCACCGCCGGCAATCCACCCGCGCCGCTGCCCACGAACGCGCCGCCGCCGAGCCGCTGCCGCTCTTTGCCGCGAGCGCCGATCCCGACGAAGCGGCCTTTCGCACCGCGCTCGCCGCGGCCCTCGCAGACCTGCCCGCCGAGCAGCGCACCGTGGTGCATCTGAAGCTCTGGGAACACCTCACCTTCGCCGAGATCGCCACCGCGCTCGACATCCCCGCGAACACCGCCGCCAGCCGTTACCGCTACGGCGTGGACAAACTTCAGACGCTGCTGCGTCCACTCTACGAAGAACTCCGATGAACGACTTCGAACGCCACCTCGCCGCCCAGCCCTTTCGCACGCCGCCCGCCGACTTGCGCGCCGCGATTCTCGCCGCCACTCCCGCGGCGTCGTGGCGCGACTGGCTGTGGCCTTCGCCGCTGGCGTGGGCCGCGCTGGCACTGATCTGGGTCGCGCTCTACGCAGTCGAAGCACCGGCTCGCAACGCGGCGCGGGCGTCGGCGGCACTGCGTCCGGACGATCGAGAAATCCCGCGGCAAGCCGTCCTCGCGTTTGCTCTGGACCGTGATCGGCTCCTTGCGGAGATCGCCAGAAATCGACTCCCACCCGCGCCATGAAACGTTCGTTGCGCGCAATCTTCAGCCGAAAGTGGGCGGCGCGGGTGCTCTTCGCACTCGCGTGTCTCGCGACGATCCTGGCGGTCGCGTGCGTCGTCGGAAACCGGATCATGCGAAACGCCTGGGAGACGTATCGCGCAGAGGCGATTCGCCGCGGCGTGAAGCTCGATCTGAACGACTGGATCGTGCCGGCAGACCGAGACAGGGACGGTTTTTTCGGAGCGCCGATCTTTCAAAGCTCGAATGTGGAAAGGACGCGGGCGGCCCTCCAGCAGAGCGGCGCGGAAATGGAAGTCTGCGGCAATGAGCGACCGGCCGAACTGAGAAAGATCCAGCGCGAATATGTCGAAAAGGGCCTGATCCCAAGCGCGAGCGACGATCTCGGCGGGGACATCCTGCGAGGGCTCGATGCCAAGTATGGCGAGGTCTGGACCGCGCTCCGCGAGGCAGAGTCGCGCCCACACGGCCGGCTCGCTTGGGACCCGGAATCGTCTATCATGGGGAATGAGCATATGATCATGCTCGCTGGAGTACGGCTCCATTTGCTCCGTTTAGCAGCACATGTGGCTCGTCGTGACGGGGCGTCCGCAGAAGACGAACTCCGCGGCATCCTTCGCTTCGCTCACACGGCAGACGATCCGCCCTCGCTCCTGTATGCGATGATCCGGACGCTCTACGTCGGTTTGGCCTGCGATGGGGTGTGGGAAGGGATCCACGCCCGAGTGTGGGACGATGCGCAGTTGGAGCGGATCGAGGCAGAGTTGCGGCGCTTCGATCTGGTCGCCGACCTTTCGTGCGGGATGGCGGGTGATCGGGCGTTTTGGAATTGGGCTTTCGACGACCTGATCCTCACGCGCTCCGGCCGTCGAATATTCTGGTCGGGTTCCGACGTGAAGGAGCCGCTCTGGATAAAGTGGGTGCCTGAATTTTGGTTTCGCCAGGATCAGCTGCGGTTGAATGATTGGCACGACGCGTATCAAGCGCAGTTCAACCCGCAGGGTGGACCTTTGCGAGTGGCTGCTTTTCCACGTCCTGCCAGATGGTATCCCCTCGCGGGCCTGACCGCACGCCTGACGCGATCTAACAACGCGCATTTGGAGCACGTCATCTCCGTCCAGCCGCGCCTCCAGCAGGCGCGGCTGGCGTGCGCACTGGAACGCCATCGCCTCGCCTCCGGCACCTACCCGCCCGCCCTGGGATCTCTCGTCCCGAATTGGATTCCCTCCCTTCCGCGCAACGTAAAAACTGGGAAAGCACCACACTACGAACTCGTCGAAGGTGGCAGCTACGAAATCCGTCCGGACCTGCCGGTTCGCGATCGACCGACTTCCAACGGCGAGCGGACCGAGGGTGTCTGGAGGCCTTAGTCGAACGGTAAAATTGACACCCGCCCGCGCGCTCGCGGAAGGTCCGCACTCTTCCCATGCCCACGCCCCGCATTCTTTCCGGCATCAAGCCCACCGGCCAGCCGCACATCGGCAACTACTTCGGCATGATGCGCCCAGCCATCGAATGGCAGGACCGCGGGGAGGCGTTTTACTTCATCGCGGATTACCACGCGCTGACGACCGTCTTCGATCCCGCGAAGCTCCGCGAATACGTCCGCGGCGTGGCGCTCGATTTCCTCGCCTGCGGGCTCGACCCGGCGAAGGCCGTGCTCTTTCGCCAGAGCGACGTGCCGGAACACACCGAGCTGGCGTGGCTGCTGAGCTGCCAGACGCCGATGCCGATGCTGGAAAATTGCCACGCCTACAAGGATCATGTCGCGAAGGAAAAGACGCCGTCGCACGGGCTGTTCGCGTATCCAGTGCTGATGGCGGCGGACATCCTCATCTACGACAGCAACGTCGTGCCGGTCGGCCGGGATCAGAAACAGCACGTGGAAGTGACCCGCGATCTCGCGGCGAAAATGAACGCTCTTTACGGCAAGATCCTGACCGTGCCGGAAGCCAGTATTCTGCCTGCGCTCGCGACCATTCCGGGGCTGGATGGCCAGAAAATGAGTAAGAGTTACGACAATACGATCGCGCTGTTTGAGGAGGAGAAAGTGCTGTGGAAAAAAATCATGGGCATCACCACCGACTCCACGCCGGTCGAGTCGCCGAAAGACCCGGCGACGTCGTCGATCGTCGCGCTCTACCGGCTCTTCGCCAGCGAGGCGGACGTGGTGCAGATGGAGGCGGATTTCCGCGCGGGCGGATTTGGCTACGGCGATTTCAAGAAGCGGCTCTTCGGCGAGATCTGGGAGTTCTTTGCCCCGCTGCGCACCCGGCGGGCGGAACTCGCGGCCGATGCCGCGTTTGTAGAACGCGTCCTCGGCGATGGCGCCGAACGCGCGCGCTCCGTCGCCGCTCCGGTGATGGAACGGGTGCGGAAAGCGGTGGGACTCCGCGGCTGACGGAAGCGCCGTCAAAATATTACCCAAACGTAATTTTAGAATTTCAACATTGCGCGCCGCAGGGACCTATCTCACATTGCCAGCCCTCGCCGAGCATGGTGCCCGGCGAATTTAGTCAGTAAACTTGTGTATACTATGAACCAGAATCCTGGAGAGAGAATGGGGTCTGATCCGATTGCGTCCGAGAAGGTCGCCATCGAACGGAAGATCTTCTTTCTCGACCTCAAAGAAAATCAGCGCGGCCGGTTCCTGAAGATCACTGAAGACGTGGGAGGACGGCGTGATACGATCATGCTTCCCGCACCGGCTTTCCGTGATTTCCTCGAAGCCCTGCAGCGCTTGGTCGAGTTCGAAGGAAAACTTTAACCGAGATCTTTCACTCGACAGCAATCGCGGACGGGACGGCCTGAAGAGGCAGGCCCTGTCGGCGAGCGCTCGATAACTTGAGCCGCTTCTCTGCAAAGGGAAGCGGCTCTGCTTTTTCCGCGGGCCGGCTACGCGGCGCTCTTGAGTTCGGCGAAGTAAAGCCGCCCCGCGGAGGTCTGGAGCGCGCTGCCGATCACCACGCGGACGGTCCTCCCGAGATGCGAGCGGGCGTGGTTTACGACGATCATCGTCCCGTCCCACAGGTAGCCCACGGCTTGATGGGCGTCGCGCCCTTCCTTCACGAGCGGGAGTTCCGTTTCATCGCCGATCGCCACGGTGGGTCGCATCGCGCGGCTCAGTTCGTCGAGATTGAGGGCGACGACGTTTTGCAGCCGGGCGATTGCGCACAGATTGGTGTCGGTCGTCAGCAGTCGGGCTTCGAGCAGGGCGGCGAGTTTGATCATCCGCGTGTCCTGATGGGTGGATGGGTCGGGTTCGGCCGCGTGGATCGTGACGTTCCACGCGGGATTCCGCTGCATCTGCTGAAGGCGGAGCGACGCCGCGCGGGCGCGCAGACTCGCGGGCCCATCGCCCCCTTCGGCGAGGCCCTGGATTTCATCGAGCACAAACTGCGGCACCACGATCGAGTCGCTGAGGAAGCCGCTCGCGCAGAGTTCCGGCAGCCGGCCATCGAGGAGGGCGCGTCCATCCACCAGCACGGGGGCGTCCTGCCCTTTGGCCTGGCGGAAGCGCACGTAGGGGATCACGAGCGAGAACTCGTCGCGATTGCTCCGCACGGCCAGCATCATTCCGAGGTAGCCGAAGGTGGAATACGCAACCAACCCCACCACCCACTGCACCTGCGCAGGTGCGCCCGCCAGGACGTGCGAGGCGAGGAGGAGTTGCGCGAAGATGAAACCAATGAGCAGCCCGAACGTGGCCGAGGAAAAGACGCGCAACGACACCCCGTGCATCATCCGATCCGCCAGCACCACCGCGAGCCCAAAACAGCCACCGACCATCGCGCCCTGAAGATTCGAGCCGAGCATCTCGCCCCCGATCATCATCCCCACGCAGACCGCGAACGTCACGAAGAGCGCGCGCAGGAGGTTGACGGTGGTTTGCGGGTTCACGCCCGCTTTCAGAGCAAGGCGTGAACCACCGGCGGTCGCGGGGTTGCTCAGGGCCGGCGTTTTGCCGGCGCCGGGGCCGGAATCGGCGTGGCCTGAGGCACAGGGCGGTCCTTGTAAAAGAACACCCCCGACCGGCGCATATTCGCGATCAAGGCGCGCAGGTCTGACGCCATCTGCTTGTCGGAAATCAAGGTCCCAAACGTGCCCTCTCCGGTGGTCGCCTTGTTGATCAGCACCTTTGCGGAATCGATCGTTTTCGTCCCGGTGTCCGCCATCTTCCGGAGGTCGCCCAGCGCCAGCTTCAGCTCGCCAGCCGATCCATCCACGATCTTCAGGGTGACTTTCACCGAGTCGATGGCCTCCTGCGCCTTCTTCATTACCTGGTCGAGTTCGCTCGATGTCTTGCTGAATTCACCGGTGACCGACTTCAAGTTCGCGAAGGTGTCCTCCACATTCTTCATGTTTCGCTCGGTGAGGAATTTTTCGTTCAGACTCGCGGTCGCGGTCTTGATCTCGTCGAGGCTGCTGCTGAGTTTGGTCAGGATTTCCGAGTTCATCCGATCCACTAGGTCGCCACCTTTGCTCGTTAGTTCCTCGAAGCCGCTGACTTTCGTCCCCACGATCTTTTCATTCGGGAGGGCATAATCGGCCTCCGTGTATCGCGCGGGTGGCACCACGTCCACGTAGGCGTCGCCGAGCATGCCATTGGTGCGAATTTGAAAGTTCGCCGTGCGCGGGATCTTCACCTGTTCACCGATTCTCAGATCCACGGCCACCGCGTAGCGTTCGCCCGTCAGCCGCGGCGAATCCGCCACGGTGCCGACCTTGGCGCCGGAGATGAGCACGTCGCACCCTTTCACCAGGCCGCTCGCATTCGGAAACTCCACGGTGATCGTGTAGAGGCTCTGCATTCCGCCGGAAAATCGGCCGAGGACGAGCACCATGATGGCGATGATCGCGAGCCCGATGAAAACGAACAAGCCGACGAAGAATTCCATCCCTTTGGTTTCAGTGGTCATGGGCTCTTGTGGGGCGAAAACTGACGCTCACTCGTCGCCGGAACGGCCTTCGATGAAATCGACGATCAGTGGATCGCGCGAGCCGCGCAGTTCTTCCACCGTGCCCTCGAAGTAGATGCGCCCGTCATACAGGTAGGCCACGTGGTCGGCGGTGTGGAAGGCGGTCTTCATGTCGTGAGTCACGACCACGGAAGTCACCGAGAGTCGCTTTTGCAAGCGACGAATCAGGCGGTTGATCGAATCCGAGCCGATCGGATCGAGCCCGGTCGTCGGCTCATCGTAGAGGATGCAAGCTGGCCGAGAGACGATCGTGCGCGCGAGGCCCACCCGCTTGCGCATGCCGCCCGAAAGATTCTCGGGCATCTTTTGCTCCTCCCCCGCGAGGTCCACCATGTCGAGCGCTTCGGCCACGCGATCGGCGATTTCCTTCGGGTCGGTCACGCCGGATTCGCGGAGCGGAAAGGCGATGTTGCCCTCCACGGTCATCGAGTCGAAAAGCGCGGCACTTTGAAAGAGGATGCCCACTTTCTTGCGCACCGGTCCGAGTTCCCGTTCGCGCAGGTGGGTGATCTCCTCGCCGTCCACCCAGACCTCGCCCGCCGTCGGCTTGAAGAGACCGATGAGATGCTTGAGCAGCACGCTCTTTCCCGAGCCCGAACGCCCGAGGACGACGCAGGTATTGCCGCGCTGGACCTCAAGGTCCACCCCGCGCAGGACCTCCTGGGTGCCGAGAGTCTTGGTCAGCTTGCGGACGGAGATCATGGCAGAAAGTTGATGGTTGAGAGTGGAGAGTTGATTGAACGCCCGCTTGCCGGGCCACCGGGCAAGCGAATGACGTTATGACGAGCGACCGCAAAGGAAGGGCTATCAACCATCAACTCTCCGCTACCAACTTTCTCCCCCCGCCACTCAACTCCCATACGGAAAGACGATGTTGAGCGCGAAGGTGAGGAAAAAATTGATCACGAGGATCGCCAGCGAGCAGATCACCACCGCCTCAGTCGGCGCGCGGCCCACGCCCTCGGCACCCTGCCGCGCTTTCAGCCCCTGATGCACGCTCACGAAGGCGATGATCACCGCGAAAAAGAAGCCTTTGACCAGGGCCATTTTGATGTCCCGGCTCCCCGTGTAGCGCACCATATTGGTCACGAAATACGGCGCCGAGATATCGAGGAGCTGCGTGCCCACAAAGTAGCTGGCCACGATCGCGAGCCCGATGCTCTCGGCCACGAGCAGCGGCATCGAGATGAGCAGCGCGAGCACCCGCGGAACCACGAGGTAGTCGTTCGGATGCACGCCGAGCGACCGTAGCGCGTCGATCTGCTCGGTGACCTTCATCGTGCCGATCTCCGCCGCAAACGCCGCCCCGACCCGCCCGGCGACCATCAACCCCGTGAGCACCGGACCCAACTCACGGAACAACGCCACCGCCACGACCGAGCCCACCGCCGACTTCATCCCGAGCTTCGAGAATTGGAAATAGGTCTGCGCGGTGAGCACCGCGCCGGTAAACATCCCGGTAACAATCACCACGAGCTGCGACCGCCAGCCCACTTCATAAACCTGCCGGAGAAAAAGCCGGCCGCGAAACTTTGCGACGACCAGCGACTGCCCGGTCTCGTAGACCAGCCCGGAGAGTTCGCCGAGATAGCGGATGAAGGTGAGGACAGTATGTCCGAGCGAAGTCAGCATGCGGGGCGCGGGAGACTAGGCGGCAGCGCGCGTCTTGTCTACCCAAGGCCCCGGCGGCAACCGCGGAACACGCCATCCCGCCGGAACATTTCCGGGCACAAAACCGCGGCTCAGTGCGAAATCCGCAGCGGCTGCGTCTTGCTCTTCGGATTCAGCTCCGGCGGCACCGCGCCCACGATCCGCGCCTCCAGCCCGAGCCGGCGAAAAATGGCGCGGATTTCCTGGATCGAAAGCGTCGGCTCATCGAAGTCGAGATAAACAATGTCATGATTGCTATCCACCTTGTATCGCAAGCCGCCAACCGCTTCCAACTCATGATCAAGGGCAAGAATTTTATCAACCTTGCGCACACCTGCAGCGTAGACTTCGATTTCGAGCATAGGAAGTTACTTTGTAATTACTTCGGGAAGTTTATCGCGCCGTCCCGCGGGATGGCAACGGTTTATTTCGCCTCCGTAAACCAATCATCCGATCAAAGCCAACGACGCAGCGCCTCGGCGAAGCGGTTGTAGACGAAACTGAGCACGAGCAGGACGACCCCGAGGACGAGGAAACTCGCGATTCGCGGAAGCGTATCGAAGCGCCAGACATCGATGACAAAGAGCCGGCCGATCGCCAGGGCGAGCACACCGAAGCCACCGAGGCGGTAGATCCGTTCGCGCAGCGCGAGCCCCGCCGCGAAGATGATCAGCGCGAGCAGCGCCCATGCGATGGTGAGCTGGCTGCCGTGGCCGTGGTGGAACATCCAGCGGGTGACCCAGAGCCAGAGGCTGGCCATCGATGCGCCGACGAGCGCATCGCGTCCGGAGGGAAGGAGCGGCGTCTCCGCGCACAGTCGCTGCCCGAGACGCAGACTGGCGGGAATGGCGAGGACGGCGAGCAGCTCCACCCACATGATCGCGGAACCCGGCCGAGCCCAGAAAAATGCCAGTGCCGCCGCGCCATAAACCGCGCCGCTGATTCGACGTTCCGGATTGGCCGTGAGCGCACCGATGATGACCAGCGCAGCGCAGCCTCCGGCGTAGAACGCGACCCGCCACGCCGACTCCACATAAACCAACGCCCACGCGCCGAGCATGGCGAGCGCAGCGAAGCGGTAGAGCCGGGAGATGTCACTCATCCGGACCCTGCCGAAGGTGAGACCACCGGAAAAAATTCCGATCGCCCAGCCGGTCATCGCCACGACGAGCACGGGCGCGAAGGCGGACCAGCGGCTTCCAGTTTCGACGAGAAGTGCCCGGGCAAACCATGCGATCGCGAACGGCGTGAAAAGCTGCGCGGGTGTGGTGATCTCCGGCAGCCGCACGAGGAGCGCGAGCAGGGAAACGGTGGCGATGCCGGCGAAGGCGGTCGCTCGCCACGGATCGGGGCAGATCTGCCAAACCAGCGCGCCGAGGGTCGCCATCGCAAGGAACGCGAAACCGGTCGCGCGACCGCTGAATTCGGCGCGGTCAGCGTGCAACCGCTTCACCCACCAGGTATCGAAGAGGAGCAACCCCACGACGGGCAGCGCGAGCGCCAGCGGCGACGTTTCGCCTTCGTCGAGGGTCTGGATGGTGAGCCCACTGGCGCCGAGCGCGCAGAGGGCGGCGGCGATTTCCAAGAGCGTGCGATGCCGCGCCCGCGCCGCGACCAGCAGCACGGCGCTCTCGACGGCCAGCACCACGGCGAGTTGCGGCCCGGTGAGCTTCGCGGCGAGACCCATGGTGACGAGCGCGATACCTTGCGCCAGATACGAGCCATCGAGCGCCCGCTCCTCGGTCCGCAGCCGGAACGCGAGCGCCGCGAGCGCGAGCAGCACGCCGCCGAAGATCAGCGCGAAGATCCAGAACGAGCCGTAACGCGCGGAGGTAAAGTGGGACGCCGCCAGCGCGAAATACGCACCATTGTTCAAGGTCAGAAACGCGATCCGCGTCGCCGCCCGCATCGCGCTGGGCGCGGCGAGAAAGACCGCGCAGGTAAACAGCACCCAATAAAGCGAGAGAAAGATGATGCCCGCGCCGAACTCACCATAAACGCCGCCGACGTGGAGCAGATGCCCGAGCTTCCACATGACGTAGCTGCCGTAAGTCGCGGCGAGGCTGAGAAAGGAGAGCCTTTGCCAGCGATGGCGGGCGAGGAAGAACACGGCGACTGCGGTGAGCAGGAGATTCGAAAAGAGCGTGAACTCGCCGATCGCATTGATCGACGAGGTGAAATACGCGAGCAGCACCGCGGGCACCGCGACCGCTTCGGATTTCCGGCGATCCGCGTAGAAAACGAACGCGCCGGTCAGCGCCAGCAGCAGTGCGCCACCGACGATCGGGCTTTCGATGACGCGCAATGCGCTGACGAAATGCGCCGCGTAGGCCGTGTAGTAAATCGTCGCCGCCCCGCCCGCGAGCAGCACTCGGCCGAAGTTCCGCGTCGATTCGCGGGATCGCGCCAGCCATGCGCCGAGCCCGCCGAGCGCCACGCCGGACAGCGCGAGGAGCGAGAGTTTTCCCCACGCCCCGAGGAGCGGGATGATGCGGTGGTAGGCGTAGTTGCCGAGGAAGACGAGGCCGGTGAGCAGGATGACGATGCCGAGGCGCGACATCCAATAGGTCCCCACGCGGAGTTCGAGCGGTTCGGCGGAAACGGCGGTCGGCACGGACTCGGAGGGACGCGCTCCCGCGCGTCCCACGTTCGGTTCTGCGGCGGTCGGTTCCGGTGGTGTGAGGGTCGCGCGGGAGCGCGTCCCTCCGAGATCGGCCGGCTTCGGCAGCGGTGGCGGGACGACGCTCGGTGCGGATTCCTGCAGGCGGCTGACGAGTTGCTCGATGCGCCGGTCGAGTTGACCGAGGAGGTTGCGAACGTGGAGTTGTTCGCGCCGGAGGTCGTCGAGCTCCGAGCGGTCGGCGGGGTTCATGCGCGGACTCTGCCACGATTTCCGCCGCGGATGGGAGTTTCATCACGTCTGGCGTGAAATGCGGGCGATTCCCCATTTGCCCCCACCCCGGTGCGCTGCTAGAACCTAGGCACTTTTCGCCTGATGCCGCCGTCGGCCCCGGCGAGCTACCCCTTTCAACCATGCCCAAAGACACCACGATCAAGAAAATCCTCGTCATCGGCTCCGGCCCGATCGTCATCGGCCAGGGATGCGAGTTCGACTACTCGGGGGTGCAGGCGTGCAAGGCGCTGAAGGAGGAGGGCTACAAGGTCATCCTCGTGAATTCGAACCCGGCGACGATCATGACGGATCCGGAGTTTGCGCATCGCACTTACATCGAGCCGATCACGCCTGAGGTGGTGGAGAAGATCATCGAGGCCGAGAAGCCGGACGCGCTCCTGCCCACGCTCGGCGGCCAGACGGCGCTGAATTGCTCGATGAAACTCCACGAACTCGGCGTGCTGGCGAAGCACGGGGTGCGGATGATTGGCGCCAAGCCGGAGGCGATCCACAAGGGCGAGGATCGGCAGGCGTTCAAGGAGGCGATGATCAAGATCGGGCTCGATCTGCCGCGCTCGGGCACGGCGCACACCATGGAGGAGGGGCGGAAAGTGGCTGCGGAACTCGGCTCGCTGCCGCTGATTATTCGGCCCGCGTTTACGCTCGGCGGGAGCGGCGGTGGGATCGCTTACAACAAAGAGGAATTTGAAACGATCGTCGCCCGCGGGCTCGATCTATCGCCGGTCAGCGAAGTGCTGATCGAGGAGTCGCTACTCGGCTGGAAGGAATACGAGATGGAGGTGATGCGCGACCGCGCGGACAACTGCGTGATCATCTGCTCGATCGAAAACATCGACCCGATGGGCGTGCACACCGGCGACTCGATCACGGTGGCGCCGGCGCAGACGCTTTCTGATCGCGAGTATCAACTCATGCGCGACGCGAGCTTTGCGGTCATTCGCGAGATCGGCGTGGAGACGGGCGGGTCGAATATCCAGTTCGCCATCGAGCCGAACACGGGGCGGATGATCGTCATCGAGATGAACCCGCGCGTGTCGCGGTCATCGGCGCTGGCGTCGAAGGCGACCGGCTTCCCGATCGCGAAGATCGCGGCGAAGCTGGCGGTGGGTTACACGCTCGACGAGGTGCGCAACGACATCACCCGCGAGACGCCCGCGAGCTTCGAGCCGACGATCGACTACGTGGTGGTGAAGTGTCCGCGCTTCACCTTCGAAAAATTCCCGCAAGCCGACCCGGTCCTGACCACGCAGATGAAGAGCGTGGGCGAAGCGATGGCGATCGGCCGGACCTTCAAGGAAGCGCTGCAAAAGGCGCTGCGCTCGCTGGAGATCAAGCGCTTCGGACTGATCGGCGATGGCAAAGATGTGGTGATCGACGACGACGGTTTGCGGACTAAACTCACGGTGCCGAACGCGGAGCGGATCTTTTTTCTCGGCCTCGCCTTCCAGCGCGGATGGACGGTGGAGGAGGTTTTCGAGATGACGAAGATCGATCGGTGGTTTCTGGAGAACATTCGCGAGGTGGTGGCGATGCAGCAGACTCTGGGGAGCACACTCGTCTCGAGTGTTGGCGAAGGCGTCCCGCCTTCGCGGACTTCCGGAGACGCCGCCTCTGGTTCGACGACTGCCACGGAAGCCAACGCCGCAGGAAGTGCGTCGAGTCGGGACGACTCGACCCACACGCGGGACGCGTGTGCTCCCCGGAGCACACTACGGCGCGCCAAGAAATTTGGTTTCTCCGACGTCCAGCTCGCCGTCGCGGGCAACACCACGCCCCAGGACATCCGCGCCCAGCGCACCGCCGCGGGCATCATTCCCACCTACCGCCTCGTCGATACCTGCGCCGCGGAGTTCGAGGCTTACACGCCTTACTACTACTCCACCTACGGCGACGAAAATGAGCGGCGCGAGTCGGGCAAACAGAAGGTCATCATCCTCGGCGGCGGACCGAACCGCATCGGGCAGGGCATCGAGTTCGACTACTGCTGCGTTCACGCCGCCTTCGCGCTGAAGGAACTCGGCTTCGAGACCATCATGGTGAACTCGAACCCCGAGACCGTCTCCACCGACTACGACACGAGCGACAAACTCTACTTCGAGCCGCTCACGCTCGAGGACGTGCTGAATATCTGCGAGCAGGAGAAGGAGAACCTCTTCGGCGTCATCGTGCAGTTTGGCGGACAGACGCCGCTCAATCTCGCCAATGGCCTCGCCGCCGCGGGCGTGCCGATCATCGGCACCTCGCCGAAGAGCATCGAGATCGCCGAGGACCGCAAACTCTTCGGCGCGATGCTCGATAAACTCG
>JANPHH010000570.1:0-5128 GCA_031424375.1 Chthoniobacter sp. | reverse complement strand
TTGTCCGTCGCGAGCACGCCGCCGATCGGCAGGCCGTAGCCCACGTGCGCATCCGGCATGAGCGCGCCTGCCACCGCGACCGGCAGCGCGCACGCATTCGCCATCTGCTTCACCGCCTCGGCTTCGAGCCCCTCGCCCCACTGACGCCACGGCGCGAGTTCCGCGCGCGGCGTGAACGCCGGGCGATAGATCGCACGCGCCAGCGGCGCACGCATCTCATCGGCGAAGAACGCCGGCGGGTTGGCGACGATGTTGAAAATCTCGGTCTCGAGCTGCGCGCCGTCGTTACCCTGCGCAATGAAGTTCTGGATGAACTCGTGCGCGATCTGGATCGGCTCGCCGACAGGCACGCCGAGCTGGATGAGGTCTTTGGTGTTCATGGTTGTGGTTTGGTTAAAATGTGGATGCCGTGTGCGGGTACACTTCGGGTGCGAAGCAGCGGTGTTTGTTCTTTTGTCGAAAATCTGATGATGCCACCAGTACATGCTGGAGAGTAAAGCTGAGCCGCAATGAGCACGACCAAGACCGATGATAGCGTGAAGCGCTCGAAAGCCGCCCGTTCACCCGAGGAGATCTTTCCACTCATCGAGTATTGCCGTACTGGAAAGCTGAAGGAAGTCAGCGAGTGGATTGCAGCCGGACACCCAATCGATCCTCCGCAAACTGCGAAGCGCACTCGGCGCCGGTCACCATTGGAGATCGCGATTGAAAAGGGGTTCTACGCACTCGCCGAGTTGCTGCTCGAAGGTGGGAGTGACCCCGCTGCGAACGGCGACATTCTCGCGTTCGCCGTTCAACATCGAGAGGTAGAAATCGCGAAGCTGCTGCTCGATCGCGGCGCGTCCGCGAGTTCGGTCTGGGCGGAGGACGTCTTCGATGGCGGCGCGGAGATGCTCAAGCTTTTCATCGGGCACGGCTTCGATCCGACGGCTGATCTGGCCTACTGCAACGCGCTCCTCAGTCACGTTCATCCCCTCCTCTTCGTGCTGAAGGAACACAAGGAGACGTTCCCGGATTTGCAGCGGCAGGCCGAGATGGCGCTCTGTCACCACTGCAAGAAGGGCAATCTTCGATCGGTAAGTTTGCTCTTGTGGGCGGGGGCGCGCGCGGATGCAGAAGTGCCGGATCCGGCCTACGACAACGATCCCGAAACGCTGACGACCCCATTGGAAGAGGCCGCCGGTGCAGGACACCTCGACGTATTGAAGCGGCTGAAACCGCAGAATTTCCCAGAGGTGCTCAAGAGGCTCGCCGAGGCAGCCTGGTTCAATCCATCACAGCAGCTGATCGATTATCTCATCAACCTTGGCGCACCCCTCAACACGAAGGCGGGCGGTGGTTCGAAGGTTCTCGATCATTTGATCTGGAGGCTGGGATGGAATGCTCGGGCAACTTTCGGAACCCCGAACCCGGGTGAAATGGATGAAACCATGAAGCTCATCGAACATCTGGTGAACCGGGGAGCGAAGTGGATTTCTGACCCTGAGGAGAGCCTGCGGAATCAGCGCGCCCGTCTGCGCGACCTCGATCCCGGGCAGTTGGTGCGGCTGTTCAAAATCCTGAAAGAGGGTGGCGGCGCGAGTGTCGAGTTCCTAGAGTCGATCCTGGCATCGCCGAGCATGCGGAACCGACTCGGCGATCAGGTCAAAGGGCTCGAGGCCGTGCTCCATCCGCCACGCCCCAAACCTGCCCCGTGGCCAAGACGGACCGGGAGATCGAGAAAACTGAACCAAAGCCCCGCCCGCCCCTCGCGGAGCTTTGGTCCCGAGCGGAGGAGATGCTTCTGGATATTGTTCGCCAAAGTCCGGTGCTTCATTTCACACGGCGCTGCGTCACGGGGACGATTTATGCGCAGACGGCAAGACGACGCCTTGGCTTGCCGAAGGGCGATAACGAAGACCTCGCCCCGATTTTCAACAGAGCGGCCCAAAGCCTGAACAAGCGATTGAAGTCATTCTCGGTTGAAGCGGAGAAAAAGGAATGGCGGCGCAGTTGGGAACAATTCACCGCCCGGCTGACGGGCGGTGCCGAGTGGCCGGATGCGGCGCGCGAGGCTTCGCAGGGCGCGGAATCGCCCAACGCGCATGGCCTGAGCGATGCCGGCACCCGCCTGCTCGAACTGATCCGCAACAGTCCGTCCGATGTTGGATTCACTGACGGGCGGACGCTCGCATCGAAGATCGGCCTCCATGCGCGAGATAGGGATTTTGAAAATTACCTGAGCGAGGTCACAGCCAAGGCGGGGATTGCGCTTCGATGGGAAGCGAAGGGTGAGAAGTTTGGCGAGTCGCGAGCTTACCGAATTTGGATCGAGGCCAATCACGATCAGCGGAAAGAAAAATCACGCGGGCTCAATCCGCGCATCGAGGCGAACTTCAACCGCTCTACCAAGAGCGATCTTGATGCTGCAAGCGCGCTCATTCAGGAACTTGTCGTAAAGGCCGCGCCGACTGGCGCCGATCCGCTTTGCGTTCTCCGCATCACGTCGCATCGCGAATTGGAGGAATGTTTTCCGAAAGCGGATGAAGTCAGCGGCGGAGCACTTGCTGAATTCTTTGGCGCTGTGGCTTTCAATCAATCCGTAAAGTGCGGCTACGATTTCCGCGATGATGCGGACTGCTGGTTGCTCGAACTCGTGCCTGAAACCGATTGGGCAACGAGCATTGCCGCCATTCAGCACGAACTTTCGCAGCCGCCATTGGAGGAGCGTCTCGGTGTTTCTCCGGACGCGGCGAAGATTGTCGCCTGGATCGACACGCTGCGACCCGAGGAGTTGCTCAATTGTTACACGCCGATCGTGGAAGACGCGTGCGAGAGGCGGATTGGTATTTCGCCATCTTGGGCACGTGAAAATTTCCCAGCTTACCTCGAAATGCTCGTCGATGAGATCAATGAAAACACGTACTACAATCTGAGGGTTCAGGCGTGGACCCACTATTCACAGGTCAAATCGCGGATCCGCGTGGCGCGAAAAAAGACAGACTTGGAGGACGTTCTCAGGCGGCTGCACTGGATCGCGTGGAAGCGGGGAGTGTCGCTCGATCTCGCTGCGACTGGGCAGGCACTCGAACGCCTGATCACCGGCATGCACTCAAGCTCACCTGGAAATTAGCCTACTGAGTTCATCGCGCGCGGTGTGCACGTCGGTTTCGTCAATCACGCTCTCCACGATTGGCGCAAAGATCATCAGCCCCGTTTTTCTCTGTCGGAATTCCCGCTGTAGCGGTAGGACGCTGGCGCATAGTTGAAAGCCTCCTGACATTCGCTGTATTTCGCGCATTAACTACCGCGATAGCGGTAAAAACTTGACTCAGACCGAAATGGCCTGTATTCAGCCGAGAATACCGATAACTTTTACCGCTATAACGGCATTATGGAGCAACTCCACGAAATCGTCAAAACACATCGCCGCACGAGCGGCCTTTCCCAAGCCGAACTGGCAAAGCTCGCTGGGGTGGGCAAGACCGTGGTCTTTGATCTGGAGCACGGCAAGCTGTCGATCCGTTACGATACGCTGACGAAAATCCTCTCGGTGCTCAACATCAGCATCAGCTTCGACAGTCCGCTGATGGCGCGCTTTGCCGCGGAGGCAACGCCAAAAAACACCCGGACTGCGAGCACGGACAGGCCATCGGCATGAAAAGGGCCGAGATATTTCAGCAAGCATCGCCTGCCGGGATTCTCGAAGAACTCGACCACGGGCGCTGGCGATTCACGTACGCCGATGGCTATGCTGGCGAACCGGTGTCTCTGACGATGCCCGTGACGCAAGCGGTTCACGAATTCGATCGTTTTCCGCCTGCATTCGAGGGGCTGCTGCCCGAGGGGATTCAATTGGAGGCGATGCTGCGCCGCTACAAGCTGGATCGCACGGACCTGTTCGGGCAATTGATCGTCGCCGGACAGGATCTCGTCGGCTCGCTCACGGTGAAGGAGGTTGCATGAAACGCTGCCTCATCACATATGAACCGTTCGCTGGTGACGGCGATTATTCCGCCGGCGGACTGAAACTCCTCGACCGCAATCTCACCTCACTCGGCCCGCTGGGATACACCGCCGCGGAGCAACGGCAGGAGGCGCTGGAGCGTGCCGGAAAAATGTCCATCCAAGGCGTGCAGCTCAAGCTCAGCGCCGTGCTCAAAGTGAAGGCGGGCGCGTTCGAGGTGGTGGATCGCAATGGACGCTTCATCCTCAAACCGCCGAGCCTCGATTTCCCCGAGCTGCCCGAAAATGAAGATCTCACGATGCGCCTCGCCGCCGTCGCCGGCATCGAAGTGCCGGTGCATGGCCTCATCCGTGCGCGCGACGGCTCGCTTACGTATTTCATCCGGCGTTTTGATCGGGAAGGTCGCACACGCGTGCCGCTGGAAGATTTCGCGCAGCTTTCGGGCGCGAGCCGCGAGACGAAATACGAGTCGTCCATGGAGAAAGCCGCCGGCGTCGTGGATCGTTTCTGCACCTTCCCAGCAATCGAGCGCGTGAAGCTGTTTGAACGCACGCTGTTCAGTTTTTTCACTGGAAACGAGGACATGCACCTGAAGAACTTCTCACTCATCACCCGGGACGGTCGCATTGATCTTGCACCCGCCTACGACCTGCTCAATTCCACGATCGCACTGAAGAATCCGCAGGAAGAAATGGCGCTCCCGATCCGCGGCAAGCGTTCCAACCTTACGCGAAACGATCTGTTCGATTACTTCGCCACCGAGCGGCTCCAGATCAACGAGCGCGTGCTATCCGAGATGGTGGCGCGGTTTCAGGCAGCATTTTCGCGATGGGATGAACTGCTCGCCGCGAGCTTTCTTTCGTCCGAGAAAAAGGCGGCTTTTGCGGCCGTGCTGGCCGAGCGGAAAGCGCGCCTCCGACTCTAGAGCGGTTCAAGAAATACCGTGGCCGCATTGGCGCAGCGCCGGCGGCTTTGGAGTGCGGCGATTCATCGCCGCTTTTGGGTCGGGCGCGGAGCGCGTGGCCGGGGAAATGCGCTCCGTGATCTTTCCTCAAAAACGCGGCTTGGACTGTTAGTAGGTTATTGAGGTTAGTGGCTTTTGTTTAGGGGGAACATTTGTTTCTCGAAGGCGAGAGGTGAGCTGTAGCCGAGGCTGCTGTGGCGGCGGCGGCGGTTGTAGAA
>JANPHH010000569.1:0-12685 GCA_031424375.1 Chthoniobacter sp. | reverse complement strand
TTTTTCCACCAGCTCATGCGCGACATCCGCGCGAGCATTTTGGCGGATCGCTTCACCGAGTTGTATCGCGAAAAGCGCGCCTTCCTGCACGAGGTCGACGCCGATCATCCGATCCACAAGCAGAAGCCGAAGAAGCGCATGGCGTTTCATCGCGGGAACTATGAAGTCCACCGCGCGCCCGAGGGTTTTTGCAGCATCCGGCAGATTTCCTCCGGCGAGATCATGCATTCGTGGACGCCGCCCATGGTCGAGGCGCACCGGCTTTACATCGAGCAATCCGAACTCGCCACGCGGCTGCATCTTGAGCCACGGATGGACACAGATGGAACACGGATGGGAGACAGGCACCCGCCCGTCATCCGTGAAAATCCGTGTCCATCCGTGGCTGATATTTCCCCGCTCGTGATCTGGGACGTGGGCCTCGGCGCCGCTTCGAATGCTATGGCCGCGATCCTTTGCTACGAAGCGCAGGCGGCGAGCGGACCGCTGCGGCCAATGCACGTCATCAGTTTCGAAAACGACCTCGACCCGCTGCGTCTCGCCTTTCAGCACAATCGCGAATTTACCTACCTGCGGCATGCCGGCGTGGGCGGCATTCTCGATGCGGGACATTGGCAATCCGTAGAACACCCCGGCCTGCGCTGGACGCTGATCTTCGGCGACTTCCTCGCCTCCATGGCGAACGCTCCGGCGCCGCCCGATCTCATTTTCTTCGACATGTTTTCCACCAAGACGGATGCCGAGCAGTGGAGCGTCGGTGCCTTCCGCCAGGTGTTCTCCGCCTGCGCGGATCGCCCTGCCGAACTCTTCACCTACTCGTGCGCCACCTCCATCCGCGCCGCGCTCCTCGCCGCGGGGTTCTACGTCGCCCGCGGCTGCAGCACGGGAGACAAGGCGGAGACAACCGTCGCGCTCACGCCGGCCGCGATGCGCACGTCATCCAGCTATGAAATCCTCGGCGCCGATTGGCTCGCCAAGTGGGCGCGTTCCAGCGCGCAATTCCCCAGCGACCTCCCGGCCACGGAGCACCCCGCCTTTGAACAACTCATCCGCGCGCATCCGCAATTTCGCGGAACCTGAGAGGGTGCACCGAAACTCAGGAAAGCCTGTCATCCCGAGCGGAGTGTAACGAAGCCGAGGGACCTCGGCCTCCGGAGGATCATGGATCATTCTGCATTCCGAGGTCCCTCGACTGCATTCTGGTCGCTCAGGCTCCCTCCATCCCGCTCGGGATGACACGTCCCGTTTGATTTCCGGTCCACCCGCAAAGTCGGTCGCAAATTTCGCGTCAGTCGTTCGCGTCGAGACTGAGGTGCGCGAGCACTTCGGGCGGCGGTCCGGGGAATTCCGCCATCGGCACGTTCCCGATGTAGCCGATCGCCCGCCAGCCTTCCGGCGTGGAGTAGTAGCCCCCGGCCACGCAGTCGCGGAAGGTGCGAAAGAAGTTGTTGCCGGCTTTGCGCGCGGGGCCGTCGGGTTTCACGATGTCGTCGATGATCGCGATCTGCTGATCCGCCGCGGCATCAGCGAAGTTTTTCCCGAAACGCTTTTGCGACTCGGTATCCAGCCATGCGAGGCCGGGGCGAATGATCTGCAGGTCCTCCTGCTGGTCTTCGTAGGGCGCGCTCACCCATTCGTTCACGAATGCAGGAACGCCGACCGCGCTGGCCGCGGGGCCATTCTCGTCGGCGGGAATACAAATGTCGCCGAGCACGGTCACGGTTTTCATCTCGGCCTCGGTGAGCAGGAGCGGCCAGGGGATTTCCTTTTTGAGCAGGTTCGGGTCGGTGCCGATGCCGCGGGTGGGCGTATTGGCAAAGGCGGGCATTTCCAGCGCGGCGAGGGCGATGCAGACTCCGATGACGCGCCGGAGCGCTTCGCGGCGGGTGAGTTGGTTGTCGTTCATGGGCGGTGGGCGGCGTTAAATAAATCTGTCATCCTGATCTTGCCGAAGGACCTCTAACTTCAGCGGGCAGCGGCGGTGCGGGGCTACCGGAGGGATGAGAGGTCCTTCGACTACGCGCCGGGTGGCCATCAGCGCGGACGAGCTGGTGGCGGCGCTCCGCTCAGGATGACAGGTTTTTGAAAAAGCGGGCATACGCGAAGACTTAGCCAATGGTCCCCTGCCGCATTTGCTCGGCGAGGTAGGTGCAGTTGCGCATGGCGAGGGCCATGATGCTGAGCGTGGGATTTTTGTCCGCGTTGCTCACGAAGGGGCCGCCATCGGCGACGAAGACGTTCGGCACTTCCCAAGCCTGGCCCCATTGATTCAGCACGGAGTCTTTCGGCGACGCGCCCATGCAGGTCGTGCCGACTTCGTGGATGATCGTGCCGCCGGCCATGATCGCTTTCTCCGGGTCGGTCTCCGGCTTCGCCTGGCCGCCGAGCGCCTCGATGATCTCGGCAAAGGTCTGCTGCATGTGGACGGCCTGCTTCTTTTCGTGGTCGCTCCACTTCCAGTAAAAGCGCAGCACCGGGATGCCGTGTTTGTCTTTCTTCTCCGGGTCGATCTCGCAGTAGCAGTCGTCGTTCGGGATCATCTCACCGCGGCCGGCGAAACCGATGCTCGCACCGTAATAGCGCCGCGCCTCGTCCTTGAATTTCTTCCCGTAGCTATCGCGGTCGCCGACGCTCACGCCCATCTCCGGCATCTTGCGTCCGCCGCCGATCTCGATGTGGTAGCCGCGGGCGAAGCCGAGCTTCCCGGCGAGCTGCTCTTTATACAGCCACCACGGCGAATAAACGTGCATGCTGCTCGTGCCGTCCGCGTTGTGCGGCGGGGTGTTTTCCAGCATGGGAATGTGGCCGCCGAGATTGCTGCCCACGGTGTCCATGAGGTAGCGGCCGACTTTGCCGCTGCCATTCGCGAGACCGTTCGGGAAAAGCGCCGACTTGCTGTTCAGCAAAATGCGCGCGCTCTCGCAGCCGCTCGCGGCCAGCACCACCACGCGGGCCGTGGCGCGCTCTTCCTTGCCGGTGCGGGTGTCGATGTAGAGCACGCCGTTCGCCTTGCCGTCCTTGGCCAACGTGACTTCGCGGACCATGGCCTCGGTGATGATGTCGAGATTGCCCGTCTCGATCGCGGGCGGGAGCAGGACCGTGGTGGATTGGAAGTTCGCGCGGATCGAGCAGCCGCGGCCGCAGGGTGTGGCGTAGAAGCAGGCGGCGCGGCCATTCAGCGGGCGCGTGAGAATCGCCATGTGCGATGGAATCACCGGCACGCCGAGTTTTTTCGCGCGCTTGCGGATGAGCATCTCGTGAGCACGCGCTCTCGGCGGCGGCTGGAGCGTGCCGTTCATCGAGTCGGGCGTGTTTTCCATCCCGTGGTTGTTGCCGTAGACGCCCACGAGCGCCTCCGTCTTGTCATACCACGGCTCGATGTCCTTGTAGTCGAAGGGCCAGTCGAGCCCGAGTCCGTCGCGGCTCTTCGGTTTGAAATCGTATTCGCCCATCCGCAGCGAAATCCGGCCCCAGTGGTTCGTGCGCCCGCCGAGCATGCGCGGCCGCCACCACATGAAGTTCTGTGACGACTTCTTCGCCTCCCAATCCGTGGCCTCATGCCAGCCGGGCTGCCCTTCGCGCTGCACCATGTAGGGCTCACCTGGTACCGACCAACCACCGTTTACCGTGGAATCGAAAAACCCGAACGGCTTGTCCGGCGTGCCTGTCCCGCGCAGGGGCGCATCCGCATTGGTCTGGAACATCGGCGTTTCCGTGCCGGGGTCGTAGTTCCGTCCGGCCTCGAGCATCAGCACCTTCAATCCCGCATGCGTGAGCGTGTAGGCCGCCATCCCCCCGCCCGCGCCGGAGCCGACCACGATGACGTCATAGGAAGGAAGTGTTTTGCGGGGAGTGATGATCGGCATGGCGGAGAGCCGCAAAATGAATGCGGTCCACACGAATCGCGCAACGTCCAACTCGCTTTGCGGTTCAGGGAACGTGCAGAATCGCGGCGCCCGGTGCGCTGCGCATCGTGCGCCCCATTCACTTCCATGATCCGCCGACTCCTCGCCGTCTACCTCCTCACGCTCGCCGCCGCTGCCTCCGCCGCGGAAACGAAACGCCCGAACATCCTCCTCATCTTCTCCGACGATCACGCTTATCAGGCGATCAGCGCCTACGGCGATTCCCGCAAGCTGATCGAAACTCCCGGCATCGACCGGCTCGCGAAGGAAGGCATCCGCTTCGACCGCTGCATGGTCACGAACAGCATCTGCGGCCCGAGTCGCGCCACGCTACTCACCGGAAAATATTCGCATCGCAACGGATTTCCGAACAACAGCAACAGCACGTTCGACAGCACGCAGATGACGTTTCCGCGCACGCTCCAGGGCGCGGGCTACCAGACCGCGATCTTCGGGAAGTGGCATCTCGGCAGCGATCCCGTGGGCTTCGACCGCTGGCAGATCCTCCCCGGCCAGGGCGTCTACTACAACCCGCCGATGATCCGCGACGGCAAGCAGGTCATCGAACAAGGCTACGTCACCGACGTGATCACCGAGCGCTCGCTCGAGTGGCTGAAAGCGCGCGACAAATCAAAGCCCTTCCTGCTCATGACGCAGCACAAGGCGCCGCACCGCGAATGGGAACCGGCGACGCGCTACCTCGACTTCGACAAGGACCGCGTCTACCCGGAGCCCGCGACGCTTTTCGATACCTACAAAAACCGCGGCCTCGCCGTGCGCGATCAGGACATGACGATCGAGAAGACGATGACCGACCGCGACACCAAGCTCGTCGCGCCACAGCGGTTGAACCCCGAGCAGAAGGCGGCGTGGGATGCGTATTACAACCCGCGCAATGAAGCCTTCCGCGCCGCGAATCTGCAAGGCGCCGACCTCGTGCGCTGGAAGTATCAGCGTTACATGCACGACTACCTCGCCACGGTGAAGGCGGTCGATGAAAGCGTCGCGAACATCCTCAAGTATCTCGACGACGAAGGCCTCGCGGAAAACACCCTCGTCGTCTACGCCGCCGACCAGGGCTTCTACCTCGGCGAGCACGGTTGGTTCGACAAGCGGTGGATCTTCGAGGAATCGCTGCGCACGCCCTGCCTCGTGCGCTGGCCCGGCGTGGTGAAACCGGGATCGCAGAGCAGAGATCTCGTTTCGCTGGTCGACCTCGCGCAGACCTTCATCGAAGCCGCCGGAGCGCCCGCGCTGCCCGACACGCAGGGGCACAGCCTCGTCCCGGTGCTGAAAGGCGCGACGCCCGCGGATTGGCGGAAGAGCTTCTACTACCAATACTACGAGTATCCGCAGCCGCACCACGTCCGCCCGCACTACGGCGTGATCACCGACCGCTACAAGCTCGTCCACTTCTACGCACCCGACGTGGACTACTGGGAACTCTACGACCTCAAGGAAGACCCGCAGGAACTCCGCAGCGTCTACGACCAAACCGAATACGCCGCCGTGCAAAAGGAACTGCACGCCGAAGTGAAGCGGCTGCGCGAGGAACTGAAAGTGCCCAAGCAAGATCCACCCGGCTTCTCCGGCGGCAAAGGCACGCCCAAGCCGGCGCCGGCAAAGTGAGCGGCGCTTCGAAAAAACCTGTCATCCTGAGCGGAGCGCAGGCGGGCCAGCGGGCGGAGCGCAGACGAAGGACCTCTCGCATCGACGAAGGGACCGGGTCCGAGAGCGATCGCGCCATGCTCCGCACCGCCTTCGCCCGCGGATGCGAGAGGTCCTTCGACAAGCTCAGGATGACAGGCTTTTTCGATGCGGCGGCCGCCGCGACGGCGGCGCTAGTATTTGCTCCGCAGGTGCACCGCCTCGGTCTTCCGCGCCTGCATCTTGAGGTTGAGCATTTCCACTGCGAAGGAGAACGCCATCGCGAAGTAGATGTAGCCCTTCTCGATGTGCTGGCCGAAGCCGTCGCCGATTAGCACCACGCCGACCAGCAGCAGGAAGGAGAGCGCGAGCATCTTGATCGTCGGGTGTTTGCTCACGAAGTCGCCGATCGCGCCGGCGGCAGCCAGCATCACGCCCATCGCGAGGATCACCGCGGCGATCATCACGCCGATGTGCTGCGCGAGCCCCACCGCGGTGATCACCGAGTCGAGCGAGAAGACGATGTCGATCACCACGATCTGCGCGATCACGCTGGTCATCGTCGCCCCGGTGCCGCCACCCGCGGATTTTTCGTGGTCCTCGCCTTCGAGGTTGCCGTGGATTTCATGCACGCTTTTCCAGATCAGGAAAAGGCCGCCTGCGATCATCACGAGGTCTTTCCCTGAGAAGCCATGGCCGAACAGGCGGAACAGCTCCGCCGTAAGCCGCGTGAGCCAGAAGATGGAGCAGAGGAGCAACACTCGCGTGACCAGCGCAAGCATCAACCCGATCGTGCGGGCGCGCGGCTGCTGCGCCGGCGGCAGCTTCCCGGCGAGGATCGAGATGAAGATGATGTTGTCGATCCCGAGCACGATCTCGAGCACGGTGAGCGTGAGCAGGCTGATCCAGACTTGCGGGTCGTCGAGCGGAGGCATGGCGCGGAGGAAACGGCGCGGTGCCACTTCGGTAAAGTCCAAAGGTTGCCAACGGCGAAAATGACCTCTAAAAAACGATAGCTTGAGTCGTTGCGCAGAGTCCGCTCGAATACCTCCGCGCGTTTTCCCCGCCTTTCTCCACTCACAACCGTCGTTCTTCCACCGTGGACAATCTAGAGCCAACCGGGCCCCGCATTCCAACCGTCGGCAAAGCTCAGCCGCCGTATCAATTTTGTTACCCGATCGGCGCACAGGTCGTGACCGAGGCATTCATCGATCTGCCGCAGTTCCCGCTGTTCTTTCTCTCCTACAGCACGAACTCCCCGCTGATGCAGCCGAACTGGACGATCCCCGGCTACCCCGTCCTGCGCCTCACCTACAGCAGCTACCCCGAATACACGCCGCGAACCACTTCCGTGCGCCCGCGCCGCCAGGGCGGCACCCGCTGGCAGATCGACGTGCTCATCGTCCCCAAGCACAAACGCGAACCGCTCCAGCCGATCATCGCCGAGACCGGCCTGCCGCTGCTCCGCGACTGGATGGCCGGACCCACCGCACCGAAGGAGGGCGACCGTCGGCGGTGCGTCGAGGTCTGGTGGTTTGAGGACACCGGCGTGATGAAGCTGCACGATCCCGACGAAAAGAAGCAGCAGAGCGACAGCACTGAAATCGAGCGGTAGTCCCCCCGGTGAGGTCCGCGGAAACGTCGCAATCGAATCCGTGCCCTTCACCCGAATGCGTGAGAGAATGGGCGGTGAATCTCCCGCTCTCAGAACTCCTCACCCGCGTCCAAGGCACCCTGCTCACGGGTGCGCCGGATGGTGTGATCCACGGCTTCGCCTCCCTGCTCGACGCTGAGCCGGGCGACCTCAGCCTCTTCTCGAATCACCGCTACCGCGACCAACTCCGCGCCACCCGCGCCAGCGCGGTGCTCGTGCCGAACTCCTGGACGGAGTTCCCTGCCGGCATCGCCTGCATCGGCGTCGCAGAACCTTCGCGCGCATTCGATCAGCTCGTCGATGCGCTCGGCCTCCAGCCAGACACCTTTCGTCCGCACATCCACCCCACGGCCGCGATCGCAGACTCCGCGATCCTCAATCGCGCCGCCGTCTCGATCGCCGCGTGTGCCGTCATCGATGAAGGCGCCGAGATCGCGGACGGCGTCGAGATTGGGGCTGGTTGTTTTGTGGGAAAAGGCGCGCGCATCGGCGCGGGTTCGCGGCTTTTTGCCAATGCCACCGTCCATGATCGCTGCGTGCTCGGTGCCCGCGTGATCCTCCACTCCGGCGTCGTCATCGGCGCGGATGGCTTCGGCTACGAGTTTGAAAACGGGCGGCATCGCAAAGTGCGCCAGCTCGGTTATGTGCAAATCGACGACGACGTGGAAATCGGCGCTGGCAGCATGGTCGACCGCGCCCGCATCGGCCGCACCCACATCGGCGCCGGCACGAAGATCGATAACCTCGTCCAGATCGGCCACAACACCGTCATCGGCAAACACTGCATCCTCGTCTCCGGCGTCGCCATCGCCGGCAGCGCCGTCATCGGCGACTACGTGGTCATGGCCGCCGGCGCCGGGGTCGCCGGGCATGTGAATGTCGGGTCACAGTGCACCATCGGCGGCTGGACCGGCGTGACCAAGGACGTGCCGCCCGGCACTTCCATGCTCGGCTTCCCCGCCGTGCCTGCCCGCGAAGAACGCCGCCGCATCGGCTCCGTCGCCCGCATTCCCCAGCTCATCGCGCGGGTGAAGGAACTCGAAACGCGCCTCGCCGCACTCGACCCGCAACTGCGGTTTGAAGCGATGGACGGGTAAGGCTGGCGACGGAAAAGCAAAAGCGCCTGTCATCCTGAGCGGAGTGTAGCGGAGCCGAAGGACCTCGGCTTCCGAAGGATCGTGGATCTTTCCGCACTCCGAGGTCCCTCGGCTCCGTTACACTCCGCTCGGGATGACACGGTATTTGAGGGCGCGACAAACGCTTCAAGCTTGCGCCGCGCGGTGAGAATTCCGCGGCCACCTAACGATTGCCGCCTGCGCGTGTATATCGACTCGCGCCTTCCGCGCACCCATCGTCGATCTCCCCTTCATGAAACGCCTCCTCCCCCTGCTCTTCGTCGCGTCCATCTCCTTCGCGCAGAACCCCGCCCCTCCGCCCGCGCCGACGCCCAAGCCGCAGCTCCTCCGCACCGTCCCGCCGCCGGGCATCGCCATCACCAGCGCAGAGCGCGCCGAGCTCACCGCCGGAGTCGCCGCGCTGGGGAAAGAAATCGCCGCGCTCGAATCCGAGCTGAAAGCCAAACCCGAGCTGCTCGCCGAGCTGCCGAACGTGCAGATCTTTCACAAGTCCGTCGACTGGGGCCTGCGCTACGACGAGATCCACTCCACCGGCGAAGTCGCCAAGGCAAAGCAGCAGCTCGAGATGGGCAAAACGCGCGCCGCCGAGCTGCGCGCTGGCAAAGCCTCGTGGAACGCCATCTCCGGCGCGGACGGCAAGCCGACGCCCGATGCCAAGGACAAGCTCCCCGCGATGGTCGTCCGCGCTTACCGGTCGAAGATCGACGGTTCCATCCAGCCCTACGGCGTCGTCCTTCCCGAGGACTACAAGCCCGGCGATAACAAACAGCGCCCGCTTCACTTCTGGTGCCACGGCCGCGGGGAGAAGCTCAGCGAACTCGACTTCATCAACCAGCGCCTCACCTCGAAAGGCGAATACACCCCGTCCGGCGCGTTCGTCATCCACCTCTACGGCCGCTACTGCTGCGCCAATAAATTCGCTGGCGAAGTCGATCTGTTCGAAGCCCTCTCCGACGCGAAGAAACACTACCCCATCGACGACGCGCGGCTAGTCGTCCGCGGCTTCTCGATGGGTGGCGCGAGCGCGTGGCAATTTGCCACCCACTTCGCGGGCATGTGGGCCGCCGCGAATCCTGGCGCCGGCTTTGGCGAGAGCAAAGAATTCCTCAAGCTCGGCACCGCGCCGGACAAGCCGCTGCCGCCCGAGTGGGAGCAGAAGCTCTGGCGCTGGTACGATTCCACGCTCTACGTCTCCAATCTCGCCAACACCACCACCGTCGCCTACTCCGGCGAGATCGACGGGCAGAAGCAGGCCGCTGACATCATGATCCGCTTCGCCCGGCAGGAAGCCGGCAACGCCAACCCGCCCGTCGCCGAACTGAACAAAGTGAATCCCGGCGATGGCTCACCGAAGGCGGAGGAAAGCCGCGTGCAAGGCACCTCGCCCGATCTCACGCTCTATCACGTCATCGCGCCGAATACCCCGCACAAGGTCGTCGAGCCCGCGAAGACGGAGGTCGAGAAGCTGGTCGCGGCGGCGGTGGAGAAAGGGCGAGAGGCGATGCCGAAGAGGATGCACTTCACGACCTACTCGCTGATCTATCCCGGGACGAAGTGGGTGCAGATCACTAGCATGGAGAAGCAGTGGGAGCGTGCAGACATTACGGCGGATCTAAGCAGCACTCCCCGGATCGAAACGAAGAACGTCTCATCCTTCATGCTATCTCTCATGCCGTACGCGTCAGGGCAGATAAGCCAACAGCAGCCCGTGACGATCGATGGACAGACTATCCCTCAAGCCGGATCGTTCGCCTACGCTAAGGGGAGCGACGGCAAGTGGACTGTCAATTTACTCCCGAAACAGATTGAAGAGCAGGGCCAGAAACCGTTCACCAAACGCCCCGGCGTCTGCGGCCCGATCGACCACGCGTTCATGGACTCCTTCGTCTTCGTCCGTCCCACCGGGAAGCAGCTCAACAAAGTCGTGGGCGATTGGGTCGAGGGCGAACTCAGTCGCGCCGTCACGCAGTGGCGCGCCGTCTTCCGCGGCGACGCCCTCGTCGTCGCTGATAAGGAAGTCTCCGATGCCGACATCGCCGGTTCCAACCTCATCCTCTGGGGCGACCCGAGCAGCAACGCGGTGCTGAAGAAGATCGCCGACAAGCTCCCGCTCAAGTGGGACGGCAAGCAACTCATCTTCGGCGGCAAGACCTACGACGCCGCGCACATCGCGCCGATCCTCATCTTCCCGAACCCGCTCAACCCGCAGCGCTACGTCGTGATAAATAGCGGCTTCACCTTCCGCGAAGCCGCCGCGCTCAACAACGCCCAGCAGACCCCGAAGCTCCCCGACTGGGCGATCGTCGATCTCAACACCGCGCCCGACGCCTATCAGCCCGGCAAGATCCTCCGCGCCGGTTTCTTCGATGAGCAGTGGCAGCCGCCAGCGCAGTAGCGCGGGTGAACCGTCTGCGCCCTGCACGCGAGCGCAGGGGCGAGCGCAGCGAGACAGTGCCCAAAAAAGCATGTCATCCTGAGCGGAGCGGAGGCGGGCCAGTGGGCGGAGCGCAGTCGAAGGACCTCTCGCTATTTCTCACGCCGAATCCGCCAGGCCGCAGAAAAAGTTAGAGGTCCTTCGACTCCGCGCCTTTCGCTACGCGAAGCGGCGCTGCGCTCAGGATGACATGCTTTTTTTTGGAACCACCTTGCTGCGCTCGCCCGCTGCCCCACTCGGCCAACCCTCGCATCCCTCTCGCTCGCACTTGCCTTCACGCCGGACAATCACGCACCGTCCTCCGCTTCAGCCGTCCAAGCCATGCGCCTCCCCCCACTGCTCACCCTCCTCGTCGCTCCGACTCTCCTCTTCGCCCAGGCCACGCCCACTGCAAAGCAAGCCCCGCCACCCGGCATCGCGGTGCCCGCGGCGGATGCCGCGGAACTGAAAGCCGGCCTCGACGCGCTCGGCAAGCAGCTCGAGACCCTGCGGGTGATGTCCAACAGTACTCCCGAGCGGAGCGCGTTGCGGCCCGATGCCGAGGTGCTGCACAAGGCGGTGCGCTACGCGCTCGAGTATGGCGAGTTTTTCAACGCGAAGGAAATCGCCGCCGCCAGGACGCAGCTCGCGCTGGGGATGGAGCGGGCAAAGGAGTTGACCGATGTGAAGCCGGGCATGCCTCCCTGGACGAAGACCACCGGTCCGCTGATCCTCGCCTATCGGTCAAAGATCGACGCCTCCGTGCAGCCTTACGGCCTCATTGTTCCCGATGACTGGAAGCCCGGCGAGAAGACGCCGCGCCCGCTCTATCTGTGGTTCCACGGTCGCGGCGATACGCTGAGCGAGGTGGCGTTCATCGCCGGGCGGATGAAGGCAAAGCGCGACTTCGCCCCCGCGAATGCCTTCGAGCTGCACCTCTATGGGAGGTGGTGCAACGCGAGCAAATTTGCCGGCGAGACGGACGCCTTCGAAGCGATCGCCGACGTGAAGAAGCGCTACGCCATCGATGAGAACCGCATCGTGCCGATGGGCTTCTCGATGGGCGGGGCCACCGTGTGGCACATGGCCACGCATCACGCCGGACTCTGGGCGGTGGCAAGCGGCGGCGCGGGGTTCGCGGAGACGGCGGTATATGCGAAGGTCTTCGATGAAAAGAAGGACGCGCCGCCGTGGTGGGAGCAGGTGCTCTGGCGGCTCTACGATTCCACCACCTCGGCGGCGAATCTCAAAAACGTCCCGCTGGTGGTCTACAGCGGCGAGATCGATCCGCAGATCCAATCCGCGAAGATGATGAAGGAAGCGATGGCCGCCGAGGGGCTGGAGATGGAGTGGCTCATCGGTCCGAAGACCGGGCATAAATACGAACCTGAGACAAAGAAGGAAGTCTCCAGCCGAGTAGACGCCTACATGCTCAAAGGCCGCGAACCGCTCGCGCCGCACGTGCACCTCACCACCTACACGCTGCGCTACAACGAGATGAAGTGGGTGACCGTGGACGCGCTGGAGAAGCACTGGGAGCGCGCGGACATCGACGCGCAGCTCGTAGACGAAGGGACGATCCGCGTGAAGACGAAGAACGTCGCGGCGTTCACCATCGCCTTCCCGCCGGGACCGGTGCCGTTGGATAAGACGCAGGCGCCGAGGGTGATCGTGGATGAGCACGAACTCAAAGTGCCGGCGGTGAAGGAGGGATGGACGGCGTCATTTTCCAAGCAAGCCGGGAAGTGGACCACCCGCGAAGCGCTCCCACCTCGGAGGGACGCGCTCCCGCGCGTCCGTCGCCAGGGTTGGCGGCGGCGGCTCCGGGTTGATCAGGGACGCGCGGGAGCGCGTCCCTCCGAGGTGGGAGCGCTTCGCGGGTGGTCCACTTCCCGGCTTGCTTGGAAAATGACGCCGTCCATCCATCCTT
>JANPHH010000568.1:0-13630 GCA_031424375.1 Chthoniobacter sp. | reverse complement strand
TCTGGACCGTGTCTCAGTTCCAGTGTGGCTGGTCGTCCTCTCAGACCAGCTACCCGTCATAGCCTTGGTGAGCCATTACCTCACCAACTAGCTGATAGGCCGCGGGCTCATCAAGATGCGCCAGGTTGCCCCGGCTTTGGTGTCACGAGGATGTCCTCGCTAACCACATGCGGTATTAATTCGCCTTTCGGCGAGCTATCCCCCACATCTCGGCAGATTGCCCACGTGTTACGCACCCTTACGCCACTGAACTTCACGTGTATTGCTACAAATGAAATCCCGTTCGACTTGCATGTCTTATCCACGCCGCCAGCGTTCGTTCTGAGCCAGAATCAAACTCTCCGTAAAAAACGGATGAGGCTTTCGCCCCAAAGTTTGCGCAGTCGGCTGCTAAGGCCGCTGCTAAATCTGACCGTTCAATACCTGCAGTAATCTCGACCAACGAAGGTCGTCGATCCTGCAGGGTTTGTCCGATCTGTAGTTTTTGAAAATCAAAGATCTGACGTGTAACGCACAATTCAATTTTTGCTTACTAGTTGACCGTTCTGAATCTGCTGTTCTCCGATGCTGATCTTGCGATCAACACCTCGGAAGTCGTGTGACAGATTCCAGAATCAAACTTTCAAAGAGCATTCAATCCGAAACACTGGGCGACAAAAAAACTCAATCGTTGTGCCGACTTTAAACTTCGCGCTTCACAGCGCTCATTCATTGTCGGGACGAGATTGAGTTCAATCTGAAGTCCCAGTGGTTGGAAGAACATCCCGCCTTATGGGCGGTCCTGCTTTTTCAGCGGGGCGAGGACTTTAGGAACTCTCAGTTCGCGGTCAACTTGAATCTCGAATTACTTTCGATTTTCTTTGCTGACTGCTCCCGAGCGTTTCCGCTGGTCTCAGCCCCGTTTTCGTTGCGGGACGTGGACTTTAGGGACTCTCGTTTGCTGGTCAACTCGAATTTCGATTTATTTTCGATTTCTTCGCTGACTGCTCCGAGCGTTTCCGCTGGTTTCAGTCCCGCTCCGTAGCGGGGCGGTGAAAGTAGCAATGGCGATCAAACCGACAAGATGTTTCTGAGATATTTTGCCGATCGCCTGCGAATCAAGGAAGTATGCCGGTTCGCGGCCTACTGCGCTTTTGCGGGACGCGCGAACCGGAGCTGTTTTCTACCACGGTCGCTGCTGTTTGTAGCGTGGGATGGGCGGCGGCTTGGGCGGTTCCGGGTGCGTGGTGCGGTAGTGCCGACTCCATGCGCCGACGAGGAGCGCCACGAGGACGAATGTCACTACCTTGATCTCGTCGGACGTCATTCTCACGGGGTAGCGCGAGTGATGTGTCGATACTCATATCGCCCACGGATCTTCTGAGCGAAGTATCGGCCCTTGGATTCGGCCTGGTGCAGGCCATCGACGATCGTCTGCGGTACCGCGAGGTAGCGGTAGATGTCCCCATTTTGAAACTCGATCTCCAGCACTCGCGCAGCGGGGTGGTAACCGACGCTCGCGAGATGGGTGGAACTGACGCCACGGCGTTCGATCTTTACCCGGAGAGCATCTTCTTCCGACGCGCCCTGTGCCGCCGATGAGGAAAGGGCCAGCAGCGCAGCGGCCACGATGCAAATCCAGCTCTGTCTCGTCACGGACCTCATAGCGCCTCCTCTCTAGCGTGCAGCAGGCTTTGTATGCGAGGCGAAATCGTCGCGGCTAGTGGAAATCGTGGGAGATGGCGCCCGCCAGGCCGCGGTGTGGCAAGGCCTGGATTTTTTCCGCCTGGAGAATGCGCGTGCCGTCGCGGACTTGGAGGGTGCCTTCAATGATCAGGAACGGCTCCTGAGTGATGAGTAGCCGCTCCTCTTCGAAAAGCTGCGGCCGGACGATCGCGTTCGCGATGCCGGTTTCGTCTTCGAGGCTGATGAACACAAAGCCTCGCGCCGTCCCCGGGCGTTGCCGGCAGATGACGTTCCCCGCGATGCTGACACGAGTGCGATCTGCGGCCTGCTCAATGTCGATCGCGCGCCAGATGTCCGGCAGATGCGGGCGCAGAAGCGCCATCGAGTGCTTGCCGATGGTCAGGCTGGTTCCTTCGTAATCCGCGCGGATGCGTTCCGGGATGCTCATGGGAGGAAGCGGACTGATGCTCCGGGGCAGCGGCGTGACGTTGAACAAATCGTCCTCCCGATACTCTTCCTCCACCGTCCACAGCACCTCACGCCGATGCACTGCGAGTGTGCTGAATGCCCCTACTTCCGCGAGCGTCCGCCATTCCGCTTTCGCCATCCGCACCCGCGTCCGCAGCTCTCCCACCGATGCGAATGGTCGCGCCGCGATCAACCGCTCGGCATGCTCGCGTTGCAGCCCATTCACCATCCGCAGCCCCAGGCGAATCACGCCATCCGCCTCGATCACACACGCCCACGGCGAAGCGACCGCACACACCGGCCGAAACTTCAGCCCATGCCGTTGCGCGTCTTTGATCAAAGTGGCCGGCGCGTAGAATCCCATCGGCTGATTGTTCAGCAGCGCGGTGTAAAACTCCGGTGCGCGATGTGCCTTCAGCCACGTGCTGCAGTAGGCGAGGAAGGCGAAGCTGATCGCGTGCGACTCGGGGAAACCGTAAAGCGCGAATGAGCTGATCGCCGCGACGAGCCGGTCGCGCGTCTCCGGTTTCACCCCGTTGCGATCGAGAGCCGCGGCCAGCTTCACCTGCACCTTTTGCATCCGCTCGTGCGAGCGATGAAAGCTCAGCGCGCGGCGCAATTCCTCGGCTTCTGACCCGGTGAAATTTGCCAGCACCATCGCGATCGACAGCATCTGTTCCTGGAAAAGTGGAACGCCCAGCGTGCGCTCGAGGATCGGTTTCAGGCGCTCGTCCTCGCCGTAGTAGGTGACCGGCTCCCGCCCCTGCCGGCGCTGGAGATACGGGTGCATGAGACCGCCCTGGATCGGTCCGGGCCGGATGATCGCCACCTCGATCACCACGTCATAAAACTTCTCCGGCTTCATCCGCGGCAACGTTGCCATCTGCGCGCGGCTCTCGATCTGGAAAACGCCGATCGTATCCGCGCGCTGCATCATCTGGTAGGTCGCGGGATCATCCTTCGGAATCTGCGCGAGATCCGTCGGCCGGCCGCGTTCCGCGCACAGCTCGAGTGTCTCCTGGATCGCCGCCATCATCCCCAGCCCGAGCAGGTCGATCTTGATGATCCCGAGGTCCTCGCAGTCGTCCTTGTCCCACTGCGCGACCACACGGCCGGGCATCGCCGCGCGCTCCAGCGGCATCACCGAGCTGAGCGCACCCTGGCACACGATCATTCCGCCGGAGTGCTGCCCGAGATGTCGCGGCAAGCCATACATCGCCTCGTAGAGCCTCATAAATGCAGGGGTTCGCGGGTGCTCGACCGGAATGCCCGCCTTCGCGAGCTGATCCGCGAAACCCATCGTGTGCGGGAAATCTCCGTTCGCGAAGAGATTGGAAAATCGGTCCAGCATGTCGTTGGAAAAGTTCAGCACCTTGCCGATCTCACGCGCCGCGCTGCGGCCACGATAGGTGATCACATTCGCCGTCATCGCCGCGCCGTGCTCGCCGTAGCGGCGGTAGACTTCCTGGATCACCCGCTCCCGCCGATCGCCACTCGGCAGGTCGAGATCGATGTCCGGCCACAACTTGCGCCCCTCGCTGAGAAAACGCTCGAAAAGCAGCCGGCTCGCCACCGGATCGAAGCCCGTGATCCCGAGGCAAAAACACACCGCGCTGTTCGCCGCGCTGCCACGTCCCTGCACCATGATGTCATTCTCCCGGCAGAAATTGATCAGATCCCAAACGATGAGGAAGTAGCCCGCAAACCCAAGCCGGCAGATGAGTTCCAGCTCTTTGCGCAGTTGCGCGGCGACCTCCGGCGAGAGCACCGCGCCGTAGCGCGACCGCGCCCCATCATAGGTCACGCGGTGCAGCATCGCGTCCATCGTCTCGCCCGGCGCCACGGGGTATTTTGGGAACTCGTAGCCGAGATTCGTCAGCGAAAACTCGAGCCGTTCCGCGAGGCGCTCGGTGTTGGTGATCGCCTCGGGGAGATCGTGAAAGAGCGCGGTCATTTCGCGGCTACCTTTGAGGTGCCGCTCGGCGTTTTGCTCCAGCAGCCGACCCGCGCGATCGAGCTGCGTGTGGTGCCGCAGGCAGGTGAAGACATCGAGCACTTCGCGGCTGCGCGGCGTGGCGTAGAGCACGCCATTCGTCGCGAGCAACGGGAGCCGTTGCTGCCGCGCGAGCTCGATCAATGCTTGATTCGCGCGCCGTTCACCGCGGCGGTGATGGCACTGGATCTCGACGAAGACCTGATCGCGTCCAAACGCCGCGAGCAGGCGCTCGACATTGCTGAGCGCCGCTTTTCGTTTCCCGAAAGAGAAGAGCGCGACGAGGCCGCTGGCGAACTCGGGAAGATCCGACCAGCGCACCGGCGCGTGCTCTTTCGTGCCGCGCAGTTTCGCCTGGGTGATGAGGCGGCAAAGATTCTGGTAGCCGGTGCGAGACTCCACGAGCACGGGCAGAATGTGACCGTCTTCCATCGTCAGTTCGCTGCCCACGATCGCGCGCACGCCGGCGGCCGATGCGGTCTTATGCAGTCGCGGCGCGCCGTAAACGCCATCGCGATCGCATACGGCCAGCGCGGGGATTTCCAGTTCAGCCGCACGTTCCGCGAGCTGCTCGGGAAGCGAACCGCCGCGGAGGAAACTGAAGGCACTGCGGGCGTGGAGCTCGATGTAGCTCATGCTCAATCGTACGCACCGTCGAGGAACCACTCCTCGCCTTGCTGCGCGAGGCGGTAGAGCTGGTCGCCCACGGCCACGTCCCACTCGGTGCGCTCCCACGCGCGGTCGCCCCACCATTCGCCGGAGCCACGCCACGGGCCGCGGCAGGCGGTGATCTCGCCGAAGGCTTTGTCGGAAAATACGTGGCGCGGGCGGCCATCGCGGGCCTGGACATTGGCCGGCAGCGGCGGCCGGAAACGCTGCAACGGCGGACCCGGCGGCGGCTCCAGGGCGGCAGAGCGCGACGTCTCATCGAAGCTCGGCGTCGTGAGGTGAAAGGCGTCCGGTCGATACGTGTCCTCCGCCACCGGCGTGCCGACGCGGCCGTCGCCGAGCAGCGCCTGGAGTCGGGCGAGCGTCTCGAAAAATTTGTTCGGATCGCGCAACCCACTCTCGAAAAGACTGAACTGCTTCTGCTCCGCGCGCGCGGCCTGGACGCTGAGTTCGAGGGCCACGATCGGCGCCTCGGCGGTGACTTTTTCCAGATGCGTTTCGAGGATGCGGAAAAGCACGTCCACATCACCGGTGGGCGCGGGAATGCGCAGCTCGCGTTCGTGCGGCGCACCGGCGGCGAAGACGAGGCGCAGCCGCAGGGAAGCCGCGACGCGATAGGCAGCGGCCAGGCGTGCGGTGAGCTGCTCGACGAATCGACGCAGGAGAAAGAGCAGCGGTTCGAGCGTCTCGACTTCGTTTTCCAGCTCCATGGCTTCGGCGAAAATCTCCGGCACGCGCAGCAACCGCAGCGGACGCGTGGCGCGGCCGCACGCGCGATCCCACAGCTCGGCGGCAGCGCTGCCGAGACGGGCCACGACTTCCTCCCGCGGCAACGCCGCAAAAGCACCGAGCGTGTGGATGCCCCAGCGATGCAGCAGCCGGAAAGTCTGCGCACGCGCCGCGCGGAGTTCGGCGGCCGCAGCCGTGGTGGCTTGGAAGTCGGGGTCGGCGCCGAGGACTTCGAGCGGAAGTTCGGAGAGGAAATCGGCCGCGCTTTCCACAAAGAGCACCGGCCGCGCGCAGTGCGCGGCGAGCAGGGCGAGGTCGGGATTTTCCGCGATGCCCATCTGCGCGGCGAAATCGCAACCGGCAAGCTGACCGATGAGCGCTTCCGCGTGCGGAAACTGCGGAGCCGCGGCGGTGCCACGGTTTTCCTCGCGTCCGCGCAGTTCGAGCGTGACCACGCCTTCGCCCGTCGCTTCGAGCCAGGGCGAAAAACTTTCCGCGCACTGGAGGAGACAGACGCTTTCACTCTCGAGCGAACCCGGGGTGCGAAAGAGCAGCGCCGGGCAGCGGCCGAGCGCCTGCGTGGTGGACATGCCGGCGGTGACACCGTGGGCGCGCGCCGCGGGCGTGATCTGGCGCACGCGCGCGGGCAGGCCGCCATCCACCACCGCGAGCGCGCACTCGCGCAGCTCAGGCTCGCGGCGCAGCACGCACTGCAGGGCGAAATCGGGGACGTGAAGGACGGCGAACATGGTCTTTCTTCAGTGCGGCGGTACAGCGGACTCCGGGGAGTGCACGCGTCTCGCGTGCTGGTCTCGGCGTCCCGCCGAGACGAACTTCCGGCGACAGCGCAAGCGAGACAGGCTGCCGGATCCAGTCACCGACAACAGGCTCGAGCGACACAGCGAGGGCGTCGCGTCAGGGAAGTTCGCGAAGGCGGGGACGCCTTCGCCAACACGCGGGACGCGTGTGCTCCCCGGAGTGCGCGGCGAAGCTGGGGGTTTTCGGTTAGCCCACCTCCGCCATTTGAGGTTCCGGGTCGTCGGCGCGGGTGCCTTGCACGCGGCCGGTTTCGAGCTGCATTTCGCCGAGCAGTTCCGCGCGTTCACGCTCGATGTCCTCGAGGGTGAAGGTGGCGTGCATGACGATGCGCACGCGGGCGCTGGGGATCATCGGGCGCGGCGTCACGACGAGGAAGGTGACGCCGCTTTGCTCCACGATGCGCTGGAGTCGATACCACGCCTGGCTGGGAATGCGCGCGGCGTCCGCGCAGCCGCGCAGATTCAGCAGGACGAGCGGGAGATTGCCATCGCGCAGGAGGAGATCCGCGGCGCGCACGGCTTCGGTGGCATTTTTGCAGCGGACCCAGAGGAGATGAGCGAGGACCGGTTCGTTGACGCTGCCGGGATCGAAGGCATCGGTGGCATCGATCAGGGCGACGAACCGGCGGGCGCGGGTGGCGGATTCGAGCAGTTGCGCGATGGCGAAGGCCCCGCCGTGGCGCGGGCAGTGCAACTCGGTGAGGTCGCCTTTGGGCAGGCCGGAGCCGGCGGCTGCGTCGAGCTCGGACCAGCCGGAGAGGAAGTGTTCACGGGCTTTCGCGGCCGTCGCGAGGCCGCGCTCGGCGAGCAGTTCGCGGAGTTGGATGATCTTGGCGCTCGTGGACACGAGCGGAAACTAGGCTGCTTTTGGATAGTGTTCAAAGAAACATATGACCCGCTGCAAAAAAAGAACCCCGGCCCTTTCGAGCCGGGGTTCTGGAGTGTCAGCGAGGCGTTTTACTGAGCCTTGGGAGCTTCCGGCGCCGGAGCAGCAGGTGCCGGAGCGACGGCGTCCTCGGCCTTTTTCTGGACCGCATCAGCGGCGTCTTTGCCGGCTTCTTTCGCCGTGTCAGCGGCCTTGTTGGTCGCTTCCTTGGCAGTCTCGGCGACCTTCTCGATCGCGGCAGCAGCGCCGGGAGCCTTCTCCTTGGCCATTTCCTTGGCGGCATCGATCTTCTCGCCGGCGACGGCCTTGGCTTCTTCAGTCATGGATTCAACCATGGTCTTGGCTTCGTCGGCCTTGTCCTTGATCGTCTCGGCCATGTCCTTCTTTTCGCACGCGGTGAAAGCGAGGACGGCGGCGCTGAAAACTGCAATAGGGGTGATTTTCTTCATGGTTGGGGTTGGTAGGGGTTTCGGATGGCGGGATTGCCAGACCGGACGCGGAGTGTGTTCCGCTTCCGGCAAAAGCGTCAATCCCAGCAAACAGCGGCAAATTAGAGAGCGCGCCGAAACCAACAAAGCCTGTCATCCCGAGCGGAGTGTAACGCAGCCGAGGGACCTCAGCCTTCGGAAGATCGCGCGATCTTCGGCACTCCGAGGTCCTTCGACTTCATTCTGGTCGCGTAGAAAAGTTAGAGGTCCTTCGACTCCGCGCCGAGCCGCCTGCGCCCGCCGGCGCTTCGCTCAGGATGACATTTTTTTTGGGGGGACGCGCTGCGCGCATCAGACCCGCCCGCCTATTTCGTGAGCACGCGTTCGAGCAGCGAGTTGATCCGCCCGAGCATGGCGCGCGGGTCTTCCAGCAGGCCGGCGGCGATGAGGGCGTTGTCGAAGATCTGCGCGGAGACTTCGCCGGCGAGCGCGGCATCACTCTGGCGCACGGCGTTCAGCTTCACCATCACCTCGTGGTCGGGGTTGAGTTCGAGGTCGGGCTTGGCGTCGAGACCGGGCGCGCTGCCTTCCTTGCTCATCATCTTCATGATGCGGCGCATGCTGGCGGTCATCGTCGGGTCGCTGTCCACGGCCACGGCGGGGCTACCCACGAGGCGCTTCGAACTGCGCACCGCACCCACGCGGTCGCCGAGCTGCTCCTTCATGAAACCGGCGAGCGCCGCCGCGTCGTCATCGCTGAGCGCATGCGTTTTGTCGTCGAGCTTCAGGTCGGCCTTCTCGGCGGCGATCACGCGCTTCGTGTCAAACTCGCGCAGATGCTCCATCACGAATTCATCGCGCGCGTCGGTGAGGAAGAGCACCTCCAGCTTCTTCTCGCGGAAGACCTCGTAGTACGGGCTGCTTTCCGCCGCTTCGCGATTCGGCGCGAGCAGGTAGTAGATCTCCTTTTGCTCGCTGCCCATGCGCGAGACGTAATCGGTCAGCGACGTTGTTTTTCCCTTCTCCGTGTGCGAACTCTCAAAGCGCAGCAGCTTCGCGATCGCCTCCTTGTGCGACCAGTCCGTGGACACGCCTTCCTTCAGGCAGTGCCCGTGCTGGGCGAAAAACTTGTCGAACTTCTCCGGATCGTTCTTCGCTTCTTCGTCGAGCCACTTCAGCACGCGTTTGGTCAGGACCTCGTTCAGCTTCCGCAGCAGCGCGCTGTCCTGCATCGTCTCGCGCGAGATATTTAGCGGCAGATCCTCGCTGTCCACCACGCCGCGGAGAAAGCGCAGCCATTCCGGGAAAAGATTCTTCGCCTTCGGCTGAATGAGCACCTTTTTGCAGTAGAGATTCACCTCGCTGTCGCCGCGCGCCATCGTGAAGCGCTCGAAGCTCTTCGGCGGCACAAACAGCAGCGCCTGGATCGCCAGCGGGGCGTCCGCCGTGAAGTGCAGCCGATACGTCGGCGCCTCGCTGTCGTGGCCCACGAACTTGTAAAACTCCTCGTAGTCCGCGTCGCTGATTTCCTTTTTGCTCCGCGTCCACAGCGCCTGCACCGTGTTCACCGCCGTGCCGTTCAGCTCGATCGGCGTGGGCACGAAGTTCGAGTAATGCTTGATGATTCGCTCGACGTTCGACGCCTGCGCGAACTCCGTGTCGCGCAGTTGCACCACGATCTTCGTCCCTCGCGGCAGTTCGCCCGCCAGCTCGATCTCGTAACCCGTCTTGCCGTCGCTCGTCCAGATCCAGCCCTGCTCGCCCGGCTGATACGACCGCGTGTAAACCGTCACCTTTTCTCCCGCCATGAACGCCGAATAAAATCCCACGCCGAACTGCCCAATCAGGTTCGCGTCGCTCGATTCACCCGCCGCATTACGCGCCTTGATCTGCTCGAGGAATGCCTTCGACCCCGAGTGCGCGATCGTCCCCAGATTATCCACCAGCTCCGCGTGCGTCATGCCGAGGCCCGCATCGGTGAAGATAATCGTCTTCGCCTGATCGTCCGTCGCCACGGTGATCTTCAGCTCCGTCTCCGGTTCGAAAATTTCCGCTCCCGAGGTCTGGAGAAACTTCAGCTTCTCCGAGGCATCGGCGGCATTGGAGATCAGCTCGCGCACAAAGATCTCTTTGTCCGTGTAGAGCGAATGAATGACGATCTCGAGCAACTGCGCGATCTCGGCTTGGAAGATGTGTTTTTCCGTCGTGGTGGACATAGGGCGCGGAATCTACAAGCGCGGCTTGCCATCAGGCAAGCGGCTGGCGAGTTTGACCGCCCGCGGAAATATTCCAGCATCTGGCGCGTCCGATGCGAGACCACCACCGTAAACGCTCGATTCACAGCTCCACACACCACTCTTCATGATCGACGACCAACTTCAGGACGAAGCCGCCGCTTACGCTGCCGGCACCATGCCCACTGCCGAACAGGAGGCGTTCGAGATGCTCCTACACTACCACGGCGAGTTGCGCGAGTTGGTGAATGGCCTGCTCGACACGACGACCACCACCACGCTCGCCGCGACCCGCGCTGTCGCGGTGCCGGCCGGGTTGAAGGCGAAGATTCTCAGTGCGATCGCTACGCGTCCCCAGCAGCGCGGGCATGATGCCATCGTCGTCGCCGGACCCGACGCCCTCGTCGAGTGGGTCAGTCCCGAATTCACCGAACTCTGCGGCTACTCGCTCGATGAAGTCCGCGGCCGCAGCCTCGGCCCCATTCTCCAGGGCGAGCTCACGGAGAAGGACGCGGCTGCCACCATGCGCGCCGCCATCCGCGGCGCCCACGCCTGCCGCACCGTGATGACGAACTACCGCAAAGACGGCTCGCACTATCAGGTCGACATCGACCTGCGCCCCATCTTCAAGGCCGACGGCACCCTGCGCTTCTACGTCGCCCGCGAAGCCGCCGTCGCGGCGTAGACCGGGGGGCGCTTCTGCAAGCGGATAGGGTGGCAGGCAACGCTCGGAGGCGAATCCTTCCGCGTTGGGTCCTCTCAATTCCCCGTCTCTCAGCCGGGACCGGTCCCGAAGAGACCGCAGCCCTCAGCCGGAGGCTACGCGTCCACCGTCTCCGGCAGCCGCACGGGCACGCCGTGCTCGGCGAGATAGTTCTTCACGTCGCCCACCGTGTAGGTGCCGAAGTGAAAGATGCTCGCCGCCAGGACCGCGTCCGCTTTGCCCGCATCGAGGACTTCCACCATGTGCTGGAGCGTTCCAGCGCCGCCGCTCGCGACGACGGGCACGCCCACGGCTTCGCTGATCCGGCGGGTGATCGTGAGGTCGTAGCCGGCTTTCGTGCCGTCGGCGTCGATCGAGTTCAGCACGATCTCGCCGGCCCCGAATTTGAACGCCTGGACCGCCCATTCCACGGCGTCGAGGCCGGTCGGTTTGCGGCCGCCGTGGCTGAAGACTTCCCATTTGTTTGGCGCCACTTTTTTGGCGTCAATGCTGACCACGATGCACTGGCTACCGAAGCGCTCGGCGCCCTGGCTGATCAGTTCGGGGGTGGAGAGCGCGCTGGAGTTGATGCTGATTTTGTCCGCGCCGGCGTGGAGCATGGCGTGCATGTCTTCCGTGGTGCGGATACCGCCGCCGACGGTGAGCGGCATGAAACATTGCGCCGCAGTGCGTTCGATCACGTCAATCATCGACGCGCGGCCATGCGCGCTGGCCGTGATGTCGAAAAACACCATCTCATCGGCGCCCTGATCGTTGTAACGCAGCGCGAGTTCCACAGGATCGCCCACGTTCCGCAGCCCGCCTTCCTCGGCGCGGCCGAACTGGACGCCGCGGGTGACTTTGCCGTCATGGACGTCGAGGCAGGGGATGACACGTTTTGTTAGCATTGGCTGTAATGGTGATGAATTTTGGGCAGAAGGGCATCAGGCGTTGCCCTGAATTTGCTCGGCGGACGGGGGTGTGGGCAGTTTTACGTTGACTCTGTGGAACACGCTCGTTAGAAGCGCTCCGCTTTCGGGGCACTCGCCTCTTCACTTCAACACCGACCGCATTATGGGCAATAACAATCTCGACGAACCCACCAGCGGAATGCCCGAACCGGAAAAGAAACCGGCGGCTTTCACGCTCCTGCCAGAACCGGTGGTCTTCGGCGAGGCTGAGGAAGGCGATGCGCATAAGTACGAAGTGAGGCCCGGTGCGGGGGCCGCACCGGCGCCGATGGTCGTGCCGGAATTCGAGGATTTGGGCGACCTGCCCGCGAGTTATCAGGAGAGCGTGCTCTTCCTCACGGCGCGTGATCCCCGCTGGCTGTTTAGTTATTGGGATTTTGACTGGACGCCTTATTTACCGAGCGCGTTCCGCGGCGGAGTGCGGCAGTTTTTCCTCTCCGTGCTCTCGGGCGACGGCATCGAGGAGTCGCTGGTGGAGATCAAGCCGGAGGCGCGGAACTGGTACGTGCCGGTGACCAAACCGAACACGACTTATTACGGTGAGATCGGCTTCTTCACGCCGGCGGGCACATGGCACTCGATCGTGAAAAGCGGCCTCGCGCAGACGCCCGGCGACGCGATCGCGGTGGCGGACGAAGCGGAGTTTGCGACCGTGCCCGTGCATCTGGCTTTCGAGCGTCTGCTGGAGATGGTGAAGGAGCAGATGCTGGAGGGCGAGAGCCTGATTTCGGCGCTCTCGCGAATCGCGGGGGAAGGGCGGCTGCAGTTCCGCGGCGGGCAGGCACCGACCTGGTCGGACGAACAGAAGCGGCTGCTCGCGGCGTTGCTCGGCGATTCTGTGGTGGAGACACTGGGGCTCGGGAGCGAGGAGATCGACCAGCTCCTCCGGCGGCAGCTCAACGAGAAGCTGCAAGGCGATGTATCGAGCCTTTCGCTCGTCGAGTCCCTCTTCAAGCCGGCCGAAAGCAGCCTCTCCAGTGGCTTCGGCGCGAGCTGGAGCGCGCAGCCTTTCAGCCAGCGCGGGTTCTTCATGCATGTGAATGCGGAGATCATCTTCTACGGAGGCACCGATCCGAACGCGACGGTCTGGGTCGATGGCCAGGAGATCAAACTCAGCCCCGACGGCACCTTCCGTTACCACTTCAAGCTGCCCGACGGCGACTTCGCGATCCCGATCGTGGCGCAATCGCCGGACAAAGTGGAGCAGCGCTCGGCCACGCTCAGCTTCGTCCGCGGCACTTCGAAGGTGGGCAAGGTGGACGATACCGGCCAGCCGCCGGAGCTCGATCCGCTCATCGGGCGAAAGTAGCGCGTCTTCCGCAATTCGGAGCGCCGGACTGCCCCGGCAAAAATCCTTTTCTCCCCGCCGCCGCGGAGGCACGCTCTGCCCATGAAAGCGTTCCTCCCCCTCATCGCCCTGCTCACTCTCGTCGCGTCGTCTTCAGCCGCCAAGGACGGCTGGCTCGATGATCTGGAAAAGGCCAAGGCCCAAGCCAAAGCCGAGAACAAAAAAATCCTCCTCGATTTCACCGGCTCGGACTGGTGCGGCTGGTGCAAGAAGCTCGATGCCGAGGTCTTCAGCCAGCAGGGTTGGAAGGACTACGCGGCCAAGAAACTCGTGCTCGTCGAAGTCGATTTTCCGCGCAGCTTCCAACTGCCCGCAGCGACGAAAAAGCAGAACGACGAACTCGCGAAGAAATTCAAGGTGCAGGGCTACCCGACGATCGTGATCCTGTCTGCGAGCGGGACGCGCAAGGGCGAACTCGGCTACACGCCCGGCGGTCCGGAAGCTTTCATCAAGGCGCTCGAACACGCGAAATAGCGCGCACGGAGTACGTAGTCCCGCCTTCAGGCGGAAGGCACCGTCCTTCGGGTGAGCAGAGTCTGTTTCAAATTAGCCGCCGCCCGCTTCGTGGGGCGGTCCATTCCGCCTGAAGGCGGGACTACGTGCATGGCCCACGGCGAAACACAGTTTCACCTCCACGACGAGGTCGCGCCAAGTCGCTCATTTGCTGTTGCTCATTTCATTGGGGGAAAGCGAATCCATGACTAAGATGGGCGCCGTG
>JANPHH010000567.1:0-1563 GCA_031424375.1 Chthoniobacter sp. | reverse complement strand
CTCGCGCCGATGCCGGAGAAGCCCGGCCAGCGTGGAAAAAATCTCGTGGGCCAATATTTCGAGGCGTTTCCCAATCACGCCGCGGAACTCGAAAAGCCGCTCGATGAAACCCTCGCGGAACGCTGGCGCAAGCTGGCCACTGATCGCGGCATCGATCCCACAAAACTCCCGGCGCCCGGTGGAAAGCAGACGCGCGGCGAGTGGGTGCGCGCGGCATGGGCGGCGCGGTGACGCCGACTCAGCGCGGACGAAAGCGGTAGCCCGCTCCCCGCACCGTCTCGACGATTTCCGGATTCGCCGGATCGCGCTGAGTCGGCGTCACCGCGCTGCCCACGCGGCGCGCAACCACTCGCCGCGCGTCTGCTTTCCACCGGGCGCCGGGAATTTTGTGGGATCGATGCCGCGATCAGTCGCCATCTTGCGCCAGCGTTCCGCGAGGGTTGCATCGAGCGGCTGGTCGAGTTCCGCGGCGTGATTGGGAAACGCCTCGAAATATTGGCCCACGAGATTTTTCCCACGCTGGCCGGGCTTCTCCGGCATCGGCGCGAGACCGTGCAAGCCTCCAGCGGCGGCCCACCACTGTACGGCGGCGAAGTCGGGATGGCTCGGCGGCACATCGCTCACGTAGATGGTCGCTGCGCCGGTGGCGTGCAGACGGGCTTGCAGCTTCGGCACGGCGACGCGGGCGAGCGGCACTTTGTCCGCATGCGCGAGATGCGCCGCGTGGCCGGCGGCTTCGCCAAGCGACATCCAGATCGGCTCCAGCCGCAGCGCGCAGAAGCCGACGTGCGACGCGCTCATCGCGCCGGGCACGAGCAGGTTCTCCACGTCCTTCGGCAGGAGGACGCCGTAGGGGATTTGGTAAGGCGATACGCCTTTGTAAAACTCGCCGGTGTGCTGGCCGCCGAAGCGCCCGCCTTCATGCGCGGTGCCGTGGCAATTTGGGCCGTAGTCGCCCATTGCGATGGCGTCGCGATGCAGCACGGCGCGGGCGTCGCCGGGCGCGTGATCGGTGTCCTTTTCCGCATACACATACTGGCCCACCATCCGCCGCGCCTCGCGGATGTAGAGCTGCTCGGGGAGGTGTCCGTTTTCGGTGAACTCGTCGCGGCACCAGCCATACTCGCGCGCTTCGTCGCGGAACTTCGCTGGCACCGCGTCGTCGTTCTGCACGAAGTAAATGAGGCCCACATTCCAGAGCAGATGCTCGGCGAAAATGCGCTGGCGTGTCTGCCGAAGTCCGGTGCGCGAAAAGGGCGCGGTGACGCCGGAAATCTCGCGCGCCGCAAGGCCGGAGGCACCGTAAGGCCACGCGTCATTTTCGCCGGGGAGCGAGAGTCGGACGAGGCCGCGCGAAACGTCGTTGATGTCGTGCTTGCCGTTCGGCAGCGGTGGGAGCTGCGCTTTCACGAGGCACTTCGACGGATAGCCAAAGGCTTTCTCGATCCGCCCGTCTTCGATCAGCGGCAGCAGCCCGGCGAAGTCCGCGCGGTCATAGCCCGCCGGCATCTTCACCGGCACGCGCAACGCTGGATCGCGCGTCATCGTGAAGCGGAAATTGTA
>JANPHH010000566.1:0-2943 GCA_031424375.1 Chthoniobacter sp. | reverse complement strand
GTTCCCCCCAGAACAATCGGTTAAAGACAGATGCTCAGACTGCACGACCCGTGCCGCGTTCAAAGCTTATACGAAATAATCCGGCGTCGGCGCGCTCTTGACCTCATCGGCATGCAGGCGGACGCTCGCCCACCTCGCTCATGAATGTACGTCCCGTCCTCATTGCCGTCGCATTGCTCATCGTTCCGCTGGCCGCACTGGCTGCGATCAAGGCCAAGGAGCGGAACATCATCGCCGAGGCCGAGGAAGCGCTGCGCAATCGCGACGTGGATGGCGCCCTCAAGGCGCTCGATGAACTGATCGAGCAGCAGCCGGAGAATGCAGCGGCCCTCTTCTGGCGGGGCCGACTCTTCGCCGAGAAAAAGGAATACGAAAAGGCGATCACCGACCTCGACGATTCCATCCGGCTCGAGCCGCGGAATGCGGAGGCCTATTCCCATCGCGGCTACGTGCGGCAGAAGCGCGGCCAGGTCGACGAAGCGCTGGCCGATTTCAACAAGGCCCTGCGGCGGGACCCGAACAACGAGTTTTCACTCTACTGCCGGGGCCTGCTGCTCGGGGATCGCGGCCAGACCCGCGCCGCGCTCGCCGATCTCGATGCGGTGATCGAAATGAATCCGAACAACGCCGACGCACTCCAGGCGAGGGGACAGGTCTCCATGCTCCGGCGGGATCTCGGCGCGGCGCGGGTGGACTTCGAGCGGGTGGTGAATCTTGAGCCGGACAATGCGATCGCGCACGCCGGGCTCGGCAGCGTCCACTTCCTCCAGGGCCGCTTTGCGGACGCGGTCACTTCCTACTCGAAGGCGCTCGAGAAGATGCCGAACGACGCCCGGACTCTCGCCCAACGCGGTTACGCCCATTCGGGTGCCGGCGATCTCGGGAAGGCGTCCGCGGATTTCGAGGCAGCGCTGCAAGCAGATCCCAAGGACGGCGCCGCGCTCCTCGGGCGCGGTGAATTGCGCCGGATGAAGAAAGAGTGGTCCGCCGCGCTCAATGACTACGAAGCTGCGCTGAAGAACGCGCCAGACGACTATCGGGCGCTGCTCGGCAAAGCCGCGGTGCTCTACGGCGCCGGAGAATTCACGAAGGCGATCGCGGCGTATGACGAAGTGGAGAAGCGTTACGGCGAGGAACCGCAACCCTTCAACGATCACGGCTGGCTCCTCGCCACCGCCACCGACGACAAAGTGCGCAATGGCGCGCGCGCGATCGAACTCGCCACCCGCGCGTGCGAGCTGACGGAGTGGCAAAACGCCGCCTATCTCGACACGCTCGCCGCAGCGTATGCGGAGGCGGGCGACTTTAAGAACGCGGTGAAGATGCAGGAACTTGCCGTGAGTCTCGCCGGGCAGGAACCTCCCGAAGTGCAGGCCGATATCAAGTCGCGCATCGCCCTCTACGAAGGGAAGAAGCCGCACCGTGAGGCGATGAAGTAGCAGGCGGCGACCTGCGGGAGCCTGCCCATGCGGAGGGCGGATGTCCTAACCGCCGGAACGCGGAAACCCGAGGCTCAAGTGAGGTGGGCGAGGAGGTCGGCGGGGGAGAGGAGGATCTCTTCGCGGGTGGTGAGGGTCTTGAGTTTCACCAGTGGCCATTCTTCGCCGATGAGGAGTGCGCGAGTGGCGCGGAGGTGTTCGGCGGTCTGGAATTGTTTGCCGACTTTGGCGGGAGTGAGGGAGTAGTCGATGCGCTGGCCGGCCTGGCGAAGTCGTTGAATGAGGGCGAGGGCGTCGGGCCGGCGCTCCTCCTGGGCAATGATGACGTAGAGGTCGCAGGCGCGCTCGCGCTGGAGCCACGCATCGCGCTGTGCGGCGGCGGCGGGGGTGTCGGTGATGAGGTTCGCGAGGACGACATCGCCCATGCCGAAGCCGAGGGCGGGGAGGTCGACCTTTCCGTCGCTCATCAAACTGAGCAACCGGTCGTAGCGGCCGCCGCCAGCGAGGGCGCGTTCGTTTTTGCTCCGGTCGAAGACTTCGAAAACGACGCCGGTGTAGTAGGCGAGGCCGCGGACGATGGCGTAGTCAATCTCGACGAAAGCGCCGAGACCGCGGGCGTGCAGGTCGGCGAGGATCGGGGCGAGTTCGGCGGTAGGTTCCTTGCTCCGCATGAAGTCGAGGACGGCCTGCGCGGTCAGGTTGAATTTGCTGAGCAGCGCGTCGGTTTTTTCCGGCGGGGTGCGCTCGGCTTTGTCGACGATCTGGAAGAATTCGTACTCGTCTTCCGGGCGGCCACCGGCCTTCGCAAAGAACTGCTGCCAGGCGGTGCGGGAGCTGAGGCGAATGACGAAGTCGCGCTCGGTGAGGGCGAAGGCACGGAGGGTGTCAATGAGCAGGGCGAGGAGTTCGGCATCGGCGGCAGGGGTGGGTTCGCCGATGATGTCGCAGTTGAGCTGGTAGAACTCGCGGAGTCGGCCGCGCTGTTGTTTTTCGTAGCGGAAGAATTGCGGGACGCAGAACCATTTGAGCGGCTTGCGAAAATCGCGCTCCCGGGCGGCGACCATCCGGGCAAGGGTGGGAGTCATCTCGGGCCGCATGGCGACGTGGCGTTCTCCCTTGTCCACGAAGTCGAAAAGCTGGCCGACGAGTTCGCCGCCGCTCTTCCTTTCGTAGAGGGCCATGGGTTCGAGGACCGGGCCGTCGAATTCGAGGAAGCCGTAGCGGCGGGCGACCTCGCGCCAGGTGGCGAGGATGTAGTTCCGCAGGGCGCAGTCCTGGGGGTAGAAGTCGCGGAAGCCGGGGAGGGTTTGCAGGGGACGTTGAGAGTTGAGGGTTGAGAGTTGAGAGTTGAGAGTCCACCGCTTTGCCGATTGTATGCGACGCTCCGCGCCGAATGGTTCGTCCAATCGCCGCGGAGTGGCTATTTCTGCGGAAACGCGGAGCGACACTCAACTCTCAACCCTCAACTCTCAACGTCCCCTGCAAACCCTCCCCGGCTTCCGCG
>JANPHH010000565.1:0-7117 GCA_031424375.1 Chthoniobacter sp. | reverse complement strand
CCGTGACTATTGCAACAGGCTGCTAGTCGCCGAAGCTGATGCCGACGGCGCGGCAGGTCTGGACCATCTGGCTGTCGGGATGCACGAGTTTGATGCGGTGGACGGCGTCGGCAATGGGCACGCTGCTGACTTCGTAGTTTTGGTAGCTGACCATGTGGCCGAATTTCCCATCAGCGATCAGTTCCACCGCAGCGACGCCGAAACGCGTGCCGAGGATGCGGTCCAGCGTGGTCGGCGCGCCGCCGCGCTGCAGGTGCCCGAGCACGCACGTGCGCGTCTCTTTGCCAGTCCGCCGCGCGACTTCCGCGGAAACGAACTCGCCGATGCCGCCGAGTTTGTTTTCCCCCGAACTCACCGCGCGGCTGCGCTCGCGGCCATTGATTTCGGCCGCCCCTTCCGCCACGACGATCAGGGTGCTCAGGCAGCCGTCGATGTCGCGCTGGCGCACGGCTTCGGCCACCTTTTCCACATCGAATGGGATCTCGGGCAGCAGGATGACATCGCCGCCGCCGGCGAGCCCGCCGTAGAGCGCGATCCAGCCGGCGTGGCGGCCCATCACTTCCACCACCATCACGCGCTTGTGGCTGCTCGCGGTGGTGTGCAGGCGGTCGAGCGCGTCGGCCACGCAGGCCACCGCGCTGTCGAAGCCGAAGGTCATCGCGGTCGCTTCCAGATCGTTGTCGATTGTCTTGGGCACGCCCACGACCGGGATGCCGGCATCCTGGAGTTGCAGCGCGGTGCTGAGGGAACCGTCGCCGCCGATGACGATCAGCCCGTCGATGTGCAGCTCCGCGAGCGTGGCGCGCGCTTTGATCATCACATCGTCCGGAATGTGCGTGCGCGTGCCGTCGCCGACCTTCGCGACGAAGTGCCCTTTGTTCGTGGTGCCGAGGATCGTGCCGCCGAGGTGCATGATGCCGGCGGTGCGTTTGATATCGAGCACCTCCCACATCAGCGGGGGCAGCATGCCCTCGAAGCCATCGCGAAAGCCGATGACCTCCCAGTCGAGATTTGTCGCCGCGCGGACCACCCCGCGCAGCACCGCGTTGAGGCCGGGGCAATCGCCGCCGCTGGTCAGAACTCCGATGCGTTTTTTCATGGCTGCGGCTTCCATCCTTTCACCGGGCGGCCTGCCGCGGCCCATTGCGCATGATACTGCCAGCCGCGCTGGAGGTAGCCGGCGGCTTCGCGAAAGCGGTCGCTCGAACCGAGCACCACGACGTTCAGCCGGCGCGGGGTGATGAAGTGCGTCTCGCCCTTCTGCATGCTCTCCGGCGCCTTCGCCGCGGAGATGATCAGGCACTGGCCGGCGCGCTGCGTCGTCCCGGTCTTCACGCCATCGATGTCATTCTGCCCGAGCAGTTCGTTGGTGTTGCGAAGCAGATAACTCACCGGGCCGGTCGCGCCGTTGTAGGTGATCTTCCGCTCTTTCTGCGAGCCGTAGAAGCGGAAGGCGGAGTTTGCTTCGGCATAGCAGGTCAGTTTCGCGAGATCTTCGGCGGTGGAGTAGGGGAGCGTGCGCTCGAGGGTGTCGAGGCCATGCGGATTGATGAACCGCGTCCGCGTCATGCCGCGGCTTTTCGCCAGCGCATTCATCTGCTGCACGAAGCGATCCACCGGCGGCAGGTCGCCTGGGAGGCTGCGGCCCACGTGCTCGGCGAGCGTGAGCGCGGCGGCATTGTCGCTCTGCATCATCGCGGCATAGAGCAGGTCGCGGAGCTGCACGGTGTCGCCCGGCTGGAAGCCGACACCGGCCTGGCCGCCGAGCTGCGTCACCGCGGTCGGGACCGTCGCGAGCTGGCTGAGATCGGCGTTGCCGCCGGTCGCCCAGTCCAGCACCACCATCGCCGTGGCGACTTTGGTCAGGCTGCCGATCTGGAGTTTTTTTTGGGCGTTGTAGGAGTCGAGGAGGAAGCCGGATTGGTTGTCGACGACGGCGTAGGCGAGCGACTCGGCGCGGCACTCAGCGGTCGCCAAACCAAGTGCCAAAGCGGCTCCGCAGGCGATGGCGGATAGGAGGCGGTGGGTCAGCATGACGGGCGCGCAGTCTATCGGCGTGCGGGGAAATGGCAATGGGCAACCCGGCTGCGTCCATCGAATCGGCGCGGCTCGGATCGAATCTCCGATTGTCGCGCCGGCGTCGCCGCACTCGACCGGAGCCATCGATCTGGCGCAGCATGCCCGCCGCTCGCAGCTTTGACCCGCTCCGCGCCCCTCGCTCCGAATTTCTCCCCGTCAAATCATGATCATCTACGGAACTGCCCTCCTCGCCGTGTGCCACCTGCTCGGCATCATCCTCGGCGACCTGCTCGGCCGCGCGCTCGGGGTGCAGACGAATGTCGGCGGCGTCGGCATCGCCATGCTCCTGCTCATCGGCACGCGCATCTATCTTCACCGGCACGGCCGCCTCTGCGCCACTTCGGAGAGTGGCGTTCACTATTGGGGCGCGCTTTACATCCCGGTCGTCGTCGCCATGGCCATGCAGCAGAATGTGGTGGCAGCCTTGCGCAGCGGGCCGGTCGCACTGATCGCGGCGGTGGGGAGCGTGATCCTCTGCGGTCTTTTCGTCTCCTTCATCAACCGCCTGGAGCCCGACCCGGAGCAGTCCACCGACGAGCGCTGATGTGGGACATCCTGCACAAAGCCGCGAAGGAAAACGGGCTCGTCACCGCATTCGCCGTCGTCGGTCTCGTCATGCTCCTTTCCGGACAAATCTCGCGCCGGCTCACCTTCGGCCGCGTCCAGGGATCGGCGATTGCCATCCTGATCGGCCTGCTGCTCGCCTACATCGGCGGCAAAGTTTCCGGCGGCACCAAGGGTCTCGCTGACCTCGCGCTCTTCAGCGGCGTCGGACTCATGGGCGGAAACATGCTGCGCGATTTTGCGATCGTCGCCACGGCCTTCGAGGTCCACGCCGAAGAAGCGCGGCGCGCGGGCTGGATCGGCGCCGTCGCCCTTCTGCTCGGCACCGTCCTGCCCTTCATCGTCGGGGTCGGCGTCGCCCGGGCCTTCGGTTACTCCGATCCCGTGAGCATGACTACCATCGGCGCCGGCGCGATCACTTACATCGTCGGCCCCGTCACCGGCGCCGCGATCGGCGCCAGCTCCGACGTCATGGCCCTGAGCATCGCCACCGGCGTCATCAAGGCGATCCTCGTCATGGTCTCCACGCCGGTCGCAGCGAAGTTTCTCCGCCTGAAAACGCCGCGCTCCGCGATGGTCTTCGGCGGGCTCGCCGGCACCGTCAGCGGCGTCTCCGCCGGACTCGCCGCCACCGACCGCCGCCTCGTTCCTTACGGTGCGCTCGTCGCCACGTTTCATACCGGACTCGGCTGCCTGCTCGGGCCGTCCCTCCTCTTTTTCCTCGTCCGCGCTTTGTCCTGACTCCTTCCATGTCCGATCTCCCGCTCATCGCCCGCGCTCGCTTGCACCGTGCTTCCACCGCCTTCCGCACCCCGGCGCGCATCCACACTTATCAGGATCTCCTCGAGCGCTCCGCCGTCCTCGCCACCGCTCTGCTCCATGGCGCCGCAGATTTGCGGGAAGCCCGCGTCGCCCTCCTCGTCTCGCCGGGAGCCGAATACGTCGCCGCCCAGTGGGCCATCTGGCGTGCCGGCGGGATCAAGGTCCCGATCTGCCTTTCCGCCACCGAGCCCGAGTGGGATTACGCCCTGACGGATTCCGCCGCCACGATCGTCATCGCCGACGCCGCGGCCGCGCTGAAAATCGCGCCCCTTTGTGCCCGACTCAGCGTCCGCCTCGTCGACCTCGACACCCTCGCCGACGTCCCCGCGCGGCCACTGCCGGAGATCGACCCCGCACGGAGCGCGATGATCCTCTACACCAGCGGCACCACCAGCAAACCGAAGGGCGTCGTCACCACCCACGCCAATATCCAGGCCCAGATCGAAAGTCTCGTTCAGGCCTGGGAATGGACTGCCGCCGATCGCATTCCGCTCTTCCTGCCGCTCCACCACATTCACGGCATCATCAACGTCACTTGCTGCGCGCTGTGGTCCGGCGCCCTCATCGAACCTTTCGATCGCTTCGATCTTCCGGCCATTCTCGATCGCGTCCGGGCCGATGCATTCACCCTCTTCATGGCCGTGCCCACCATCTATGTGAAGCTCATCCAGGCTCTCGCAGCCGCTTCGCCCGGCGACCGCGCCGCCTGCATCGCCGGCTTCGGCCGCCTGCGCCTCATGGTTTCCGGCTCCGCCGCCCTGCCCGCCAGCGTCCATCAGCAGTGGACCGCCCTCACCGGCCAGCAGCTCCTCGAACGCTACGGCATGACCGAGATCGGGATGGCCATCGCCAATCCTCTCCACGGTGAACGCCGCCCCGGCGCCGTCGGCGTCCCTTTGCCCGGCGTGGAAATCCGCCTGCGCGCTGACACCGGCGCCATCGTCACTGCCGAGGACGAACCCGGAGAAATCCAAGTTCGCGGGCCCGGTGTTTTCCGTGCCTACTGGCGTCGGCCCGAGGCCACCGCCGAGACGTTCGACGGCGACTGGTTCCGCACCGGTGACCTCGCCGTGCTCGAGCGCGGATCCTTCCGCATCATGGGCCGGCTCTCGGTCGATATCATCAAGAGCGGCGGCTACAAACTCTCCGCCCTCGAGATCGAAGCCGCACTCCTCGACCACCCGCACATCAGCGAATGCGCCGTGATCGGCCTGCCGGACGATACCTGGGGCGAAGCGGTCACCGCCGTCATCGTCCTACGCGACGGCACCAGCCTCGATCTTCCCGCGCTGCGCGAATGGTGCAAGGGCCGCATGTCCGTCTACAAGATCCCCCAGCGCCTGCTCGCGGTGAAGGAACTCCCCCGCAACGCCATGGGCAAAGTCACCAAGCCCGCCGTGCGCGCTTTGTTTTAGTGCGCCAGCCTCGGAGAGCGCTCCGCTCCGCTTGCGTCTCTTGAGGGTACGACGGCTTTCGAGGGCGTCCAAAAACTTGCCGCGATGCCGTCCTCCTCACTCTCCCATCGAGCGCTGCGGAAATGGGTAGCCGCAGAGGAGCGATGGGCTGTGGGACAGGCATCCTGCCAGGCGCCACGGGCCACGTGCCCGTGACGGCGGAAGCGACGGGCCAGATGCCCGTCGCGACAGGCAGGATGCCTGTCCCACAGCCAGTGGTGGACGCTGGTCTCCGCGCGGTCCTGCCGACGACGGCGCGTCCCGACTTTTTGGATGCGCTCTTGGACCGCCGCTCCGAGTGCGCCTACCGGCTGCCGTAGCCGCCGCCGCTGCGGCCGCCTCCGCGACTGCCTCCGCCACGGTTTCCACCTCCACCGCCGCGATTGCCTCCGCCTCCGGGCTGGCCGCGCCGCTGCTGCTGCTGACGCGGTCCGCGGTCGCGGCGTTCGCCTTCCGGAGGTCCGGGAGGCGCGGCGGCGGAGTAGTCGAAACCTTCGGCTTTTTTCCGCACGATGCCGCGGCCGATGAAGCGCTCGAGCGAGCGGAGCGGGGCGTGATCTTCGGAGCTGATGAAGCTGATCGCGTCGCCGATCTGCTGGGCGCGGCCGGTGCGGCCGATGCGGTGGACATAGTCCTCGGGATGCATCGGGAAATCGAAATTAACGACGTGGGAGATGCCGTCGACGTCGATGCCGCGGGCGGCGATGTCGGTGGCGACGAGGACGCGGAGCAGGCCGTCCTTAAATTCCTTGAGCGCGCGGAGGCGCTGGTTTTGCGAGCGATTGCTGTGCAGCGTGCCGGTCTTGATGTTCAGGCTCTCGAGCTTGCGGGCGACGCGGTCGGCGCCGTGTTTCGTGCGGGTGAAGACGAGCACGCTATCCATGGCCGGGTCGCCGAGGAGGTGGGCGAGCAGCGACGGTTTGAGGTGCTTGGGCACTTCGTAGACGAATTGCGTGACGGTTTCGGCGGGGTTCGAGCGTCGGCCGATCTCGACGGTTTTAGGATTGCGCTGAAACTCGTGAGTCAGTGACTGGATCTCCTTCGACATGGTAGCGGAGAAGAGCAGCGTCTGCCGCTTCGCCGGGATGAGGCGCACGATCTGGCGGATCGGCGGGAGGAAGCCCATGTCGAGCATGCGATCGGCTTCATCCAGGACGAGGAAGGCGAGCCTGGAGAAGTTGGCGTTGCGGCCGATATCGAGGAGTCGGCCGGGCGTGGCGATGACGATATCGACGCCGGAGCGGAGAGCCTCGATCTGCGGGCGTTCGCCCACGCCGCCGAAGACGGTGGCCATGCGGATCGGCAGATTTTGCGCGTAGGCGCGGACGTTTTCTTCGATCTGCACGACAAGCTCGCGGGTGGGCGCGACGATGAGGACTTTGGTGCCTTTGACCTGGCCGAGCGGGCCGGCGAGGAGATTGAGAATGGGGAGGGTGAACGCGGCGGTTTTGCCGGTGCCGGTCTGGGCGATGCCGATGAGATCGTGGCCTGCGATGATCTCCGGGATGGCGGCGGCCTGGATCGGGGTGGGCTCGGTGTAACCGGCGGCTTGGATTGCTTGGAAAATGCGGTCGTCGAGACCAAGGGTGCGGAAAGGCATAGTCGGCCACTATGGGGCCAATGCGAAGGAGCGCACGACATTCCGTTGAGAATAGCGCCCGAGTGGTGCGGCTGAGACGTTGTAACAGGAGGTAGGAAAGCCTGTCATCCCGAGCGACATGGAGGGAGCCTGAGCGACCGGAATGGAGTCGAGGGATCTCGGAGTGCCGAGCGATCCATGATCCTCCGGAGGCCGAGGTCCCTCGGCTCCGTTACACTCCGCTGGGGATGACAGGCGCTTTTTGGTGCAGGGTGGTTGCGAACTGGCACCAGCACCAGAAGGCACCGCCTCCTCCCTGCTGTCATCCCGAGCGGGTTGGAGGGAGCCTGAGCGACCAGAATGGAGTCGAGGGACCTCGGATTGCAGAATGATCCATGATCCTCCGGAGGCCGAGGTCCCTCGGCTGCGTTACACCCCGCTCGGGATGACAGGCGCTTTTTGGTGCAGGGCGGTTAGGAACTGGCACAGCATCAGAAGGCACCGCTTCCTCCGTGCTGTCATCCCGAGAGGAATGGAGGGAGCCTGAGCGACCAGAATGCAGTCGAGGGACCTCGGAGTGCAGAATGATCCATGATCTTCCGGACGCCGAGGTCCCTCG
>JANPHH010000564.1:0-16424 GCA_031424375.1 Chthoniobacter sp. | reverse complement strand
GCGCTGAACGTGAGGAGCGGCACCGTCGCCGCCGTGCAGAAGCAGCTCGGCATGGCCGAGGGATTCGACGTGGGCCTGGAAATGAGCGGCAACGCCACGGCCTTCCGCGAGATGATCGAAAACATGGCGCACGGCGGGAAGGTCGCGCTGCTCGGCATCCCCGGCGGCGAGATGGCGATCGACTGGAACAAGGTGATTTTCAACATGCTCACGATCAAAGGCATCTACGGCCGCGAGATGTACGAGACGTGGTACAAGATGACCGTGATGATCCAGAGCGGGCTCGAGATCGCGCCGGTGATCACGCACCGCTTCGGTGCGGATGAATTTGAACGCGGCTTCGCGGCGATGAACACCGGCGAGAGCGGCAAAGTCATCCTCGACTGGAAAGTCTTCCGGTGAAAATCGCCGCTCTCCTCCTGCTCCTCGCCGCGGCGGCACAGGCGGAACTCCGCGTGCCCGCCGTCACTGCCTACACCGATCCGAATCCAAACACGCCGCTGAAGAAGTGGGCGGAGAGCGGGCAGAAGGTGCTCTGGTTTGGCGAACTCAAGACGCCGGGAAAACTCAACGCGGCGCTGGCGATCAAGCTGCCCGCGAACGTCAAGGCGCAGCTCCGACTCAACGTGGCCGGGCAAACGCGCGAAGCCACGGCGACAGGCACCGGCGAGAACGCGCTCGTTCCGTTCGGGGAATTCACGATCGCGACCGCCGGCTACACGCGCTTCGAACTCAGCACGATCCAAGGCGGCGGCGAACTCGACGCGCTCGTGCTCGACGGTCCGGCGGTGGAAGGCGCGCACTTCAATCTCCTGCCGCGCCGCAATGCCGCCTCCGTCCATCTCGCCTACCCGGTGCCGAAGGACGCGGAGATCGACGCCTTCTACAATGAAGTCACCGCCGTCGAAGATCCCGTGGCGACCTTCTACATGGCCTGCGGGTTTCATCGCGGATATTTCGGCATGCAGGTGAACAGCGCCACCGAGCGCCGGATCATTTTCTCCGTTTGGGATGCCGCGAGCGGCAGACCGCGGACAACCGCGACTCCGTCGCCGCGGAAAATCACACCTCACTGCTCGCCAAGGGCGACGCCGTCGTCGCGAGCGTCTTTGGCGGTGAAGGCACGGGCGGCCACTCGCATCTCGTCTACCCGTGGAAGACCGGCGAACCGCAGCGCTTCTTCATGACCGCGAAACCGCACGGCACCGACACCGACTACGCCGGCTACTACTTTCATCCCGAGCAAAAGAAGTGGGTGCTCATCGCCAGCTTCCGCGCACCGAAAGACGGCCGCTGGCTGCACGGCCTGCATTCATTCAGCGAAAACTTCGGCGGCAGTAACGGCCACCTCCCGCGCAAGGCGCTCTACGGCCCGCAGTGGGATCGCACGGCCGACGGCCAGTGGCACGAGATCACCACAGCGACGTTCAGCCACGATGCGACCGGCAAGGCCGATCGTCTCGACCGCTTCATGGGCGTGGAAAAGGGCCGCTTCTTCCTCCAGCATGGCGGCTTTGTCGCCGGCTTCACGAAGTTCGGCGAACCGTTCACCCGCCCCGCCAGTGCGCACCCGCCCGTCATCGACTTGCCGCCGGAGCGATAAACTCACCCGCACCGCATGAGCCTGTCACTGTTTCTCGATCACTTCGGCGTCGCGGTCGGCGCGATCACCGGAGTGCTCGCGGCGCGGGGAAAGCAGTTGGACCTCTTCGGGGCGCTCGTGCTCGCGCTCGTCACCGCGTTTGGCGGGGCCACGGTGCGCGATGTCCTCGCCGGCGATCTTCCGGTCATCTGGCTGCGCGGCCCAGGCCTGCTCGTGAATGTTTCCATTACCGCGCTGATCACCTTCGTCTACGCTCGTTTTCACCCGCCGCCCCATCGCGCGTTGCTCATCGTCGATGCCTTCGTGCTCGCAGCCTTCGCCATGATCGGCACCACCAAAGGCATCGCCCTGCATTTTTCCGCGCCGGTCTGCGTGCTACTTGGCGTGATCACCAGCGTCGCCGGTGGCATCGGCCGCGACGTGCTCATGGGGGAAGTGCCGATGGTTTTCCGCAGCGAGATCCATCTCTACGCCACCGCCGCCCTCATCGGCTCCGCCGCCTGCGTCTCGCTCGAACTCCTCGGCGTCAGCGCCACCGCTGCGACCATCATCGGAGGGGGCGTCGTCCTCGCGCTGCGCCTCGCCGGCATTTACTGGAAGCTGTCGCTCCCCATGTTCGAAACTCGCTGATTCCCTTCCCATGCTCGGAAAAACCCACGACCGCCTGCAAACCCAGCTCACCGAAATCCGCGCGGCAGGTTTGTTCAAACAAGAGCGCATCATCACTACCCCGCAGTCCGCGCACGTCAGCGTCGCCGATGGGCGCGAGGTCTTGAATCTCTGCGCCAACAACTACCTCGGCCTCGCCGACCATCCCGAGGTCCTCCGCGCCGCACATGAGGCGCTCGACCGCTGGGGCTACGGCATGGCCAGCGTGCGTTTCATCTGCGGCACCCAGCAGCCGCACCAGCAGCTCGAGGCTAAGCTCAGCGAGTTTCTCGGCACCGAGGACACCATCCTCTACGGCTCGTGCTTCGACGCGAATGGCGGCCTCTTCGAAACGCTGCTCGGCCCCGAGGACGCGATCATTTCCGACGAACTGAATCACGCCTCGATCATCGACGGCATTCGCCTCTGCAAGGCGCAGCGTCATCGCTACCGCAACAACGACATGGCCGATCTCGAGGAAAAGCTGCGCGCCTCCGCCGGTGCCCGCACCCGCCTCATCGCCACCGACGGCGTCTTTTCCATGGATGGCACCATCGCGAATCTCGCCGCGATCTGCGACCTCGCGGAAAAGCACGACGCCCTCGTCATGGTCGACGACTCGCACGCGGTCGGCTTCATGGGCGCCCGCGGCCGCGGCACGCCCGAGCACTGCGGCGTGATGGGACGCGTGGACATCCTCACCGGCACGCTCGGCAAGGCGCTCGGCGGCGCGAGTGGCGGCTACACCAGCGGCCGGCGCGAGATCATCGCCCTCCTCCGCCAGCGCTCCCGCCCGTATCTTTTTTCCAATACCCTCGCGCCGGTCATCACCGCCGCTTCGCTCAAAGTCCTCGAGCTGCTCGCAGCATCGACCTCCCTGCGCGATCGCCTCGAGGAGAACACGAGATTCTTCCGCGCTGAGATTGCCGCGCGCGGGTTCGACATCCTCCCCGGCACCCATCCCATCGTCCCCATCATGCTCGGCGACGCGGCACTCTCGCAGCGTTTCGCCGAGGCCATGCTCGAGCGCGGCGTCTACGTCGTCGGATTCTTCTATCCGGTGGTCCCGCAGGGCCGCGCCCGGATTCGCACCCAGATCAGCGCCGCGCATTCGCGCGAAGACCTCGCCTTTGCCGTGGAAAAATTCGCCGAGGTGAAAGCCGCGCTCGGAATCTAAGCGGGCGTGTGGGGCAGACGCCGGTCGGGGGATCCTGCACCCGAAGAGCCTCCCCGGCGTTTCACAGAAACGCCCTACAGTTTGCCACGTCTCCTAACCCAGTTCGGGATGGTGCGCCAAACGGCTGGCGAAGCGGTCCCGCAGGGCGGGCTCGGCGGTTAGGAGTTCCTTCGCCTGATTGCGGAGCGCCTGCACCGCCCACACTTCCCGCGAAGCGCCCCCACCCTCACTCGCCTCGAGGTCGCGCAGGACACGCTCAAACTTCTCGGCAAATGCGGAACAACCCGCATCCTCTCCGAATTCCGCCGCGGCGTCGCTCGGCTCGAACGTGTCCTCCCACCGCGCGAAGTTCCACACCCGGTAACCATGCTGCTGAAGAATGCGCGCCAGCGCACCGCCGGCCAGCCCCACGCAGAGCGGCCGCACTTCATGGAGCAGAAAAGCGAAGATCATCCCCAGCCCGATCAACCCGCACGACACGACGAAGATCCCGAGATAAATGACGAAAGCCGTGCGTTCCAAGATCGGTCGCAGGTCCCGGATCCACGCCGCCTGACGGGTGGAAAAGGCCGGGAGCTTGATCACCCTTCCATCATCCACTGCTCCGGCGGGAACGCAACCGGACAGACGCCTCCGCGCGCCTCGCGTCTCGCGTCTTCGCGGACTGCCGTGGACGCCACGGCTTTTTTCGCCCCTTGCCCGACCGCCCGCGCTTGGGATTCGCGCAACCCAGGCCGTAGACTCTCGGCATCGTGAGCGCTGATTTTTTTCCCGACCCATCACTCATCGAACGCGCGATCGCCCTTGCTGCGTCGCTGCAACAGCGGGCGACCGATTTGCAGACGCCGCACGAGCGCCGCCAGCAGGCTGAACTCGCGCGCCTGCTCCAATCGCCGGGCGACAAGGCGACGATGATGCAGATCACCGACCAATCCTTCCGCAGCCACGGCGCGGCGCGAACCGTGGATCAGTTTGCGCACATCCTCGACGTGCAGGGCATCCCGCGGTTTTTCAGCCCCATCGATCGCGCCCTGCTCCGCGGATTTCAGACCTTCGGCGGCTGGTTGCCCGGCGTGGCCGTGCCGCTGGTGAAGGAGCGCATGCAGAGCGAGACGGCGAATGTGGTGCTGCCTGCCGAGCCCGGCCTGCTCGCCGTGCATCTCGCCGAGCGGCAGGCGGAGGGCGTGCGGATGAATCTGAACTTTCTCGGCGAAGCGCTGCTTGGCGAAACGGAGGCGCGGATTCGGCTGCACCAGTATGTGGAGGCGCTCCATCTGCCGCAGGTGGAGGTGCTCTCGGTGAAGATCTCGACGATCTACTCGCAGATCTCCCCGCTCGCCCGCGCCCACACGGTCGATGTTTTGTGTGATCGCCTGGAGGTGCTGTATCGCGAAGCCGCGCGGCTCCGCTTCGTGCGGGCGGATGAGACGAGCGTGCCGAAGTTCATCTACCTCGACATGGAGGAATACCGCGACCTCGCGCTCACGGCGGACGCTTTCATGCAGACCCTCACGCGCCGCGGGCTGGAGAATGTGAGCGCGGGAATCGCGCTCCAGGCTTACATCCCGGACTCCGCGCGGGTGCAGCGGCGGATCAACGAGTGGGCGCGCGCCCGAGTCGCCGCCGGCGGTGCGCCCGTCACGATCCGAATCGTGAAAGGCGCAAACATGGAGATGGAACGCGTCGAGGCCTCGCTGCGCGGGTGGCCGCAGGCGCCGTTCAAATCGAAGGCGGAAACCGATGCGAACTACAAGCGGATGCTCCACGAAGCGCTGCGCCCGGAGAATGTCGCCTCGGTGCGGGTGGGCGTGGCGTCGCACAATCTCTTCGATGTCGCCTACGGTCTCGTGCTCGCGGACGCGGTCGGTGCAGGTGAGCGCGTGCAGTTCGAGATGCTCGAAGGCATGGCCAATCACCAGCGACGTGCGCTGCTCGAACATTCGCGCCATCTGCTGCTCTACGCGCCGGCGTGCCGGAAGGAGGAGTTCATCAATGCGATCGGTTACCTCATCCGCCGACTCGATGAGAACACCGGCACCGAGAACTTCCTCCGCCACGCCTTCAAACTGAAAGTCGGCAGCGCGGATTGGAATCAGCTCGAACACAGCTTCCGCGAATCCTTCACTATCGGCATTACCGACGCGCCGCGCCGGACGCAAAACCGGCTCCGCCCGCTGGCAACACATCCCCGCGAGGAAATGATGTGGACCGCTTTTGAAAACGAACCAGACACCGACTTCTCGCTTCCACAGAACAGCGAATGGGCGGCAGGGATTGCGAACCGTAGGCCGGATTTGCAATCCGGCTTTTTGGACAGGCGGATTGAAAATCCGCCCCACATTCTTCACGAAGCGGTCGCCACCGCCCACGCCGATCCGGATGGCTGGGGCAGACTCACCATCGACGAACGCTCCGCGATTCTCGGTCGTGCCGCCCACGAACTCCGCGCCGCCCGCGGCACGCTGATCCACGCAGCGATGATCGCCGGGAAGAAGACGGTCGCCGAAGCGGACCCCGAGGTTTCCGAAGCGATCGACTTCGTCGAATTCTACCGCAGCACCGCGCGCTTCTTCTTCGAGTTGCCGACGGTCGTCGCGAAACCCAAGGGCGCGATCACCGTGATCGCACCCTGGAACTTCCCGATCGCGATCCCCTGCGGCGGAATCGCCGCCGCGCTCGCCACCGGCAACCGCGTCATCCTCAAGCCCGCCACCGACACCGCCCTCGTCGCGTGGGAACTCTGCCGGTGCTTCTGGCGCGCCGGGGTTCCACAAAGCGCGCTGCACTTTCTCCCCTGCTCCGGCGCGGAAACCAGTGCGCATCTGCTTTCCCAGCCCGCTCTGCGCGCCGCGATCCTCACCGGCGGCACCGCGACCGCGCTGGCGATCATCGCCGCGCATCCCGAGTTGCCGCTCTTCGCCGAGACCGGCGGAAAGAACGCCACCATCGTCACCGCGCTCAGCGATCGCGAACAGGCCGTCAAGAACGTGATCCACTCCGCCTTTTCGCACAGCGGCCAGAAGTGCTCCGCCACCTCGCTGCTGCTCCTCGAAGCGGAAGTCTACGACGATCCGCACTTCCGCCGCGTGCTCTGCGACGCCGTGGAAAGTCTGCACGTCGGCCGCGCCGCGGAACTGCACACGCGAATCGGCCCGCTCATCCGCCCCCCGCGCGGCGAACTCGAAACCGCGCTCACGACGCTTGAGCCAGGCGAATCGTGGGCCGTGCCGCCGCAGCGTATCGCCGAAGATCTCTGGTCGCCCGGCGTGAAATGGGGCGTGCAGCCGGGCAGCGTCACTCACCTCACGGAGTTCTTCGGTCCGGTGCTCGGCGTGATGCGCTTCGCCACGCTCGCCGAGGCGATCGACCTCGTAAATGCGTCCGGCTACGGACTGACCAGCGGCCTCGAATCCCTGGACGACCGGGAGCAGGAGCAATGGCAGGCGGGCATCCGCGCCGGCAATCTCTACATCAACCGCCCGACCACCGGCGCGATCGTGCTCCGCCAGCCCTTCGGCGGAATGGGCATGTCATGCTTCGGCCCCGGGATGAAAGCGGGCGGGCCAAACTACGTTGCGCAGTTTCTCGACTTTACCAATCGGTCGCCCGATCGCGGAAATGCCCCGATCGCCAACCTGCTCCTCGCCGATCTCCGCGACCGTCTGCGCCTCGTGGACTTCGGCGCGCCCACGGAGGAAATTGAACGCCTGCTCGCGGCGCTGGCCAGCTACGATCGCGCGGCTCGCGACGAATTCCTCCGCACTCACGATCATTGCCGGTTGCTCGGCGAGGACAACATTCACCGCTATCTCCCCATCGGCGAGGTGCGGCTCCGCATTCATCCCGACGACACGCATTTCGACGTCATCGCCCGTGCCGCGGCCGCGGGTGCGGTCGGTTCGCGGGTCACCGTCAGCACGCCACCCGACGCGCCGCACGTCGCCGTCCGCGCTCTCGACGATCTCACCGACGCCTGGGCGGGCAGCATTGAGTTTGTGGAAGAAACCGACGCCGAGCTTGCCGAGGTCATCCGCAGCGGCCTGACCGAGCGAATCCGCTTTGCTGCGCCAGACCGCGTCCCGCCGACGATGCGCCCACTCGCCGCCGAACAGAACATCCACCTCGCCGACACTCCGGTGCTCGCCGAAGGCCGCATCGAGTTGCTGTGCTACGTCCGCGAGCAATCGATCAGCCGCGCCTACCACCGCTACGGCAATCTCGGCTCGCGCGCCGCCGAGCGCCGCGCGGAACCTGATTGAACCTCGGACGGGATTCCGGAATTCAAAACAGCCTGTCATCCCGAGCGGAATGAAGGGAGCCTAAGCGACCAGAATGAAGCCGAGGGACCTCAGGTTACCGGCGATCGCGCGATCTTACTGCGCCGGAACCCTCCAGTGGATTTTACCACAGAGACCCAGCGGACACAGAAAACGGAACTCGGGCGTAGACGCCCGCTTACTCCAGCGCAAACGCCGTCAACGACGCCTCGTCTTTCACCACGATCTTCCCATCCGTGTAGGCCGGACTCGCCCACGTCTTCGCGCACAACTGCACGCGACCGAGTTCCTCGAATTTCGCGGGATTGGCTTTCACGAGCAGCAGCTCGCCCGTTGAGTTGAGCACGAGCAGCTTGTCATTCACGCCGGTGATGCTGGCGTAATCGGACAGTCCCTTCTGCGCCCAAAGCTGTGCGCCAGTAGCGAGGTCCAGCGCCACGAGGTCCGTGCGATCCGATGGCCCGATCGTGAACATCGTTTTGCCGACGATCGTCGGCGTGCCGAGGATCGTCTTCAGCGGCAGATTTCCCCACGCCTGTTCAGCGTCGTAGCCGCTGCCTTTCTTCACCACCTTGAAGCTCAGCGTGCCGATGCTGGTCGAGGCGACCGTCACCGTATCGCCGCTGATCACCGGCGTACACGCGTGCCGCTTCGCGCCGGTCTTCAACGGCACCCGCCAGAGCATCTTCCCCGTCGCGGCGTCCACGCCCATCAGCGCATCGGCGGTGAAGTGCACCGCCTGCCGCGTGCCCGCGAGCGTGCCGACCATCACTGAGGAATACGCCGTGTTGTCGTCACCCACGCGCCAAAGTTCCTTGCCCGTTTTCTTGTCGAACGCCACGAGCGTTGCGCCATTCACGCTGCCCACGGGAACGAAAATCCGGTCGCCGTCGATGGCCGCGGAACCATTGTTCCCATGCCGGCGCGAAGCGGTTTCCTTCGCCGCGGGATCACCGGTCTTGTTGCCCAGAAAGGTCGCTCCATAAACCCCGCCGAAGCTCGTGCCCCACAGCTTCTTCCCATCGGCCAGCGCGAGGCAGGAGAATTCACCGCCGCTCGACTGCGTATAGACGCGATCCCCATCGACCAGCGGCGTGCAGCGCGGACCGCCACCATAAGCCGGCGAAAATTGCACGGTCGGCCCGGCCACCGCGGTCCACAGCTCCTTGCCCGTCGCGAGGTCGAGGCAATGCGCAACCTCTTCGTTATCCTTCGCGTCCATATAGACGACCTTTCCGCCCGCAACGACCGGCGAAGATTGCCCCGGCCCGGCGGGCACCTTCCACAGCGCCTTCGGTTCAGCAGGCAGCTTCTCCAGCTTGTGCTTCGGATCTTGCACGGCGCCATCGCGGTTCGGTCCGCGCCACTGCGGCCAGTCGGCAGCGGTGGCGATGGAGGCAGCGAGGATGAAGGCGATGAGCGGTGGGGCGGAGCGGAGTTTCATGGGAGGCGGGTGGATGTAAGCGGGAGCCGCGTCGGGGAACAAGCTGCGCATGTCGGAACGGCGGCGGTATTTGGAGAACCGCGAATCACGCGGAAGTTTCGCAAAAATCCGCGGAAGCACTCACTTTCGCGATGTTCCTCGGAAAAACCGCGACCTTTGGCGTTCTGCTTTTGAGCGCTGACGTTGCCAAAGCCCGCCCTCGTCTTGCACTCTGATCCACCCCGCCATGAAACGTCTCCTCGCACTCGCCATCCTCCTTCTTCCGCTCGCTCTCTCAGCCGCGGATCGCCCCACCGAACCACTCCCGCTCTGGTCCGGCGCCGCGCCCGGCTCGCTCGGCGAAGGCGACAAACACACGCCGACGCTCACTCCCTTCTGGCCCGCTCCAGACACAGCCACAGGCGCCGCGATGATCGTTTTTCCTGGCGGCGGTTATCGCAGCCTCGCTCCGCATGAAGGCGCGATCTTCGGGCAATGGCTCGCCGCTCAAGGCATCGCCGCATTCGTCCTGAAATACCGGCTCACCCCCGATGGCTACAAAGTCCCCACCATCTTCCTCGATGGCGCCCGCGCGATCCGCACCGTGCGCAGTCACGCCGCGGAGTGGGGCTTGGATCCGAAACGCATCGGCGTGATCGGCTCCTCGGCCGGCGGCCATCTGGCCGCGATGACCGTCACGCAATTCGATGCCGGCAAATCCGACGACGCCGATCCGATCGAGCGCGCCGGCTCGCGGCCCGACCTCGCGATCCTCTGCTACGGGTTCATCCTCTTCGACGTGCCGAATCCGCAGCGCGAAGAAAACTTCCTCGGCCCCAACGGCACGCCCGAACAAAAGCGCTTCCTTTCCCCGCGCCTCAATGTCCGCACCGACACGCCGCCCTGCTTTATCTGGCAGACGAATGAGGACGACAAAGTCGTGGCCGACAACGCCCTCGCCTTCGCCACGGCACTCCGCGCGCAAAAGATCCCATTCGATCTGCACCTCTACCGCGACGGCAAACACGGCATCGGCCTCGGAACCAAGGACCTGAGCGACCCCACAAAGCTGCACCCCTGGACCCGCGACGCGGCCTTTTGGCTGAAGGAGCAGGGTTTTCTGAAGTAGCGCGATCCACGGCGCCGGGGAGCACACGCGTCCCGCGTGTTGGTTTCGGCGTCCCGCCGAAACGAACTTCCTGCAGCGAAGCCAGTCGGGGCGCTCCGAGACACCGCAACATTTGCCAGCCCACTGCGCATGTTTCTCCCGCGATTTATGCCCCGGGAAGTTCGCGAAGGCGGGACGCCTTCGCCAACACGCGGGACGCGTGTGCTCTCCGGAAAAACGAACCGGCCGCGTCTCGCGACGCGACCGGCTGAAAACCACATTTCGATCTCTTCGGCTTACGCCCCCATGCCATCCTCAAAGCTCCCCGCCGCCGGCGTGATGAGCAGATGGTCGCGCACGTAGCCAATGCCATTCGCGCTGGTGGAATCGAGGTCGCGATGGGCGCTCTCGGCTTCGACGACGAGCGGCGCGGTCTTGGTGCCCTGAAGCTGGCAGTAGCGGCTGGGGAAGCCCACGTGCAGCAGCAGCTCGACGTAACGGTTCATGCTCAGGTCGCCGCTCGGCAGGTCGGTGAACTGCATCGCGCGGCCGGGCCAGTTCGGCTCCATGGTGCGCAGCGGGAGGTTCGGGCGGATCGTGAAGTTCTTCACGTGCGCGGCGTAGATGTATTTGCCGACCTTGAGGAAGCGCGTCTCCCAGCTCTCGCCTTCCCAGCAGTGCGACGGGTCGGCGTTGACGGCCATCGTCGGATCGTTGTCCGTGATCTTGACGAGATTCAGAAAGTCGTCCGCAGTGGCGGCCCCGGTCCCGGGGTGAATTTCGTGACACAGCTTGATCCCGAGCTTGCGCGCGTGGTCGCGGATTTTCTTCGTCTTCTTCACGAAGCGCTCGTTGCCTTCCTTGATCAGATCGTATCCCGGCCCAGCCCAGAAGCCCCACGGATAACCCGTTCCGATTTCCCAGCCATACGCCGTACCCCAAAACATCGGGAGCACTTTCACGCCGAGCTCGGCGACGAGGTCGAGCAGCTTGAGGAGATAAGTCTCGGCCCATTTCTCGATGTCCGCGGCGGACTTCTTCGCCACGTCGGCGGGGATGAAAGGGCGGATCGTCGGTGAATTCGTCCATGCCGTGGTGTGAACCCAGATCGGGCAGTGCGCGCTCACGCCGTCGATTGCGAGGCCGGCATTGGCGAAGGTCGCCTTGATCTCTTTCGCCGACTTAAAAAGTTTGCCGCCGTGCAGCATGTAGTTGCTCGGTTGCGCGCCGGCCGCGCCGCTGCGCTTGGCGTAGGCGAGGAAGTCGGGCAGCGATTTCGCGCCGTGCTGGGCGCCTTCGATGGAGGGATGGTAGCAGGACATTTGCGGAGGTTTTTGGAGTTGGAAAAAAGGAGCTTCGGTTTAGCGGCTCGACCGCTAGCGCGCAACGCGATTGTCGCAATTCGATGCAAGACGGCGAGCGTCTTGCCTCTTCTTCTTCCCCGCACCAAGCTGGGACCTTCATGATCCCCCCTCGCCTCCCTGTGTCGTGGCGCGCATTTGCCGCCGCCGCATTTCTCATTACCCCGCTCCCCGCGCAGGAGGATTTCGCCGCGTATCTTTCACCGGCGACCGCGAAAACCACCACGGTGCAACCGAGCGCGGCAACCACGGGGGGATCGGTGGGCTATCTCGGCGTCAACGTCACGCAGCAGCCGGGCGCCGGTCTCACCATTTCCGGCGTCGACGACTGGTCACCCGCAGCGACGGCGGGTCTGAAAGTAGGCGACGTCATTGACAAAATCGGAGGGCAAACCCTCGCATCGACGGCCGCCTTCCGTGACACTCTGCACACTCGCGGGCCCGGCGAAGCCATCGAGATCGCCATCCTGCGGAGTGGTCAGCCGGTCACCCTCACGGCCCGGCTCGGCACCACCAGCCGCCCTTTGGCGGTGAGCGAAGAACGCGGCTACGTGGGCATCACCTACGCTGAACCAGACGACCGCGGCGCGGTGGTGAACAACGTGACAAAAAAATCGCCCGCCGAAACCGCCGGCATCCAGCAGGGAGACATCATTTCCAAAGTCGGCGATTCGCCGATGATTTCACCCTCGACGCTCTCCGACATCCTCACGGAGAAAAAACCCGGCGACCCGCTGGAATTCACTCTCCTGCGCGGCAACGCCGAGCGGAAGGTGACCCTCAAGCTCGGCCGCTCCACGAACAGCTCGTTCTCCCTCGCCACTGTGCTGCCCTCGATCTGGAAGCGCGACACCTACCGCCTCGCGGTCATCGGCGTCGAATTCTCCGACACCAAGATGAACCCGAAAATCACGACGCAGGATTGGGATGAGTCGCTCTTCAGCAACGGCACCTACCGCGAGAAAACGAGCGTCACCGGCCAGCGCGTCCACGGCAGCCTCGCCGATTTTTACCGCGAGATCTCGTGCGGAAAACTCGCGGTCAGCGGCAAAGTCTTTGCCCCGGTGGAAGTCGGGAACAAGCGTGCGGAATACGCCGGCGGCACCCGCGACGCGGACAAATCCACGTTTCTCAACGAGGTGCTCGACAAGCTGATCGAACGCGACGGCGAGAATGCGCTGAAGGACTTTGACGGGCTCATTTTCATCTACGCCGGCGAACGTTTTCCCAAGGCGAACCGCGGCACCCTCTTCTGGCCGCACCGCGCCAATCTGATGCGCGCAGGCAAACGCTGGTCCTACTACATCTGCCCCGAAGGCGGGCCGACGATGGTCTCGATCAGCGTCTTCTGCCACGAGTTCGGGCACATGCTCGGGCTGCCCGATCTCTATGCGCGACCAGAGAATCCCGGCTCGGAAGGGGTGGGCGTGTGGTGTCTGATGTCGAACCAGCGCGGCGGCGGCAAACCGCAGCACATGTCGGCCTGGAGCAAGGAGCAGCTCGGCTGGCTGAAGCCGGCCGTGCTCGACCCGGGCGTCCCGCAGAAGCTCGTACTCGGGCCGGTGGAAGGCTCGACGAGCGAGTGCTTCAAGGTGCTGCTCCGGCCCGATGGCGCCGAGTATCTGCTCCTGGAAAATCGCCGCCGCACCGGCTTCGACGCGAGCCTGCCGGCGGAGGGGCTACTCATCTGGCACGTCGTGGGCCGGCTGCCGATCCTCCAGGAAGCACACGGCATCGAGGGACCGGTCGGTCCGCGCATCTTCCTGGGTGGCGTCCCCTACCCATCCCGCTCGAACCACGCCTACACGCCCTACACGACGCCTTCGAGTCGCGCGCAACTCGGCGGCGCCTCACCCGTTTTCATCACGAACATTCGGCAACACGATGACGGCCGCGTGAGCTTTCAGATCGGGTATGAATACCAATAGTTGAGAGTTGAGGGTTGAGTGATGAGAGGCGCTGCGACGTATTGATGGCTGGCCCGACACTTGATCGCCTCTCAACCCTCAACTCTCAGCTCTCAACTTTCTCCGCCCAATGCGCGACGACATCGAAAAGATCCTCTTTCACGAACAGACGATTCTCCGCCGGCTCGACGAACTCGCCGCCGATATCACGCGCGACTACACGGACCAGGAGTTGACTGTGGTCGCCGTGCTCAATGGTTCGTTCATGTTCATGGCCGATCTGCTCCGCCGCGTGCCACTGCCGCTGCGGGTCGATTGTCTCAGCGTCTCCAGCTACCACGGCGGCACGGAGACCTCGGGCGTCGTCACCTTTGATCAACTCTCGCTGCCCGACATCGAGGGCCGCCACGTGCTCATCATCGACGACATTCTCGACAGCGGCCACACTCTCCACGCCATCTGCGGAAAGCTGCGTGCCGAGACGAAGCCGCTGAGCATCAAGAGCTGCGTCCTTTTGAGGAAACTCAAGCAGCGTGCGGCCGACGCGGAAGCCGACTACGTGGGCTTCGACATCGGCGATGAGTTCGTCGTGGGCTACGGGCTCGACTATCAGGAGCACTACCGGAATCTTCCCTTCGTGGGGGTGCTGCGCGGGACTGTATACGCCACCAAATAACCGACCGATTCCATGTTCAATCCACCTTTCAGCAATCGCGAAACTGCATCGTCTCCCCGCAAGGTCAACGACGCCGAAATCACCGAACTGCAAGGCGAAGTCGAACGCCTGCTGCTCATCACCGAAGCCCTCTGGCGCATCCTCAAGGAGAAACACGGGCTCGCGGATGTGGAACTCGTGCGGCAAATCACGATGATCGATATGGAGGACGGGCGGCTCGACGGACGGAAACCCACCACACCTCCGACGCCCTGCCCCAAGTGCCAGCGCACGCTCGGCAAACATCGCCCGCGCTGCCTCTTCTGCGGCGAACCGATCGCCGCAGATCCGTTTCAGCGCTGAAGCCGGTCCGCGAGCCGCTCGGCGAGCCGGCGCAGGGCCGCGGACGCATCGAGCGGATCGAGACGCACGTCGAGCAGGCAGTAGGTGTCGGTGTGCTTCGCTGCGGCGGAAAGCGCGTCGTCGAGTTGCTGTTCGGTCTCGACGAGAAAGCCCCGACCGACACCGAGCAGGTCGGGCAGACGATGGTAGTTCCAGTTCAACACATCGTTGAACGCACCTTCGTGAATGTGCCGCTCCGTTCCGTAGCCGGCGTTGTTCAGCACGATGACGACCGGGTTCAATCCGTTGCGCGCGATCGTGGAAAGCTCGACGCCGGTCATCTGAAACGCCCCGTCGCCGACGATGACGAGCGGGCGCCATTCCGGCCGCGCCATCTGCGCGCCGAGCGCCGCGGGCACGGCGAAGCCCATCGAAGCGTAGTAGGCCGGTCCGAGAAACTCCGTGCTGTGTCGGATGAAGAGATCGCTCGCGCCGAAGAGCGCATTGCCCACGTCGGCGATGACGATCGTGTTCTCGGTGAGGAACGCATTCAGCCGCTCGAAGACGCGCGCGATCGAGAGTTTTTCCGTACCGGCCTGCGGCAGAAATTCGCGCGGGCGCGGCGGCGCGGGAATCGCCCCCGGCTCGTGCCGGCGCAAGTCGGCGTCGAGCAACCCGCGAACGAAATCCTTGAAGCGCACGTTCTCAAACGTGTGATGCCGGATCGCGAGCCGCTCGCTCGTCGCGTAGATGGATTTCCCCTGGTCGAGCCGCGCGGTGTAGATGCCGAGATTGATATCGGTCATGAATGCGCCGAGCAGCACCACGCAGTCGCTCGACTCGACATAGGCGCGCACTTCGTCGCGGCCCATCGCGCCCTCGTAGATGCCGAGGCAGAGCGGATGCTGCTCGCTGAGCACCGACTTGCCGAGAATCGTCACCGCGAACGGAGCGTTCGCTTTCTCGATCAGCGCGAGCACCTCGGCTTGCAGGCCAAAGCGATGCACTTCCACATCGACGAGGAACACGGGCTGCGTCGCGCCATTGATCAGCCCGGCGGCTTCATGGAGCGCTTCGTTCAGCGCGAGCGGTTCGCTGGCTTCGTGGATTTCCCGCGGGCGATGTCCTTCGCGTCCCGGCAGCGCGGCGCAATCGCGCGGCAATTCGAGATAGACCGGCCGCTTGTAGCGCAGCGCAGCATGCAGGACGCGGTCGATTTCCGCGAACGCGGTCTCCGGATCGTCGAGCACCGCGGAGGCGACGGTGATCTGGTCGAAGACGAGCTTCTGCGTGTCGAAGTCGCGCACCTTGTGGTGGAGCAGCGGATTCTTATCGCGCTCGTTCATTCCCGGCGCACCGCTGATCACGACAACGGGAGATTTTTCCGCGAAGGCGCCCGCGATCGGGTTCACGACCTTCAAGCCGCCGACGCAATAGGTGATGCAAACCACGCCGAGCCCCGCGACTCGCGCATAAGCATCCGCCGCGAAGCCCGCACCCTGCTCATCGCACGTGGTGACGATCTTGAGTTCGCTCTTGGAAAGCTGATCGTAAAAGCCGAGCACATAGTCGCCCGGAATGCCGAAGACATGTCGCACGCCGTAAGCCGCCAATTGCTGGATGAGGTATTCGCCGATGGAGATCATGGGGAGGAAGTAAGCAGTGGTCAGTAACCAGTAACTATAAACCGCTTCGCCTCCCAGCGGCGATTCGGGCAGGGCGAAGCAGCGGGTGTGATTGAATGTGGTGCCATGCGGGATGGGCACGGGGTCCCGGAGGGACGATGGAAATTAGCCGGTGGCGTCAGCCACCTGATTTCGAAATAAATGAGTTCGCCCCGGCAGGGGCGTTGGAATTCAACCGCCTTGACCACTCCACCGCCCCTCCGGGGCGAGTTCGCTCCACATGCGGTTCCGGTGGCTG
>JANPHH010000563.1:0-12768 GCA_031424375.1 Chthoniobacter sp. | reverse complement strand
CCCTCGATCAGCGCCGCCGGCTGGGCCAGCCAGGTGGGATACCAGAAGGAGCGAATCTCCCGCTTCGCCTGATAGCGCGAACCCGCCCCGCCATCGAAGCCGTGCCACGAGGGCGGATTGACAAAAAGGGTCCGGATAGATTTCACCGCCCTGCTCTACGGGCCGCGGGCGGCGCGCTCAAATGCTTTCGGTCTCCCATCTCACCCGTGAGACTCTGCACTCTCCCGCTCCAAACTCTGCGACCTCTGCTGGAGTGATCGCTTCTGGATCATCATTAGGTCATGGGCGGCAGGCCTCCTCGTCTCCCTTTCGAAAGCACAGGTTTCGGCCCGTTGGGGACGGCTCGAAACCCAGGGAAATGGGCTTCCACCGCCAACTTTTGCCGCGAAGTGCGGCGAAACTTGCTCAATCCTTGGTCCCACAACCGCTGCATGTTACAAAAACTGAAACCTCGCGTGCTCGTCATCGATGACGATCCCTCCGTGTGTGAACTCCTCGGCCGGATTTTCGGCGACACCGGCCGTTATTCAGTCGAAACGGAGAGCGATGCCTTTGCTGCGATGGCCACCGCCCGCCACTACCGGCCGGATATCGTTTTCCTCGACATCCGCATGCCGGGGATCGGTGGCCTCGAAATCGCCTCGGAGATGCGCGCGGAGCCGGCCTTGCTCGACCGCCCCATCGTCCTTTTCACCGGCCTCCAACGCAGAGAATTGCCGCCCCACGTGATCAGGCCCGATAATCGGACGGTGTACCTCGAAAAGGGCGCGTCCGCAGAGATCATCCTCGCGACCGCCGACTGTCTCCTGGCGACGGCCGGTGCCGTGGTGAAAAATCCCGCGATTTAAACCCTGTGCAACTCGCGGATCAGCGCGCGAGCCACGTTCGCCGACTCGCTCGAAACCCCTCACCACTTCGCGAGTTGCTGCGGAAAGCGGCAGCGTTCGCAATCCGACGCATCGCGCAGGCAGAAGTCCTCGTAGACCTGCAGCAGACCCTGCTGCATTGCGGCATTCCGCGCGAAGGAGCGGCCGCGATCGGTGGGGCCGAAGAGCCGCTGGAGAGCGATTTCAACGCGGCGATTTGTCAGCGTGGAGGGGAGGTTTTGGTAGCCGATCCCGCGTGACGGGTCGGTGATCAGCGCGAGGGGGTAAAAGACATTCGCGAGCATTTCGGTGACGCGCGATTCGCCGACGAGCGCCATCGGCCGCGGCGCGGTCTTGGAGCGGACGGTGTAGTGGACATCCCAATACTCATCCGAGAGTCCGGCGAAGAACGCGTGGATCGCCTCCGGTTCGCAGCGCTTCGCCAGCGCGCGGACCTTCGGCCAGTGGGCGACAAGCTGCGCGAGGGCCGCGAGGCGGCGCTGCGGGTGGTTCACCGGACGCAAACCGCCGAGGTGCCAATGCGTGGGCGTGAGTGCGAACCGCTCGAACTCTCCGCGCCGTGGCCACCACTGCTCCCACAGGCCGCGCAGGTAGCTGCGCGTGGGTGCATCGAAGCCAGCCAGCTCGGTGGCCGGAAGAAAACCGCTCAGGCCGAAGAGCAGCGCCGCGGCGTCGCGTTTGCGCAGGATTTTCAGCGGCAGCCGTTGCGCGAGCAGGGTGAAAGGCCGCTTATTATTCTTGTAACCGAGCGTGGCGGCGAGCGCCTGATAAAGCGCCTCGTCCGCGCCGTGCATTTCCGCGAGTTGCGCCAGGGCGGCGGACTTCCGCCGGAGCCGAAACTGCGCGGCGCCGAGCAGGACCTCGCGCACCTTTTCCTCCGGCAACTCGCGCAGCGGCGCGGCGCATCGTCCCATGCGGGCGGCGGGTTGCGGATTCACCGCGATGCCGTCGAGCCGCGCGAGGTCGAGGAGGACTTGCGGCACATTGCGATGCCGCGCGGTGCGGGTGAAGAATTCGCACTCCCCACGGTGCGGGAAAACATGCAGCACCACGTTTTCGTAAGCGGGATTCGTAGCGTGGCCGTGGCGTTCCCAATCGCGCGCATCCGGGTCCAGCTCGATGCAGCCGCGCCGGGGCTCGCCGCCATTGATCGAGATCGCAGTCTCGGCGAAATCAGGTCCGGCCTCGCGGTTCCACACGCCGAATTGCACGATGCGCACCTCGTCGCCGGCGGTGGTTTGAAACTCGCGTCCAAAATCCCCGGCGAACCAGTGCGCTTGCAACTCCATCTCCGGGATCTCGCGCGGGACCGCGAGCAGCGGCTCCTCGCGCACGACCGCGTGCAGCAGCGAACCGTAGCGCGACCCGAGTTCCATGCAGGTCAGGGTGTTTTCGCCGGAGTCGTCGGCGCGGGCGTCGCCGGGACGGGCGTGGCGGGTGGCGGATCGAACGTCCGCAGGAGGGGCAAAAAGGACGCCCGCGGATTCGCCGCGATCAGCTTGCGCGTCAGCGTGAGCGCCTCGTCGGTGCGCTTCGCCGCGCGGAGCTGGATGATCTCGTGAATGCCCGCGCGCGCCGCATCCTCGGGATTCTTGTAGAGCTGCCGGGCCTGCTGGAATGCCGCGATCGCGGCGGTGGAATCATTTCGCGTGAGCTGGAGCAGGCCGAGCCCTTCGTAGATCATGCCGCTGCGCAGCTTCCGCGCGGAGGCATCGAGGGCTTCGGCTCCAGCCGCGGGCGTCTTGTCGAACCACAGCCTGGCCCCGCGCCGATACTCCGCCCACTCGCCATCGCGCGGCTTCGCCTCGCCGAAGCTGGCGTCGGCGTAGGGGCGGTAGAGCGGATCGCCGACACACGTGGTCTGCCACGAGAGGACGCGCTGCGCCATGTAAGCCGCTTCGGCGAATGAGAATCCCGCGCTGATCCGGTCGTGAAAGACATCCAGATGCACCGTGAGCGTGAGGTAGGGCTCGAAGACATTGCCGAGGGTCGCCGCTGCGCCGGAATACAGCAGCGGCGCCACCCAGGCTTTCTGCGGATCGCGGATGGTGATGGCGCTGAAGGAGTGGATGTGAATCGCGATTGAACCGCGGGCCAGCTTGAAGCCGGGACGCGTAAACGGGCCGGTGACGTTCTCCATGTACCAGCCGTAGTAGAGCGCCGCCTGGCGCATCGGGTAGGACTCGGGGAATACTTCCGGTCCGTTGTCGAAGATGGTCGGGATCCCTCGGCGGCGCGCCGTGGTCGCGATGGCACTCATCCAGTCATCGCCCTCTTTGTAGGGCCCATCCGCCAGCCCGCGCGCGTCCACATACGCAAAGCCGGTCAGCCCCTCGCGCTCGCTGGCGATCGAGTCGGTGATCATCCGGCGCACCGTCCCCGCCGAAGGCCCGTCGAGCCGGCAGACGAGCATCAGCTCCGGATGACGAAAATCCGCGATCGGCGTGAAACTCCGGTAGTACGGATTATTCAGCGCGCCGGAGATCGCGCGGTTGAACATACCGAGCGCCGCGAGTTCCGAGTCCACCGCCGCGTCGCTCCGGGTGCCGAGCGGTGGTTCGCCGAAGATCTTGTCACCCGGGTATCCGATTGCGCCGTTGATTCGCACCGGCACCCCGCGGATCACCGCGAGGTAGCGGATCTTGTTCGACTCTACCGGACCGAGCGGGCTGTCAGGCTCGCGCAGCTTCCACCAGAAGTTCGAGGTGAACGCCCGCCGGATTGGTTCCGCGATGCCCCGCTCGTAGTCATCGCGGCTGATGTCCTCGGAAATGGCCGTATTCAGCGCGATCACGTTGCCCTTGGGAATCCGCCGCTGCTCCATGTAAAAGCGCGCGAGATCCCGCGACTCGTCGTCTTTTTCATTGTAGACCACCACGGTGGCGTCCGCGTCGGCGTTGCCCTTCGCGGGGGGAAAGGGTTCGGCGCGCTCTTCGGCCACCGCGTCGCACGTGAGCAGCAGCGCCAGCGTCAGCCCCACAAGATGTCGTGTCTTCATGTCTCGAGTTTCAATCCGTCGTAGGCGATGTGAACCGCTTCCGGCAGCGACTGCTCCGTGCTCGCATGACCGAGGTCGTGGCAAAGGTGCGTGAACCAGGTCTGCATAGGCCGCACCTGAGCGCGGAGGGCGAGGGCTTCTTCGACGCTCATATGAGTGGGGTGGGGGGTGTGGCGCAGGGCATCGACGATGAGATGCCTTACCCCATGAATCCGTTCGATCGCGGCGGGCGGCGCCACCTTGCAATCCGTGAGATACGCGACGAGCGGCTCGTCATTCCGCGAGAAAAGGAACCCGAGAATCTCCGCGCGGCCGTGTTCGAGCGGTAGTGGCGTGATCGTGGTCTCACCGAGCTTGAAGGGTCCCTCGATGACCCGTGGAATCGGGCGCACATAGCCCGGCCAACGGTTCTGGCCATTGAAGGCAAAAACGAAAACGCGCTGCAGATCCGCCATCGTCTCCGAGTTCGCGTGAATCGGGATGTCGCGCCCGCCGAAACAGAATGGCCGCAGATCGTCGAAACCCATGATGTGATCCGTATGCGAATGCGTGTAAATCACCGCATCCAGCCGTCGCACTCCCTCGCGCAACGCCTGCGTGCGAAAGTCTGGCCCCGTGTCCACCACCCACGCCGCCTCCGGCGTTTCCACATAAATGGATGCTCGCGTCCGGCGATCGCGCGGATCGTCTGAAGCGCACACCGCGCAATCGCAGCCGATCATCGGCACGCCCTGTGAAGTCCCGGTGCCGAGGAAGGTGATGGTGAGGTCAGACATGCGCGCCGCGGGACGCTAGCAGTGCGAGCGCGCGGGCGTCCATCGGCAAGGCGGGAAAAATGCCCCCTCGTGAGGCAACGCACCGGACGCCGGGAATGCCGCCGAAATGCCGATCCCGTCCCACCACCCCGACCTCGTGCGGCGCGGCGAGCGAAAGGTCAGTGCGCGGCGGCGGGTGCTGACGCGGTATCCGCTTCCGCTTTCGAGGAAGAGGTCGCGGCCTTGGAACCGCGCTCCTTGAATCGCATAATGACGACGTAAAATACCGGGGTGAGGAAGAGGCCGAAGATCGTGACGCCGAGCATGCCGAAGAAAACCGCGGTGCCTAGTGCCTGGCGCATCTCGTATCCGGCGCCGCTGGAGATTACCAATGGCAGTACGCCGAGGATGAAGGCGAACGAAGTCATCAGGATCGGACGCAGGCGGAGTTTGCAGGCCTCCACTGCGGCCGTGAAGCGATCGACGTGGTCGCGATCCTGAATCTGTTTGGCATATTCCACGATGAGGATGGCGTTCTTGCACGCGAGGCCGACGAGCACGACGAAGCCAATCTGAGTGAAGATATTGTTGTCCATGTCACGCAGCCACACGCCGCCGATGGCGCTGAGCAGACACATGGGAACGATCAGGATGATCGCGAGTGGCAGCGTCCAGCTTTCGTAAAGTGCGGCGAGGAGGAGGAAAACCATGACAACGCAGAGCGGAAAGATGTAGAGCGCGCTGTTGCCGGCGAGTTTCTGCTGGAGCGCCATCTCGGTCCACTCGGTGGTGAAGCTGGTCGGGAGTGTTTCCTTCGCGAGTTTCTCAATGGTTTCCATCGCCTGTCCGGTGCTGAAGCCGGGGGCAGGGGAGCCGTTGAGATCAGCAGCAGGCCACATGTTATAGTGGACGACTTTGTCCGCACCATTGACTTCGCGCACGGTTGCGACCGCGCCGAGCGGCACCATGCCGCCATTGAGATTGCGGGTCTTGAGCAGGCGGATGGATTCCGGCGTGAGGCGGAACTTCGCATCGGCCTGCGCGGTCACGCGATAGGTGCGGCCGAAGAGGGTGATGTCGTTGATGTAACTGGAACCAAGATAGGTTTGGAGCGTGCCAAAGATGTTACTCAACGGCAGGTTCATCGACTTGGCTTTTACGCGATCCACGTCCAGCCAGAGCTGCGGCACGTTGGCGCGGAAGGTGGTGATGTTTCCGGCGAGCGTGGGGTTGGAGTTCGCCTTCATCATCATTCCGAAAGCCTGCTCCTGAAGTTTGTCGAGACCGGCCCCTCCGCGGTCCTGAATGTAAAGCCGGTAGCCTCCCGCATTACCCACCCCGGCGACGGGCGGCGGCGGGAACGCACCGGAAAACGCCTCGGGGATCTCGGCGCGGAAGCGGGCGTTGAGTTTCGCCAGCATCGCGGGCATTTGCTCACCTGCACCTTTGCGATCGGCGAATTCCTTGAACGGCAGGAAGACGGCTCCGGTGTTCGATTGATTGCCGCCGAAAAGATTCATGCCCGCGATTTCCATGGTATCGAGCACACCGGGCGTTTCCCGCGCGATTTGCGCCATCCGGCTGATGACGGCCTGGGTTCGATCCAGCGACGCGCCGTCGGGAAGTTGCGCGAAACACGCCGCGTAACCACGATCCTGAGTGGGAATGAAGCCGCTCGGAACAACACGGAAACCGAGCACGGTCAGCGCGAGGAGTCCGGCATAGACGAGCAGCACGATGGCCGCGAGTCGGGTGAGGCGGCCAACGGTGCGCCCGTAACTCGCGCCCGCCCAACCAAACACTTTGTTGAAGCCGCGAAAAAACCAGCCCAGCAGACCGTCGATGATCTTTTGCAGCGGGTCCCTTTTCGCGCCCTTCGGCTGCAGCAGGATGGCGCCGAGCGCGGGCGAGAGGGTGAGGGAATTTAGCGCGGAAATCGCGGTGGAGACCGCGATGGTGAGGGCGAACTGCCGGAAGAATTGTCCAGTGATCCCGCTCATGAAGGCGGTGGGAATAAAGACCGCGCCCAGCACCAGCGCGACGGCGACCACCGCACCGCTCACTTCATCCATCGCCTTGCGGGCCGCATCGCGTGGACTCATGCCGTTGGCGATATGATGTTCGATCGCTTCGATGACGACGATGGCATCATCAACCACGATGCCAATCGCGAGCACGAGGCCGAAGAGCGAGATGTTATTCAGCGAGAAGCCGAGCAGCGACATCGCGGCGAAGGTGCCGATGAGCGATACGGGGACAGCGATGAGCGGGATAAGCGTGGAGCGCCAGTTCTGGAGGAAGATGAGGACGACCAGCACGACGAGCGCGATCGCTTCGAAGAGTGTCTTTTCTACCTCATGGATGGACTCGCGCACAGAGGTCGTGGGGTCGTATTGAATCTGGTAGTCGAGCCCGGCGGGGAAGCGGGTTTTGAGTTCCGTCATCTTCGCGCGCACGGCGTCGGAGGTTTCGAGAGCGTTGGTCCCTGGAAGCTGAAAGATGCCGATCGCAGTTGCCGGTTTGCCACCGAGCATGCTGTTCACCGTGTAGTCTTTCGCGGCGAGTTCGACCCGGGCGACGTCCCGGACTCGGGTGACCTGCCCATTCACGCCGGTCTTGATCACGATGTCGCCAAATGCAGCCGGGTCTTCCAGTCGGCCCTGAGTGTTGATCGTGTATTGGAAGGCGGTCGCATCCAGCGGGACGGGTGGCGCGCCGATCAGGCCGGCCGCGACCTGCACATTCTGCTCCGCGATGGCTCCGGTGACGTCCTGCGCGGTCAGATTGCGGGCGGCGATTTTTTCCGGATCGAGCCAGACCCGCATCGCGTATTCGCGGGCGCCGAAGACATTCACATCGCCGACACCAGGCAACCGGGCGAGTTCGTCGCGAATCTGCAGCAGCGCGTAGTTGCTGGTGAAAAGAGAATCGAGTGATCCATCCGGCGACACGAGATGGACGACCATCGTGATGTCCGGAGATTGCTTCTTGGTGGTGACGCCGATGCGCTGCACCTCCTGCGGCAGGGTGGGAACGGCAATGGCCACCCGATTTTGGACGAGCACCTGAGCAGCGTTGATATCGGTGCCGAGCTTAAAGGTGACGTTCAATGTCATGATGCCGTCGCTCGTGTTCGACGACGACATGTAGAGCATGTTCTCCACGCCATTGATCTGTTGCTCGATCGGAGTGGCTACCGTTTCGGCGACTGTCTTCGCATTCGCACCGGGGTAAGCGGCTGTGACCTGAATCGTCGGCGGGGCGATGTCGGGATACTGCGCAATCGGCAGCGTCCACAGCGCAAGCCCGCCAACCAGCGTAATGACGATGCTGATAACGCCGGCAAAGATGGGCCGGTCGATGAAGAAGTGAGCAAATTTCATTGGGCGCTCACTTCACAGCTTCCGCATTCGGCGGTGCGCCTGCGTCCTTCGATTCAGGAAGCGGCATCACGGGCATGCCCGGTTGGAGAATCTGGAGCCGGGTCGAGACAACGGTCTCACCATCCTTTAAGCCGGTCTTCACGATGCGCAGACCCTCCCACATCGTCGCCGTCTCGATGTTGCGGCGTTCGATGGTTTTGTCGGGCTTGACCACATAAACGTATTTCACGCCCTGCTGGGAACTGATGACTTTGTCATCGATCAGCACCGCCCGGTAAGTGCCCGCGCCCGGCACGCGCATGCGAACGAAGAAGCCCGGCGCGAGAAGTGAGTTCCAGCTTTTGAAGACGCCGCGTGCCCGCAGGGTGCCCGTGGTGGGATCGAGTTTGTTATCGACGAAATCAATATAACCTTCGTGGGGAAAGCCGGTCTCGTTCGCGAGTTCGATGTAAGCTGGAAGGTTTTCATCGCGGGCCGACTTTCGTTTCCCTTCTTCACGCAATTTCAGATACTTGAGGATGCTGTTTTCATCGGCGTCGACGTAGACGTAGATCGGGTCGATCGAAACAACGGTGGTCAGCACTCCGTCGGTTCCCATGCTCGATTGGACGAGGTTTCCGACGGTAACTCGCTCATTGCTCACGCGACCCGTGATCGGCGATTTGATCTTCGTGAACTCGAGGTTCAATTGCGCCGAATCCTTGGCCGCCTGCGCCGACCGGACGCTTGCTTCCGCCTGCTGATGAGCCGCTGCCTTTTGGTCGAACTCTTCGGGAGAGGTCACCTTCTTTTGCCGCAGATCCTTGGCCCGCTCGAAGTCGATCAGGGCCAGCTTCAACTGGGCCTGTGACTGCTCCACATTCGCCGTCGCCCGGTCGAGGTCCGCCTGGTAGGGACGCGGATCGATGACGAAAAGCAGGTCGCCCTGATTCACGATCGCGCCCGCCTTGAAATGCATCTCGGTAATGTAACCCGTGACCCGCGGACGGATTTCCACCGACTCGACGGCTTCCGTGCGCCCGGTGAATTCATCCCATTCGGTGACTTGTTTTTCGACGGCCGTGATGACGTTCACGGGCAGCGGACCTTGCTGCTGCGGTGGCGCTTCCTTTTTACAACCCGCGACAAGTAGCATCGCCGCGACGGTGCAGAGCGGAAGGAGTAACCGGCGTCGGGCGTGGCGTGAAGTCGTCATAGCTAAAGGGCGAGCGCGACAAGGTCTTCGTCGCTCAAGGTAATATTGGCCGCGGAAATGTTTTCCTCGAGGTGGTGGATGGATGTCGTTCCGGGGATGACGATGACGTTCGGCGCCTGATGCAGCGCCCAGGCGAGGGCGATTTGAGCGGGCGTGGAGCCGTGTCGTTTCGCGACGTCAGCGAGTGGGCCGCGATGTTCGGCGAGGGGCGCGCCGGCTTTGAGCGGATGCGCGCCGAGGGGGCCGTAGGGGAGGAACGCGATGCCGTGCGCGGTGCAGAGGTCGAGCAGTGGTTGGTCGGCGCGTTCGGTGAGATTGAAACGATTCTGCACTGACGCGATCGGGACGATGACGCGGGCGGCTTCGACTTGATCGATCGTGACGTTGGATAGTCCGATGTGGCGGATTTTCTCTTCGCTGCGCAGTCGCGAGAGTTCGCCGATGGAATCTGCGAACGGCACCGCAGGATCGGGTCGATGCCATTGGTAGAGGTCGATGCGTTCGAGTTTCAAGCGGCGCAGACTGGCGTCAACGGCGCGGCGGAGATTCTCCGGGCGGCCATCGGGAAAAATCTTTTCCGGTGATTCTTTCGTGACACCGCCCTTGGTCGCGATGACCACGCCCAGCGCGTAGGGATGCAGCGCGGAGGCGGCGAGGTCTTCATTGCAGCCGGGTCCGTAGGCCTCGGCGGTATCGATGAAGTTGACGCCCAATTCCACCGCGCGCCGGAGTAACTGTTCGCCCGCCGCCCAGTCGGAATACGGTCCGAAGTTTCCCGGTTGCCCGCAAAGTCGCATCGCGCCGTAGCCGAGACGATGCACCGGTAAGTCGCCGCCGAGGAGAAAGGTGGAAGGATGGGTCATGAAAGCGAGATGACGACTTTGCCGAAATGGGCACCGCTCCGGAGGTAATCGAACGCCGCGGATGCTTCGGCGAATGAGAAGACGCGATCGATGATTGGGTGGATACGATGGGTGGTGAGGAACGCATTGAGTGCCTCGAAGTCAGCGCGGGAGCCGACATAGATTCCATCGAGACGCACATTCCGTGCGGTGATGGGGAAGAGGCTGGCCTCGGGGGCTGCGAATCCAGTCAGCACGCCGATCAGTGCGATCTGTCCGCCCGCGGCGACACTGTTCATCGACTTTCCAAGCGTGCCTGGTCCGCCGACTTCCATCACGTGATCAACGCCGCGCTTCTCCGTCATGCGCCACACTTCCTTGTCCCAATCTGGAGTGGAGCAGTAGTTGACGGTCTCCGCTGCGCCGAGTGCGCGGGCGCGGGTGAGTTTGTTATCACTGCTCGAGGTGATAATGACGCGCGCCCCGGCGGCGTGTGCGAGTTGCAGGGCAAAGATGGAGACGCCGCCGGCGCCGAGCGCGAGGACCGTGTCGCCGCGCTGCAAATCGCCGCGCGTGAACAGGGCCTGCCACGCTGTGACGGCTGCGCAGGGCAGGGTGGCGGCTTCTTCATAGGAAAGATGCTGCGGCACGGCGACCAGCGCGTGCTCGGGGAGTGCCACCTCCTCCGCCAGCATGCCGTGGATCGAACCGCCGAGAGCGGATTGATGGTGACGGAGGTCGAAGCGGCCGGCGATCCAGTCGCGGAAAAATATCCCTGCGACTCGATCCCCAACGTGAAAACGGGACACGCCATCACCCACCGCTACGACCTCGCCCGCGCCGTCGGAGCACGGGATCAGCGGCGGTGGAAGGTTGCCAGGTCGCTGCTTCTCCAGATTGATGAGGTCACGGAAGTTGAGAGACACGGCCCGGATGCGCACGTGGACCTCACCGGCGAGCGGTTGCGGAGCGGGTTGATCGCCGCGGGTTAGTTGCCGCAGACCTTCCCGTTCCTCGATCGTCCAGACTTCCATCGGAGGTCAGGCTTTCCCGCCGTAGCTCACGTAGTCATCAAGGTCGAGCAGGTCGGCCCAGGTCTTGATTTCGGTGCGGTGCGGTGCGGCAGCGGCGAGCAGCCCCTGAAAAAACTCCTGCGAGTCGGCGTCGGGACCGCGTTTGGATTGTTCGTCGGACCACGCTTCAATCTCGGCGGCCGTGTGCTTGTTGCGCTGGTGGGCCACGATCCAGGCGAGGATCTCACCGTCGCCTTTGCCCTTCGCGAGTTCCGCCAGCAGCGGTTCGGCGTCGATGCCGAGAAACTCCAGGATGCGTTCGTCCAGCGGGCAGTTGTAATGGTATTCGCCATTCTTGCCGGCGAGCTCGGCGCGGCCTTTGTCGAGCATCCGTGGAAGGAGGACGTAACCGCCAAGACGGGTGCGAGTGCTGCGGGGTGGGCGTAGGGTGAGATCGGTGATCGGGGTAGTCATGATGGATGTAAGTTAGATATGGATGACGAGTTCGCTCGCGGGGTAGCGGACCTTCGGAGCGACGGAGTATTTGTCTTCGGCGGCGCGGTAGCCGGCGGCGCAGGCGACGACGGTTTTGTAGCCCTGGTTGAGTCCGAGGATTTCGTCGAATTTCACGGGATCAATGCCTTCCATCGGGCACGTATCGATGCCGACCAGCGCGGCGGCGGTCATGAAGTTACCGAGCGCGATGTAGGTCTGGCGGGTCGCCCATTCGTGCTGCACCTTGCTGCGCGGTCCCCGGACGATGTCGCCGACGAGCATCTTTTTGAAGAAGTCGAGCGACTCAACGGTGGCGCCGCGGACCTCGGCGATGCGGGCCATGTAGTGATCCACGTCGGCTTCGCTGACGCTCTCCTTGGCGGCGAAGACCACGAAGTGTGACGACTCGGACGGCTGCTTTTGATTCCACGAGTGCGGGACGAGTTGGTCCTTCTTCGCCTGATCGGTGACGACGACAAAGCGATACGGTTGAAAGCCGTAACTCGTGGGCGTGAGGAGCAGGGTTTGTTCGAGTGCGGCCCAATCGCGGGCGGAGATTTTCTTGGCGGGATCGAAGGATTTCGTGGCGTAGCGCCAGTTGAGTTGGGCGATCAGGTGTTCGGTGCTGGTGATGGTGCTCATGTCGTTCAGTTGGTGTTGTCGATTCTGGGTTAGTTAGCGGGCGCCGAGGGCGATGAGGTGTTCTTTGGTGCGGACGTAGAGTTTGCCATCCACGATGGCAGGTGAAGCGGCGAGGTATTCGCCGAAGTCGAGCTTTCCGAGGATGCTGGGCTTGTCGGTCGCTTTGGCATCGAGGATGAGCAGCGTGCCGGAGGTGGCACCGAGGAGGATGCGGTCGCCGGCGAGGGTCGGTGAAACGTAGTAGTCACCGGGAGTGCCGAGGCGTTCTTTGGTGTAGAGCAGTTTTCCCGTCGCGGCTTCGTAGAGCGTGGCGAGGCCACCGTCCTTCACGATGAAGAGCTTGCCGTCGTAGAAGAGCGGCGAGGCGACGTAAGGTGCGCCTTTTTCGTTGGTCCAGAGAACGTGCGACTCGGTGATGTCGCCGCGGCCGCCGGGCTTGATGCCGAGCACGACGTTTTTTCCGCGCTTCATCCAGTCGAGGTTCGTTTCCCACTCGGCGCGCTCCATGAATCCGCTGTTGTCCTTGTCTTGCACGGAGAAGAAGTCTTGCAGCGGGGT
>JANPHH010000562.1:0-5396 GCA_031424375.1 Chthoniobacter sp. | reverse complement strand
GCGACCTGCACAATTTGTTCGGCCGGGTGAATGAGGCGCACGTGTTCCTCGACGAGGACGAGGAGAGTGGCTGGTACATCGAGGAGACCATCGAAGGCAGCACCATCGGCGAAGTGCTCGCGCTCACGCAGTGGGATGAGAAGGTGCTCGCCCGCAATGTGAAATTGCAGGTCGATGCCGCGATCAAGAGCGACCGCCTGAAGCCCAACGAAGCGATGAAGCTCCTCGCCAGCTACGAAAAAGGCTTGCGCGGCTACACCTACCTCACGCTGAACGGCACCCCGCCGTCGAAGTAGCCAGGATCTTTAGCAAGAGCGCCTCGCGGCGGCGACGTTGCCGAAATCGAGCGTGGTCGGGATCAGTAAAAGTTTCGCGCGCCGGGTTACATCCGCGCGCCGAGAGGAGTGCGATTCAGTGGTTGAATCAATCCCGCAATCTCCAACTCGAAAGACCTCACCACCATGTTATCCTGGGCCATTACCTTCCTCGTCATTGCACTGATCGCCGGCGTCCTCGGCTTTACCACGCTCGCTGGTACCGCCATTGGCTTCGCGAAGATCATCTTCTTCGTCTTCCTCGTCCTGTTCGTTCTTTCGTTCATCATGGGACGGAGAGCGCCGCGGGTTTAGAGCGCCTGACAGGAGAAACTGGAAACGTGGGGCGCCGCTCGCTTGCGGCCCGTTCTCCTCGGTTCCCATCCGTCTCGCGGCGGAAGCGTGTCCGTCCGGTTCTGACCGGAAGGACGCGCTTCCGCGTGTCGCGAGCGGAAATGACTTTTGACGCCGGACATTACGTCGACCTTTCCACCCACGCCTCGTGGTAGATGAATCAGGCGACAGGGAAGCGCAGCGCCGAAATCAGTTCCATTGAATCGAGCGCAAAACGCCGGATGATCTCGCCGCCGTTCGCCGCGATCGTGCGTTGCACTTCCCACAGCCCGAGGCCGTAGTGCCCGTGGCGCATCGAGGCAAAGGGCGCGCGGCCCCAACTGGCGGTCTCCATGGGCGCGCCTTTCGGTTCACGCAGTTCAAAGACAATCGACCGATCCGCTACCCGTGCTTCGGCGAAAATGGGCGCACCGGTGCCGAAGGATTGCGCGTTGGCGAGCAATTCGTGGAAGACAGCGGCCAGCGCGGTGGCGTCCACCTTCACCCGCTCTGCGCCGAGCGTGTCTTTCCAATCGACGGTTGGCGCGGGGTGAAGTGCGTGGAGTTGATCCTTCCAGATGTGGAAGAGTTCGCGTGCGGCGTAAAATTCAAGGTCGGGCTTGGGTTCGGCGAACTTCGCGGACACCGTGCGTAAATTCCCGGCGAGCCTGCGAATCTGGGCGCGTATCCGCACGACACCTTCAGCCGCATCGGCATCCGCGACGATCTCTGCGAGCAAACCGGCTTCCAGATCGAGGCCGCTAAGATCATTGCGGATGTCATGGGTGTGCTGGCGGATGAACTGCGCAAGGTGTGACCAACTCAGATCGGGGACGGGTTGCATACTCCTTATACTACGGGGATGCGCGCTGCGTGGCTGTGTCGATTCCAATGAGGATGAGTCCTCATCGCGTGCCGCCCACCTGGCCCCACAATTTTAAGCAGGACTACGGCCCGAGTGGCGGTCTCGTCATTCATATTTGTTGAAGGTGATAGAGCGTCGGGCGAATGACAAGAGTGTCGTGTATGACGACACTTCTGCTGCCGCGAATCGGCGTCTTACAGAGGGAAACGCCGTTGGCACGCGCAAGGCAAAGGAGATGGCATGCTCTACTCCTTCGAAACCCCGCAGCTTGAAAATCGCTCGGCCTCCACGACCAGCGAACCGACCGATGAAGAACTCATGGCGCGCGTGCAGGAGCGCGATGAGCGCGCGATCGCAATCCTCTACCGCCGGCACCTGCCGCTGCTCCGCACGATCGTCGGCCGCGTCCTCAACAACGACTCCGATGTGGACGACCAACTCCAGGAAGTGTTCCTCGAAGTCTGGCGCCTCGCCGCGCATTACGATGTGGAAAAAGGCAAGGCCCTCGGCTGGATCGTGACCCTGGCGCGCCGCCGTTCGATCGACAAACTGCGCAAGAAACAGGCCTACGCCCGCGCTCAGGACCGTCTCCGCGAGGAGCCCGAACCGGCGCCGCACCATGGAGCCGATGAGGAAGTCGCGGCGTCCGATACCGCGCAGATTTTCAACCGGGTGCTGGCCACGCTACCCGCAGCGCAGCGGGAAGCGTTGACCTTCGCGTTTTATCGCGGCCTCAGCCAGCGGGAGATCGCCGCCCACACCGGCATTCCGCTCGGCACGATCAAGACCCGGCTCGAACTCGGGCTCCGCAAAGTGCGCGCCGCGGTCGTCGCCCTCGGCGGCGCGGAAGAGTGGTCGATGGAGCTCAGGTAGCCCCCGCCCTAGCCCTCACAGCGAGATACCGAAGCGCTTGAGCTTCGCGTAGAGCGTCGGGCGATGGATGCAGAGCAACTCGGCCGCAGGCATCTTCTTGTCGCCAGCGCCACGCGCGGGCGCAAACGCGACGCTCGCCCTTCGCCGTGGATGTGCTGGGCGAAATCTAACGCCTGACGGGCGGCGGAGTACACGTCGCAATCGAAGGTCTGGGACCACGGCAGAACTGTGAATCCTCGCTGCGTTGCCTGCGGCCAGGCGGAGCGCTGCCGAGCCTCGACGCATTTTCCGGCAACCTGCAAATGCCCTGCGACGATCTCTCCGGCTACTCGATTCTAAAATTCGGCACGATCAGCCGCGCTCCGGACCGCGATGAGGTGGCGTTAGCAGAATATACCTAAATCGAAAAACATGCCGGCACATACTATGATGAAGATCTTAATCGTCTTAACCTCCCACAGCGAGTTGGGTGACACCGGCAAGAAGACCGGGTTCTGGGTGGAGGAGTTTGCGGCCCCCTATTATGAACTGGCGGATGCCGGTGCGGAGATCACTCTGGCTTCGCCCAGAGGCGGGCAGCCCCGATTGATCCCAAAAGCGAGGAGGCTGAAGCGCAAACCAAATTTACAAAGCGGTTCGACAAGGATGAACCGCTCAAACAGAAACTCGCGCACACTTTCAAACTGAGTGACGTCAAGGCGGCCGATTATGACGCAGTTTTCTATCCGGGCGGCCATGGCCCTTTGTGGGATCTGACCAAAGATGCTAACTCGATCGCCTTACTAGAAGGCTTTCAGCAACAAGGAAAGCCCATGGCCTTGGTGTGTCATGCGCCGTGTGCACTGCTCAACGTTAAGCTGCGCAATGGCGACCCTTTGATAAAGGGAAAGAACGTGACTGGGTTTTCCGACGCCGAGGAAGCCGCCGTGAAGCTGACGAAAGTAGTGCCGTTTCTGCTGGAGGATGAGCTTAAGAGAACGGGTGGAAATTACAGCAAAGGCTCGGACTGGGGAGTCTATGTGCAAACCGACGGGTTGCTGATCACGGGCCAAAACCCCGCCTCTTCCGCCGAAGCTGCCAACGTCCTGCTCAAATTATTGAAACCGTAAAATAAAACCAAACCATTACGCAGCCAATTCTATTATGAAAACACTATTTACCGCCGAAGCGACTTCCAAGGGAGCCCGTTCGGGAACGATTCAATCGCCCGATGGACTGCTGGACCTCACGTTAGGAAATCCCTTGGAGAAGGGAATCGAGAAGCGTGGCCCCAATCCGGAGCTGCTGTTTGCGGGCGCCTACTCCGCTTGCTATCACGGGGCCGTGGGCAATGCGGCTAGCAAGCTCGGCATTCACGTCGAAAACTCCACGGTCCGGGCGCTGGTGAGTCTGATTGAAGAGGATCAGGGCGGCTTCCGTCTGGCGGTGGAGTTGCATGCACAACTTCCGGGAACCGACCGCGATCAAGCTCAACGCATCATGGAAGCAGCGCACGAGACCTGCCCGTATTCCAAAGCCCTGCGCGGCGATGCGGCTGTCACGCTGGTGGTGGACTGACCAAAAAACCACTGATGAAAGATCCCGTCTATAAGCTCATCGAACTCACTGGCACTTCCACGACTTCCATCGAGGACGCCGTGGACAAGGCCATCCAACGCGCGAACAAAACCGTCAAGAATTTGTGCTGGTTTCAAGTGGTCGAGACCCGCGGCAACATCGAGAAGGGCAAGGTGCATCACTGGCAAGTGACCATCAAAGTTGGCTTCGCTGTGAAGGACTGAACACCGCCAAACGGGGAAACCGCCGCTACTACAGTAACTTTATGAACAAAGAAAACACGATCCCAGACTCAAACATCACCCGCGAACAAATGATCCAATTATTGAACGAGGATCTGGCGGGAGAATATCAGGCGATCATCGCCTACACAGTCTATAGCCAGGTGCTCAAAGGCGCGGCTTACACGGACATCGCGCGCGAGTTGGAAGCCCATGCCGGGGAGGAGCTGGCGCACGCCATCAAGATTGCCAAACAGATTGACTATCTCGGTGGCATGCCGGGCGTGACGCCCAAGCCGGTGATCACTTCAACCGACCCCGTAACCATGCTGCGAGCGGACTTGGAAAACGAACGCGAAACGGTGGGTCGCTACCGCGAGCGCATCCGCCAAGCCGAAGCGATGGGCGAGTTCGCGCTGAGCGAGACCCTGCGAGCGATCATCGTGCAGGAGCAGGAGCATGAAATTGATCTGGCGGCGGCGCTGGGCATTGACGTGCCGCGCGCGAAAGAGCCGACCGGCAAAAATGGTTGAAACCTCGGAAATCCACTCAGCGATGACGGCCTCTGCAGTTTGAACCCCTGTCAAAATGAACCCAAACTCAAAAAACTACCTCATCGGCGGTGGCATCGGCTCGATGGCAGCGGCTGCCTTCTTGATTCGCGAGGGCGGCGTGCCTGGCGAAAACATTCACATTCTCGAAGCCACCCCGCTCATGGGTGGCAGTCTCGATGGAGCGGGCGACGCTCAGCGCGGTTACTCGTTGCGCGGGGGCCGCATGCTCACCACCGATAACTATGAGTGCACCTGGGATCTGTTCAAAACGATTCCCTCGCTCACGTCGGCTGGCGTGTCGGTATTCGAGGAGACCGTGGCGTTTAACGAGAAACACAAAGCGCATTCGATGGCCCGACTGGTGGACCGCCGCCGCGCGAAAGTGCCCGTCACTTCGATGGGATTCTCCATGCAGGATCGAATGGAACTGCTCAAACTCAGCTATGCCGATGAAGCAGCGCTGGGTGCCAGCGCCATCATCGACCATCTCTCCCCCGAGTTCTTCGAGACGGAGTTTTGGTTCATGTGGTCCACCACCTTCGCCTTCCAGCCGTGGCACAGCGCGGTTGAGTTCAAGCGCTACCTGCTCCGGTTCATGATGGAGTTCACGCGCATCGAAACGCTCGCGGGCGTGAAACGCACCATCTACAACCAGTATGATTCTCTGGTGTTGCCTTTG
>JANPHH010000561.1:0-7748 GCA_031424375.1 Chthoniobacter sp. | reverse complement strand
TATACATCGCGGTGAGCGAAAGGCCGGGGTGCTGCGCCTGCACCCGCTTGCGGTGCGCGTCCAGTTCCTCCCCCAAGGCCCGGATGCGCGCCTTCGCCGCTTCGTCGCACGCGGGGAAGGGAAAGGGGTCGAAGCAGCGCGTCTTGTTGTAGCGCGGGTCATTGCCGACGCCGAGTCGCCCGCCAGCAGCGAGGGCGAAGACGACGTGAATGCGGCTGCTCAGAACGCCGAGATGGAAAGCGTCGTCGAGGCCGAAGACGATAAAGGCATGCTCTGGTTTGATGCCCGCGTCGAAGAAGGTGAACACGCGGTGCTTCGCCGTCTCGACCGTCACGATGAAGCGAGCTAGCCCGCCGATTGCGGCGCGCACCTGCTCGTTGGAGCGTCGGAAGAGCCACCAATTCTTACGCAACCTCGGATCGCGGTTGCTCTGCCGTTCGGGATAAACCGTGTTGTAGAGATGTTGATAAATCTCGGGAGCTTCGCACCGGAGACCGACGTCGCTCCAGCCGTGGGTGTCGATAACCCAAAGGTTTCGACAAGTGCTCGTGATGTCGTCCCCATTGCGGACTGGAAAGAGCAGAGACTTCGAGTTGCCGTTGCGAGCGATGAAGTGTTTCGCCTCTTCTTCGGTCACAACGAAGCCTCGACCTCCGAGAATGAGCCCGGTGCTCGCGAGAAGGTCATTCGCACGAAGCGCCGCGACCGAGCTTACGTCAGCACCAACGCTCAAATCCGCCGCGATACGCCCGGTCTGCGCGGCAAAGGTAACGCCGGACGAGCCATCGTCGTGCGGTTCCTCGGCGGTGGTGGTGCGGAGTTCGCGTCCTCGTCGCCGCCGCTTCGCCCGTCACCCCCGCGCAGTTGGTCAAACACTTCCTCCGCGCCAAACCCGCAGACCTCGCCGAAATCCTCGAAACCCTCGCCACCCTGGGCCGGGCGCACCGGGAGGGAGAGACGTTTTTCACCTGAAACCATGAACATACAAAAAACACCCGCAGGCACGTTCATCATCGGTCCATCAACCCCGGCTAAAACGGGGCCGAATCCGAGCTGGTTGCCTTGGTGGGGGAACGTGCTGTTCGCACTTGCCCTGGCAGCCAGCGCGTGGCTGTTCAAGAACCCCGTGGACGAGATGCGGGTGCTGGCCGGCAAATGCGTAGCCGCAGCAGTGATCGCAGAATGGGGGGTCTTCACAGTCGCTTGGAGAACAAAAACCTACCAAGTAAGTTACGAAGACGCGAAGGACGCACTCGATCACATGAAAGATTGGGCGAAGTGGCTGGCCACGATTAACACGGGCGCCATTGGTGCCCTCGGCTTCGTGTTCACAGCTGCCGACAAGGAAGCGAAGCCATTCGCCCTCGCCGCGATCGCTGTGCTTGGCAGTTCACTCTTCTGCGTTGGCTGGTTGCTCGGCGCTCTGCCCTCGATTCGGCAGCGGCTGACGAAGCATCCCGACCCCAACTACGAAAACGATATTTACGCCGGAAAGATGTTTGGGAACTGCTCCCTGAAACTCCAAGCCTGCGCGGGGAGTGCGAGCTTCCTTGGCATTATCGGCCTGGTGCTCTTCGCGCTGGCTTTTATCGCGCGGCTGAAGGTAGACGGCCAGCGGAAGATCGAGCCTTCGTCCTTCAACATTCAAGGCTTGGATAAGCCACTGGAGCTGCGGCTGATTCCGATGGAGAAAAGCGTAGCGTCACCAGTTCACGCATCGCCTCCAGTCAGTGGAACACCCATCCCGGAACCTAACCCTGAAGCAAAGGATACATTGGCCACTCCAAAGCCGGCAGTTGCTGACAAGCCTTAGGATTGACCGGACGCAATTAGGCCATCAGTAAAAATTCTCCATGCTCTGGACCCCGACTCAACAATTCCACCCGTGGCCTTTCGACAAGGAGGCGGAACTCGAAACGACCATCGCCGAGGTGAAGGCGGCGCTCTTCGGCGAGAGTCGCATCTATCTCGATGTGAAAAAGCTCATCGGTGAGCGGGGCCGGACACAGAACATCCCGGACGGGTATCTGCTCGATCTCTCCAGCCCGCGGCGACCGGTGCTCTATCTCGTGGAGGTGGAACTGGCGCGGCACGATCCGCTGCGGCACATCGCGCAGCAGCTCCTGAATTTCTCCCTCTCCTTCAAGAGCACGCCGCAGAAGATGAAAGGCATCCTGCGCGACACCCTGCAGAAGAGCCCGGAGGCGGTGGCGCGGTGCGAGGCCTACGCGGCGGCGAACAACTTCAACAACATCGACTTCCTGCTGGAGCGGATGCTCTACGCGGACGACGCCTTCAACGCGCTGCTCATCATCGACGAACTGGAGGAGGAATTGGAAAGCATCGTCCGGAGTTCATTGCGCTTTCCCGTGGAAACGCTGGAGGTTCAGCGCTTTCGCTCAGCGACGGGCGAGGTGGTGTATCAGTTCGAGCCATTCCTATACGACCTGAGCACGCAGAATGCGACGGCCGCGGGAGAGACAGGTAACACGCCGGCCATTGACCCAGCGGAGATCGACACGGTCGTCGTTTCGGCGCGGGAGGACGGCTTTAACGAAACCTTTCTCGGGGAGAATCGATGGTATGCCATCCGCATTCACTCCAGCATGATCCCGAAGATTCGCTACCTCGCGACCTATCAGATTGCACCGGTCTCTGCGATCACGCACCTCGCGGAAGTGGCGAGCATTGAGCCATGGAAAGACAGCGGAAAATACGTGCTCAACTTCAAAGAACCGGCACGGAGAATCAGTCCACTGCCGCTCGTTTCCGGCGGCAAGGTGAGCGCCCAGCAGGCACCCCGCTACACCTCCTCCCTCCGGCTGCAGAAGGCGAAGACGCTGGATGACGTCTTCTGAAGATCGGGGAAATGAAGACGCCGAAGCCGGCAAAACGAGATTCGGAGGAACGAACGATTCGCCTTCACGGGGGATTTACAGCTCCAGGTCACGACGAAGGCGCGGAAACTCGGGACCTTCTAATCTTCTTGAATCTGCTGATCGAGGCTCGCGAACTTGAGCAACGTGCTCGGTGGCGCGAGGTCCGTTCCAGGGAGCGGAAACTGCGTGAACGCTCCGCCTTGATCCCGAAGTTCATCAAGGTCCTGCGTGTCTACCTTGAAGGGGAAATCGATGCAGAAACGGTGGCGCGTCGCATCAAACGAATCTGCCCGAAGAGAGAGTTGCAGAAGGAACTTTTCGAATATCTGGTCACTCCCGCGACGGCACCGGCGAGGAGCACCGAAGAACTTGCCGATGAAGAAAAGGCGATAACCCGCAGGGAGCAAACTCTCCGAGCGTGGCGGCAATCGACGCGATCCGTCGAAACGCTCGCGGCGCAGGCTGCGGCAGGAGACGAGGATGCCACCAAGAATCTCGTGGACATAGCCTCGCATGCCGTCCAATCGCTGGTGATCGCAGAGCGATCACACCCGGAAGTGGCGCGGAAAGTGGCACGCGGGACAATGCTTTGGCCCCTACTGGCATCCGTGGAGCCGGGCTGGGAAGGCAGGGCCGCAGAAAGGTTGCGCCGGTTGGAACTTGGGAAAGGCTTGGAGGTTCTTCGCACCTCATTTCGAGCGGCGCGGGGAACCGATGAAAACTACCCGGCAAGAAAGTGGGCGAAAGCGGCGGTCCGGACATTGGAGGAAACACGTCGGCGACTTATGGTCACCATCGGGGCGGGTTTGAGGAGTTGGTTTTTGAGCAGGGCGTCCACATTGCGCGTTCGCCGAAGTGGGCAGAGGCAGCATGTGGTCTTCGACCGCTTTCAGAATCAACGGTGCGAGATTGGGGAAACGTGATTCGGGAGATGATTCGGGAACAGAAGCCGGATTTTCACACTTCTCCGGAATGGGAGAATCAGCGGAACACCGCCCGGCATCGCGGACGCGACACGCGCGGTGAAATCCAGAACGCCATCCTCGACGACATCGTCAGTGCGCTGCGCCGGATTGCACCTTCCGCCAAGCTGCCGAAATCCGCCTCCTGAAATTCAGCAGACGAAGAAGAGGAAGTTGAGGCGCTTTCCGAATGGCTGAATGCGCGCATGCCATCACTCAACTCCTCCTGCCTCTCGTGGGTCGAATACGACTCCGGCACCATGCAACTCGGCTTCCGCAGCGGTCGCAGCTACACGCTGCACGGCGTGCCGGTGCATCACTACTACGGCCTGCTCAACGCCTCTTCGGCGGGCTGGTATTTCAACACCTATCTCAAGGGGCGCTACTGACTATGAGCAGGACCAAACCGACCTCCGCGAAACAGATCGCCGCCAACCGGCGGAATGCGGTGAAATCCACGGGGCCTCGCACCGCGCAGGGCCGCGCGGTCTCAAAAATGAATGCCCTCAAGCATGGCATCCTCTCAAAGCAGGTGCTCGTGAAAGGGCTGCACCTCCAGGAGGACGATAAAGAACTGGAAGCCTTGCACCGGAGGTTTTGGGAGGAACTGCAACCCGCCGGACCGCTGGAGGAAATGCTCGTGGATCAGATCGTGACCGCGCAATGGCGGCTGCGGCGGGCGCTGACGGCGGAGTCGGGCGAGATCGCGTTGAGCGTGGATCGGGGGCACCGCAAGCGCAGCCGGGGAATCGAACCCGTGCTGCAATGGATGAAATGGAGAACGTTCGGAGATCCTCTTCACGCGATGGGTGAATCTTCGATCGGCAATTCCATCATCCGGAGTTGGCTCGGTGAGCTGCGCAAAACCGTCGAGGAAGAAGGTGTGCTGACGGAGAGTGCGGTGCAGAAACTGGCAGCGCGGTTCGGAGGGGGAACGAACAGCCTCGCAGACAAACTGGAGGAATTCCGTCGCAGGTTGGAAGCGGAACCGGACCGAATGGAACCCGAGGGAAGGGGGCGGCAGAGGGCCCAGACGCTGACGTTTCTGGATCGGCAGATTCACGGCTTCCAGTTCGCTCTGGAGCGTTGCGCCGAGGAGGAAGAACACGAGGACGATGCGCGGCAGGCAGCCGCGGTGCTGCCGTCCGCAGAGACGCTCGAAAAAATTTTGCGTTATGAAACGAAGCTCGAGCGGCAGATTTTTCGGGCGATGGCACAGCTCGAACGCATGCAACGCATGCGGCGGGGCGAGACGATCCCCGCGCCGCTTTCCGTGGAAATGTCCGACCGGGGGTAAGTCGCGAATGCGGATTTTGCCAAACGAACCCATCGGTCTTCCCGCATTCACCGAACGCTTCCGTCGGGGCTGGGAGACAAGAAAAAATGTTTTGACACGGGTGGGTGACCGGCTACTTTTCGCGCCCCGCATTCCGTAGTGGAGAGTGGGATTAACCTCAACGCAGGAGAGCCCACCGGCTCGCTCGAACTGCAACACATCATGCCCAGCAAACGTAGCAAACGGTATCGTTCCGCCGCCGAAAAGGTGGACGTCAAGAAGGCTTACTCGCTCAGCGAGGCGGTCACGGTTCTCAAGGGGCTTCCGGCTCCGAAGTTTGACCAGACGGTCACCCTCTCTTTCCGCCTCGGAGTCGATCCGAAGCAATCCGACCAGATGGTCCGCGGCACGACGCCGCTTCCTCATGGTTCGGGTAAATCCGTTCGCGTCCTCGTTTTCGCCGAAGGCAACGCTGCAACCGCGGCGAAGGAAGCTGGTGCGGAGTTCGTCGGGTACAAGGATATGATTGAGAAGTGCGTCGGCGGCTTTCAGGACTTCGATGTCGCGATCGCCACGCCCGCCGCGATGGCCGAAGTGCGCAAGCTCGGCAAGGTCCTCGGACCCCGCGGCCTGATGCCGAATCCGAAGACCGGCACCGTGACCGACGACACCGCCAAGGCGGTGAAGGAAGTCAAAGCGGGCCGCGTCGAGTTCAAGCTCGATAAGAACGGCAACATTGCCGTCCCCGTCGGGAAGTTTTCCTTCGAGCCGCAGGCATTGATCGACAATGGCTCGACGGTGATCGAAGCGGTGGTGAAAGCGCGGCCGGCTACGGCCAAGGGCGTTTTCGTCGAGAATGTGACCCTGAGCGCCACGATGTCGCCCGGCCTCAAGGTCGATGCCTCGTCCTTCATCAAGAACTAACCGGAGCAAACCAACATGCATCCCGCAAAAGAAACCATCGTCACTGACCTGCAGTCGAAGCTGAACGCCTCGCCGTTCCTCTTTGTCGCCGACTACACCGGCCTGAAGGTCTCCCAATTCGCCGAACTCCGGAACCGCCTGTGGTCTGCCGGCGCCCGTTGCCACGTGGTGAAGAACACCTTCCTCCGTCGCGCGGCCAAGGAAGCCGGTCTGCCCGATCTCGGCGATCTGCGCGGCCAGAGCGCCATCGTGGTGGGGGACAAAGATGTCGCCGCCGCGGCCAAGGTGCTGAAGAACTTCACGGCTGAATTCAAGAAGCCGGAGGTGAAGACCGGTGTCGTGGATCGCCTCGTCGTCTCCAGCGACCAGATCAACGCGATCGCCGACCTGCCTTCCCGCGACGTCCTTCTCGCCACGCTGCTCGGCGTGCTCAATGCCCCGGCGAGCAAGCTCGTCCGCGTACTCAACGAACCGGCCTCCGCGCTGGCTCGGGTGCTCCAGGCCAAGGCCGACAAGGGTGGAGACGCCCCTGCCGCTGCCGCGCCTGCTGCTCCTAAAGCCCCGGCTCCTGTAGCTGAAGCTGCGCCCGCTCCCGTGGCTGAACCTGCACCGGCGCCTGTGGCCGACGCCGCTCTGGCGCCTGACGCACCTCCCGCAGCTTAACCCACAAACCCTTTCACCCGGTGCCAGCCGGGGAAAACCCGCGGTCGCCGCAATTGGCGGCTGCACTTTAAACAACCAACAAATGGTTCCTCGTCGGGCCGGCGGCTGCCGGTCTGAAATCCTGCGAAGCTTCGCGGGGCGACGATACCGCAATGAAAGTAAGAAGGAGAAAGTAAGAAGTAAGAAGTGAAGAGCCGCGAGTGCGCCTCTGCCACTTTCTAAATCCTAAATCTCCCTTCCTAAATCACCCTTAGTCACATGGCAGATACATCCGCACTCGTGGACCAACTCAGCGGACTTACCGTCCTGGAAGTCGCTGACCTCGTGAAGCAACTCGAAACCAAGTGGGGCGTCAGCGCCGCTGCTCCGGTGGCCGTCGCGGCCGCTGGTGGTGGTGCCGCAGCCGCTGCACCCGTCGAAGAGAAGACGGCGTTCGACGTCATCCTCAAGAAAACCGGCGCTAACAAAATCGGCGTCATCAAGGAAGTCCGCGCGGTCGTCGCTGGTCTCGGCCTCGCCGAAGCCAAGGCGCTCGTCGAAGGCGCTCCGAAGACCCTGAAGGAAGGCGTAACCAAGGAAGAAGCCGAACAGATCAAAACCAAGATCGAAGCGGCCGGAGCCAAGGTCGAGATCAAGTAATCTCGCTTCCCGTCCGGCTTCGCGCTTCGCGAATCCAGAAAATGTGCAAAGCGACGCCGTGAGGCGTCGCTTTGTCTTTTTGTGGGGTGGCGTTGAAGATGGTGTGCAGCCGGTCTTCCGCCGCGCACCATCCCAACACCCTGTCATCCAGAGCGGAGTTCCCTCGAGGGCGAAGGTGGGGAGGAACGCAGTCGAAGGAACTCTTGCGATTTCCCCGACATAGCGCAGCGGGGATGATCCGCACCGCCTGCGTCCGAAAAATAATTATTCTAAATCGCTGTCAAGATGAGACGAACTATGGGACATTTCCGGCATGTCAAGACCATGCCGAATCGATGCACTCCTCGTCCGACGGGCGCAGGATACTGCGGCCAAAGCAACCTCCGTTGAGGCGTTGCGACGGTG
>JANPHH010000560.1:0-2012 GCA_031424375.1 Chthoniobacter sp. | reverse complement strand
GAATCGACGTGGCTCAAGTCGGCGAGCACGCCGTCGTCGATGGCTTGAGCGCGGGAGTAGGAGTAGATCGTCTCACCGAACGGATTTTCAGTTGTCATGGTTTTCTGCCGTTCGGCCCGCGTGGCGTGGATCACGGAACGTGTCCTTATCGCCTACTGCCGATTGGCAATTTCGCCACACACCCGAAAAGTCAAAGCGGTGGACGGAGCGCCGAGGCGGCGGGCTCGGCCGCAACGAGGGGGAAGCGGAGTGATTCCGCGTGGTGGAGATCGCGCAGCGATACGACCTTGACCGGGTGTATAATGGGGAAATCAGCGGCTGGCAGTCGCACAAAGAAAACGAGCGAAGCGAGCATCGGTCGGATGCTGGTTCCGCCTCAGATTAGCGTTTCGGCGCCGGTCGTCTGGTGCGGCAGAGCAAGACTGCTCAGATTCGAAGGTTCTGGAGTTCTCAGCGCGGCATGTCCGCTTCGCCTTCGATTTTGAACTTCTCGCCGATTTGCTTGATCGCAAGGGGCTCAAGTTTGTCGTCTGGGAACGCGCAGAACAGACTGATGCGCTGATAAATTTGGGACGCCACCTGCACCATTTGAAATTTCTTTTTCTCTTCGGTTCCTTCGAAGCCCGCTGGATCGGGCGAACCCCAATGAGCGACAATTGGCTGCCCCGGCCAGACCGGACACGCCTCATGGGCCTTGTCGCAAACCGTGATGACAAAATCGAACATTGTGCCGGTGGCCTTGAACTCCTCCCATGATTTGCTGCGGGCATCGCTGGCGTCGATGTTGTAGCGCTCCTTGAGCACCCACAATGCGAGGGGATGGACCGTGCCGGCCGGGTTTGAGCCGGCGCTGTAGGTCTCGAAGCGACCTTTCCCCAGCAAGCGCCACAGGTATTCGGCAACGATGCTGCGGGCGGAGTTGCCGGTGCAGAGGATGAGAACCTTGAAGGGTTTTGAGGGAGTCATGGCGGGGTTGTAAGAGGATCGAACGCTCCCCAGCCATATTCTCGGATAAGAATATGAATCAAGCCTCATCAGGGTTCGACACAAAAACGTCACAAAAGCATATTCCCCTTGAAGCATGTAAAATCCTGTGCTCTTTCACGGTCATGGAGCTAATCAGCATTTACCAGTGCATGTGTGATGTCACCCGGCTGCGCATCCTGCATCTTCTGACACAGGGGCCGTTATGCGTCTGCCATTTTCAGGAGATTCTCGGGGAACCCCAGGTGAAGGTATCCAAACATCTTGGCTACCTAAAGAGTCACGGCCTTGTCGAGGTTCGCCGCGAGGGCAACTGGCGGATTTATCGACTTGTCAGCAAGGCGTCGCGCGAGCTGCAAAGGAACCTCGCGTGCCTGCAAGATTGCATACGGGAAGAGCCGCGATTCCGACGCGACTTGGAACGGCTCCAACGCCTTCAAGCGAAAGGCGAAGAGCGTGGTCCCTCGTGCTGTGCCAAACCGAGTGTTGCAAAGGCGAAGGCCCGATGAACCACATCGAACCGTTCAAAGTCCTTTTCCTCTGCACGGGGAATTCGGCGCGAAGTATTTTCGGCGAATTCCTCATGCGGAAGATCGGCCGCGGTGCATTTGTCACAAGCAGTGCTGGGGCGCATCCGCGCGGTGAAGTGAGCCCCTATACTCTGCGCATTCTGCAGAAGGACTACAAACTCGACACGAGCGCCGCGCGTTCCAAGTCCTTCACGGAATTTCTGGGCGTTCCTTTCGATTATGTAATCACGGTGTGCGACCGGGCGCGGGAGACCTGCCCGGCGTGGGCCGACAAGACGGTGGTCGCGCATTGGAGTTCTCCCGACCCTGCCACGTTTCGCGGTTCGGACGAGGAAACCTATCGCTACTATCAATCGGTGGCCGGGCAAATCCAGCGCCGGATTGAACTGATGTGCTGCCTGCCGCTTGCCTCCCTCGATCAGGCCCGGCGCGAGCGGGTCATGCGCGAAATCGGCGAGAAGGAAAAACTTTCTTAACCAACACAATCTTCCCATGAAA
>JANPHH010000559.1:0-6472 GCA_031424375.1 Chthoniobacter sp. | reverse complement strand
CGGAATCCGTCGGTGAGAATCGCGCCCATTTCGCTCTGAAAGCTGGCGAGGGAATCGGGACGCGCGGTGAGGATGGGGAGCCAAACGGCGAGGCAGCCGGCGAGCAGGAGAATGAGGGCGGCGACGGCGAGGGCTGAGCGCCGGGATGAGCGGGCGGGGCGGGCGGGGCGGGCGGGGCGGGCGGCCTCCGGAGCGCCGGCGAGGAGCGCGGCTTTGAGTCCGGCGGGTGCGGTGATGGAGCGCAGTTTCCCGGCGATCGCGGCGTCGAGCGCGCGCTCCTCGGCGAGCCAGCGGGCGAGTGTGGGATCGCGCTGGAGGTGGGCGAGTGCTTCGACGGCGAGCGGGTCGTCGGCGGGGCGCCCTTCGCGGAGGATGGATTTGGCTAGTTCGTTATCCATGGGGATCTCGGGTGGTCGGGGCGGTGGCGGCCAGCGGCAGAATCTTTGCGCCCGCGTCGGCGGCGACGGTGGCGAGCGCGAGGCGGAGCTGCTCTTTCCCACGCGAAAGTCGCGACATCACGGTGCCGGTGGGGATTTCGAGCACGTCGCTGATCTCGCGGTAGGAGAGGTCTTCGAGAAAAAAAAGGGCGAGCGGGGCGCGGAAGATTTCATCGAGCTGACGGAGCGCGGCGAGTACGGTGGCAGCGTCCATTTGGGCCACAGTGGATGCATCGATGGAGGGCAGTTCGGAATCCATCGCGCCGACTTCGAAGTGCGGAAACCGCGTCTCATGCCGTCGGGTCTGGAGGAACTGCCGGTGGAGCGTGGTGAAGAGCCACGACTTGGTTTTGGCCGGGTCACGCATGGTATGGCTCTGCTTTGCCCAGATGAAAAATGTCTGCTGGGTGAGATCCCACGCGTCGTGATCCTGCCGCGCGAGGCTCAGCGCGAAGCGGTAGAGCGGCGCGTAGAAAGTTTCGACGATGGCTTCGAAGTTCAAGGCGGCGGAAGGCAGCTAGCAGCGTCCGGAATGTGGAAAAATACAAGCCGCCGCCTCGCCCGCAGATCGGACGAGACGGCGCTCGCATGGTGAGCGGGTGAAATGGACGGGCGGAGAAAGCGGCGCGTGATCAGCGACCGGTCTCAGGAGGAAGCCCGCTCGCGGCTAGTCGTCGTCGCGGTCGAAGCGGGGGCGGCGCTTTTCCCTAGCCTCGACGATCACGCCAGCGCTGCCGCAGGTCCAGTAGAGGGTGCCGTCGCGAGCCACGGTGACGTCCGTGGGTTCGGGGTCGCCGCTATTGACGATCTTGGTGACTTTGGTCCGCAGATTCATCTCCACGACCTTGTTCGTTCCGCCGTTGGCGCCGGACACGCCGGGGTTCGGCACTTCGGTCCAGTAGAGGTTGCGGCCTTGGCGATCGATGGCGATGCCGGTGGGCTTGGGCAGGTCTTTGACCAGCACGGTGGTGATGCCGTCGTTATCCTGACGGAGGATCACGCCGGCGGATTTGCAGGTCCAGTAGAGGTCACCGTCACGGTCCACGACGATGTCGGTCGGCTCCGGTTCCCCGACGTGGAGAACGGTGGTGACGTCGCCGTCGAACACCGACACGGAATTGAGGCCACCGGGCACCCCGGGCGTGGGCACCTGGGTGAAGTAAATGTCGCCCCAGCGATCCACGGCCACGCCACTCGGTTTGCTCAGATTTCCGAGCACGACGACCGCGGTGGACTGTGGCTTCGAGGGCGATTGTTCGAGGATCACGCCGGCCGATTTGCAGGTCCAATAGAGGTTGCCGTGGCGATCCGCGGCTAGGTTCGTCGGTTCGGGTTCGCCGATATGAATGACGCGGGTTTTGCCCGATTTGACGTTCAGTGCTTTCACGCCATTGAGTCCGCCGCCTACACCGGGGGTGGGGACTTCGGTGAAGTAGATCGTGTCGCCGCCGAGGGCGAGAATGCCGGTGGGCCGGGTGAGGCCGCGGGCGACGACTTTGGTCGTGTAGTCATCCGCGAGGGCGGAACTGCAGAACGCGGCGAGGACGCCGAGCGTGAGGATGCGGGTGGTCTGTTTCATTGAGGATGCGATTTAGGTTTCGGGTTAAGGTGTTTCCCGCCGAGGAGAAGAGGCTTCGCCATGCGGGAAATCGGAGTGAGATGCGCGAGCGCCGGATTTATTCCCGAATGATTTTCCGAACGGGGGGAGCGCGGTCGGCGCGGGAAAGGCAACTTGCGCCGCCAGCGCAGCGTAACTACGTGTGAACGCACTCCCGATGTCCGCCAAACTCATCCCGCCCGACCTCCGCCCGATCTACGAAAAAGTGGTGGCCGGCGAGCGGGTGGGCGATGCGGAAGCGGAGCGGCTCTACGCCTCGAATGACCTGAACGCGCTGGGGACGATCGCGAATGTGCTGCGGGAGCGGAAGAACGGGAACGTGGCGACTTACATCCACAATCTCTACATCAACTACTCCAACGTCTGCCTGCTCTCGTGCCAGTTCTGCGCGTTCGGGGCGAAGAAGCGGGATGTGCATGCGTTCGAGCTGACCATCGAGGACATCGTGGCGAAGGTGCGCGCCGGGCTGGCGCTCGGGATCACGGAGATCCACATGGTGGGCGGGCTGCACCCTTCGCTGAAAGCGGAGTGGTATCTCGACCTGCTCGGGCGGTTGCGGGAGCTGGACGCGAATCTTTTCCTCAAGGCCTTTACCGCGATCGAAATCCGGCATCTCGCGGAGCGCGTCTTCAAGCTGTCGATCCGCGAGACGCTGGAGACGCTGCGCGCCGCCGGGCTGGGCGCGATCACCGGCGGAGGCGCGGAGATTTTTGCGCCGGAGATTCGTGATCGGATTTGCCGGGGCAAGGAGAGCGCCGAGGAGTGGCTGGAGGTGCACCGCACGTGGCACGAGATGGGAATGCGGAGCACAGCGACGATGCTCTTTGGCCATCTGGAAAATGCCGGTCACCGCGTGGATCATCTGCGGCGGTTGCGGGAGTTGCAGGATGAAACGCACGGCTTCACGGGCTTCATTCCGTTTGCGTTCGAGCCCGAGGGCGCGCGGCCCTTGCTCCAGCATCTGCCGCATGCGCCGGCCTTTGAGGAGCTGCGGAATCTGGCGGTCTCCCGTATCTATCTCGATAACTTCGACCACATCACCGCCTACTGGGTGAGCCTCGGTCTGCCGCTCGCGCAGCAGGCGCTGAACTACGGCGTGGATGATCTGCACGGGACGATTCAGGAGGAGAAAATCTTCCACATGGCCGGCGCGAAAACGCCGCAGGGTCAGACGGTCGCCGCCTTTGAACGCGCAATCCGCGAGGCCGGCCGTGAGCCGATGCAGCGCGACACTTGGTATCGCCGGATGACCCCCGGCCAGCGTCCCGCGGCGCTGGCCTGCGCGTGATGGCAGGGTCTGCGCCTTCGTCCTTTTCTTCATCTTCATCTTTTTCCAATGACGGCGGGGCGGAGAAAAAGATGAAGATGAAGAAAGAGACGAAGAGATCCCCGGCGCTGGCTGCCGTGCGCGTGGGCTGCGTGCAGTATCTGAATTCCAAGCCGCTCATTTACGGCGCGGATTTTCCGGTGCGATTCGATCATCCCTCCGGCCTGGCGCGCGATCTCGTCGCGGGCACACTGGACGTCGCGCTCGTGCCGGTCTTCGAGGCGCTGCTCCATCCGCCGTGGCTCGCGGTGGACGGCGTGGCGATCGCCTGCGACGGGCCGGTTTTCAGCGTCTACCTCGCCCACCGTGGACCGCTCGCGGAGGTGCGCCGCATCGCGCTCGATCCCGCATCACGCACCTCCGTGCATCTGCTGAAAGTGCTGCTCGCCGAGTTTCACCAGCTTCATCCAGACTACGTCGCCACCGACGGCGATGCGCAACTGCTCATCGGCAATCAGGCGATCGACTTCCGCCTCGCGAATCCGAGCGGCTGGCACTTCCTCGATCTCGGCGCGGAGTGGAAACGCTGCACCGATCTGCCTTTTGTCTTCGCGCTGTGGCTGATGCGTCCGGCGGTGCCGAATGCGGGGGCGATCGCCGATGAACTGCGTGCGATCCAACGGGACGGGGTCGAGCACTTCGAGGAGATCGTCGCGGCCGATTTCGAGCATTCGCCGGAACTCGCCCGTCGCTACCTCACGCAGCATATCCGGTTCGGCTGCGGGGAGCGGGAGAAAGAGGCGATCGAGCGTTACCGGGAGTTGCTCGAGGCGCACGGTCTCATTGAGCGGGGAGGGGAAGCGCTGCGGTTCGTGTGACTTCCGCGGAGCCGGCGGGTGTCTCTTTCACCCAACCGCGCGCGAGGCGCAGGACGGGGGATTCCACGAGATGCCAGCTCGCCGCACCGGCAGCGAGACTCGCGGCAAAGGAGCAGAGGATGAAGAGGGTCAGCCCGTGTTGCTGGAGTCCTGCCAGCGCGAGACATTGCTGGAGCGGAAAGGCGTAGAGGTAGACGCCGTAGGACCAATCGCCGAAGCGATCGCAGTCCCACGCCGTGCGGCGGTGCGCGAGCCAGATCACGATGAAGGGGAGCGTGACCGGCCAGACGACCGGTGCGAACCCACCAACGAGCGAGCCGGCGAAGACGGCCAGCGCAGCCCAGAACCACCGGGGCGACGCCTTTTCATGCAGCCGCCAATGATTCAGCACCATGCCGCTGAGGAAGCCGAGGTACAGCGCGCGAGTGAGCGAGGAGAAGAGAAACTTTGCCCCGATACTGAGCGCCGGCGAAGCGAGGACGAACGAGGCGTGGTCGAAAAAATCGAGCGCCTGCATGGTGAAAACCACGAACCAGAGCAGCAGCGTGAACAGCGGGCGGAGACCGCGCGCAATCCAAAGGACGAGCAGCCCGGCGTAACAGAGGCCTTCGTGATAGAGCGTCCAGAGCGAGCCGTTGAACCCATTGCCGCCGGCATTGTGCGCGAAGACCGGCCCGATCACGAAATGCTGCACGTCGAGCGTCCAATTCCCCGCGAGATAGTCGATCGCCGAATGCGGACCGGTCGAGAGCGCGGCGGCGTAACTCATCGCGCCGCCCGCCTCGGCGCGGATCAAGGCCGGGGCGAGGACCAGCGTGGAGAACAGCAGCGTCATCCAGAATCCCGGCAAAATTCGCGCCAGGCGATGGATGCAGAAACGGCGGATCGATGGGTGGCGCTCGAGGGATTGCGAAAGCAGGAAGCCGCTGATGACGAAGAAGCCGACGACCGCGAGCGAGCCGATGTTCATCCGCGGGCCGGTCCACCGCTGGAGCGGATCCGGACCGAATCCGCCGAGCACGAACGCATGCGAAAAGACGACGGCAAGCGCCAGCCCAAGCCGCACCAGGGTAAAAGAGTTTCCGCGCATGATACGCGCCACACTTAGCAGCCGACGTACCGCCGCGCGTTCGGGGTCGCGGTGAGAATCGCACTTTCCAACGCGCCCCCGATTTCGCACTCTCGCCGGCTATGTCGGATGTCGTCACGTTTGGAGAAATCATGCTGCGCCTCACGCCGCCCGTCCGGCAGCGCTTCGTGCAGGCACCGCACTTTGAGATCACCTTCGGCGGTGCGGAAGCCAACGTCGCCGTGACGGTCGCGCAGCTCGGCGGTTCGGCAGGTTTCGTCACGAAGCTGCCCGAAAACGAACTCGCGCAGCGCGCGATCCAGGAGTTGCGCGGGCTCGGCGTGGACACCACCCGGATCGTCCGCGGCGGTGAACGCATGGGCGTCTACTTCCTCGAACACGGAGCCAGCCAGCGCGCGGGCAAGGTGATCTATGACCGAGCGCACAGCGCGATGGCCGAGGCGCTGCCCGCGGATTTCGACTGGTCGCAGATTTTCGCCGGCGCGAAGTGGCTGCACTGGTCCGGCATCACGCCCGCCCTTTCGCCCACGGCCGCGGTGATCGTCTCCGAGGCCTGCATGGTGGCGAAGCGGCACGGGCTCACGGTCAGCTTCGATCTCAACTACCGGGCGAAACTCTGGACGCCCGAAGCCGCCGGCCAGGCGCTCGCGCCCCTCATGGATCATGTGGATGTCTGCATCACCAGTCTCGAAGAAGCGCGCAGCGTCTTCGGCCTGAAGGTCGATGACGCCGCGCCGAACCGCGAGGAAGACGCCGCGCGGAAACTCCGGGAGCGTTTCGGTTTCAAGATCGTCGCGCTCACCCAGCGCGCCGCGACTTCCGCCGACTCGACGACGTGGGGTGCGATGTTGTTTGCCGAGAAAAAGGCCTGCTTCTCGCGCCGCTACGAAATCGGGATCGTGGATCGCGTGGGCGCCGGCGACAGCTTCACCGGCGCGCTCATCTTTGCCCTGCGCCGCGGCGACGAACCGCAGCGCGCGCTCGACTTCGCCGTGGCCGCCAGCACGCTGAAACACACGCTGCCCGGCGACTACTGCCTAGTCTCGCTCGCCGAAGTCGAAGCGCTCGCCGCGGGCGCGGGCGGCGGGCGTGTGCAGCGGTGAGGTGGAAAGAGGTCAGTCTCGGGTAGGGTGGGCGTCCCGCCCGCCGAGCGGCGCATCCTGCGCCGCGGCCTTTTGCGTC
>JANPHH010000558.1:0-7820 GCA_031424375.1 Chthoniobacter sp. | reverse complement strand
GCGATAGTTTGATGAGCTTCATGCCAAGGGCGGCGACGCGCGCGGGCGTCTGCGGGGTGCGGCGGGAGCGGCGGGGCTAAAGCTCGAAGAAGTGGGGCGCTAAAAGGGCGAGCGCGAGCAGGAGCAGCGCGAGCGCGGCGGCGACGGTGAGTTCGCGGAAGTGGCGGGTCATCGGGGGGAAAGCGGGGCGAACGAGGGGGATCGAAATGATGTCATCCTGAGCGGAGTTCCGAGTGGGCCGAGGCCGCGGTGTCCGGGACAAGTGGGGGCCGGTAAATGGGCGAGCAGGTGGGGAGGAACGGAGTCGAGGGACCTCTCGCAACCGTGGGCGGAGGTGGGGCGGAGCGAGGGGGAGAAGTATGAGGTCCTTCGACTGCGCGCCGGCGAGCCGTTCAGCGCGGACGTGCTGCCGACGGCGCTTCGCTCAGGATGACATGTTTGGAAGGGGCGCTTCGCGCTGGGGGACTTTTGTTCGCCGCGCCGAAGACACGGGAAGGCGATGGTTTTCATGCGGCCTCCATTCTCTGGCCGAGGGCGGCGGACATGACGGTGTGGGCATCGGCATTACCGGGAAGATGGGCGGTGATGGTGCCGCCGCGCATCACGGCGATGCGGTCACTCATGCCGAGGATTTCGGGGAGGTCGCTGGAGATCATGAGAACGGCGAGGCCGTCGGCGGCGAGGCGACGGATGATTTTGTGGATCTCGCTTTTCGCGCCCACGTCGACGCCTTGGGTTGGCTCGTTGAGAATGAGCAGGCGGGGCTTGGTCGCGAGCCAGCGGGCGAGCGCGACTTTTTGCTGGTTGCCGCCGCTGAGCGAGGAGCCGGGGGCGTCGGGACCGGAGGTTTTGGTGGCGAGATCGCGGATGAAATCGAGCGTGAGCTGGCGCTCGGCGGCGAGGCGCAGCCAGCCGCCGGGAAAGAGCGTGGGATGCACGGCCATCGTGGTGTTGGCCGAGATCGGCATGTCGAGGATGACGCCATGGCGGCGGCGATCCTCGGGGACGTAGGCGATCCCCTGCTCGACCGCGGCGCGCGGTGAGTCGATGGCGATGCGCTGGCCGCGAAGCTTGATTTCACCAGCATCGGCGGGCGTGAGGCCGAAAAGGATGCGGGCGAGTTCGGTGCGGCCGGCGCCAACGAGTCCGGCGAGGCCGACGATCTCGCCGGCGCGGACCTCGAGAGTGATGCCGTGAACTCCACTCGCGGCGCAGCCGAGGTCGCGCACTTCGAGCACGGGTTCGGCGGGCGCGCTTTCGGAGGGTGGATAAAGATGCGTTACTTCGCGGCCGACCATCAGCTTGATGAGCGCGGCTTCGTTCATGCCATCGACCGGATTCGTGCCGACGCTTTCGCCGTCGCGCAGGACGGTGACGCGATCGGCGAGCGCGAAAATTTCCTCCAGCCGGTGCGAGATGTAGACCACGCCGACGCCCGCGGTGCGCAGCTCGCGGACGACGGCGAAGAGGAGATGCTGCTCCTTCTGGGTGAGCGAGGCGGTGGGCTCGTCCATGATCACGATGCGCGCGCCGGAGCCGAGGGCGCAGGCGATTTCCACGAGCTGCTGCTCGGGCATGGAGAGGGTGCGGATCTCGGCGCCGGGATCGATCTGCGCGCCGATGCGCTGGAGCAGCTCCGCCGCGCGGCGATGCTGCGCTTTCCACGGGATGCGGGTGAAGGCGCCGGTCTGCTGGAGACGGAGGCCGATGTTTTCAGCGACGCTGAGATCGGGAAAGAGCGCGGGCTGCTGATAAATGCAGGCGATGCCGAGCGCGCGGGCGCGGGCAGGGGTGAGGTGCGCCACTTCCTCGCCGGCGATGCGGATCGTGCCGCCGTCGGGCTGATGGGCGCCGGTGATCACTTTGATCAGCGTGCTTTTTCCCGCGCCATTTTCGCCGAGGAGGGCGTGGACTTCGCCGGGCTGGAGCGCAAAGGAAACGCCCCGCAGCGCGCGGACGGCGCCGAAGTTTTTTGCGATGTCGCGGAGTTCGAGGAGGGGTGGCATCAGCGTGCGAGAGCGGAGGTTTTGTCCACGAAAGACACGGAAGTCACGAACGGGTTTATCCAATTTCGTGTCCTTTCGTGGACCTCGTCCCGTTTTGCAGAAGCACTCCCAGCGGGGGGTAGCGAAACTAAAGAACGCCTGTCATCCCGAGCGGAGTGTAACGAAGCCGAGGGACCTCGGCCTTCGGAGGATCATGGATCGTTCTGCATTCCGAGGTCCCTCGACTTCATTTTGGTCGCTTAGGCTCCCTTCATTGCGCTCGGGATGACATGCGGTTTTGACACGCGCTTTTGAGTTCCCGTCCACCCTCTCAGACGGCGTCGCTCGGTCCGACCGTTCACGCTTTGATCCACTCGAAGAACCCGAGCGTCTCTAAGTCGGCACGAATCGCTTTCACCTGCTCGGGGCTGGGCTGGCTGAGCGGTAGGCGCACGGGGCCGCAGTCCACGCCGAGCATGGCCATCACCGACTTGCTCGCGCCGAGGTAGCCGTGGCGCGCGAGCAGGCGCACGAGCTGGGCGCCGCGCCACTGCTCGGTGCGCGCGGTGGCGAGGTCGCCGCGGGTGAAGGCAGCGAGCAGCCGGTGGTAGACGGGCGCGGCGAAATTGTAACCGCTGCCGACGGCGCCTTGCGCGCCGAGGGCGAGCGCGGCGAGGAGCGTTTCGTCGCCGCCCCACGGCAGGTCCCACGGGCCACCCGCCGTGTGCCGCAGTGCCTGGTAGGTGAGGAGGTCGGGGCTGCTGAACTTGATGCCGACGAGCGTGGGGATGCGGGTGCGCGCGAGCTCGAGGAAGTCGGCGGCGGGAAGCTGCAGGCCGGTGAGCGGCGGGATCTCGTAGTAGTAGAACGGCGTGGCGGGCGCGGCGCTGGCGATACGTTCGCAAACGGCGACGAGGGTCTCAACGTCGCGCGGCTTGAAGTAATTCGGCACGACCGCCGAGATGGCCGCGGCGCCGAGTTGTTCGGCCTGCGCGGCGAGCGTGCGGGAGTCTTCGAGGCAGTTCGCGCCGACGTGGACGACGACGCGCAGTGCGGTGCCGCGGGCGACTTCGATCCAGCGCGCGGTAAGGGCGCGGCGTTCGTCGAGGGTGAGTGAGTGGCCCTCGCCGGTGGTGCCGCCGATGAAGACGGCGGCGACGCGCTGCGCGAGGAGGTGCTGCGCTTGTGGCTCGATGCCGGCGAGATTCAGCGCGCCGTCGGGATGAAACGGCGTGTAGGTGGCGGCGACGAAACCGTGGAGTGGGATGTGTGGGTGCATGGAAAAATCTTCGTCTTTTTCTTCATCTTCATCTTCATCTCCGAGCCGTGGGGGGAAAAAGATGAAGATGAAGAAAAAGAGAAAGAGAAAGAGGTGGCGGGACTAGCTGTGAGCATCCGCGCCTTTCGGACGGATGAGCAGGACGATGACGATGGAAACCGCGGCGCAACTGGCAAAGACGCCGAAGATGACGGGCAGCGGCACGTGCCGATCGCGGAGCGCGCCGAAGCCCCAATCGGCAAACCCGCCGCAACTGATGCTGACGAGATTCATGATGCCGTAGCCGGTGGCGCGCAGTTCGGGACGCGCGATCTGGCAGAGGATGGGCATGTTATTCGTATCGAAAAATCCCCAGCCGATGCCGAAGAGCGCGAGGAAGACGATGGCGACGGTGAGCGTGCCCGCGCTGCTCACGCCGAAGAGCGAGGGGATGAAGAGGCTCATGCCGATCGCGCTGACGAAGATGCGGCCGCGCACATTCCGCCGCATCCAGCGATCGGCGAGCCAGCCGCCGAGCGCAGCGCCGATGAGCGCGGCGACATTCACGTAGAGCGTGGCGGAGACGCCAGCGTGGCCCTGGCCGATGTTGAACTGCTGCTTGAGGATCGCAGGCATCCAGTCTTTCACCACCCAGCCGGCGAGCGCGGGGAGCGTGAAATAGAGAACGAGCAGGAGAAAGGAGGGGTTGCCGAGCAGTTCGCGGAGCGCGGTGGCGGCGGACGGTTTCGGCAGCGCGAGATCCTCGCTGAGCGCGGGCGCATTCCGCAGGAAAAGAAACAGCGGCACGGAGTACGCGAGCCCGACCCCGCCCGCGACACTGAACGCAAACCGCCATCCGATCGTGGGCGCATCGGCGAGGTAGCCGCTGAATCCGCCGAGGATGATGCCACAATAGATGGCCATCTGATGAATGCCGACCGCCCGCGAACGCGTCGGGCCGGCATGGAAATCCGCGATGAGCGCGAGCGCGGCCGGGATGTAACAGGCTTCGCTGATGCCCATGAGCGCCCGGGTGGCGATGAGTTCGTGAAAGGTGGTGACGTGGCCGGTCAGCCAGGTCACCGCGGACCAGACGCAGAGGCTCACTGCGATGACGTGGCGGCGGCTGATCCGGTCTGCGAGATAGCCGCCGATCGGGCTGAGCGCGGCGTAGACCCACTTGAAGGACCCGAGGAGCAAGCCCCAATTTGCCTCCAGGCCGATCGACGGGATGTCGGTCATCACGGAAAATTTCATCGCCGCAAGCATCTGGCGGTCGAGATAGTTCAGCAGCGCGACGGGCCAAAGCAGCGCGACCACGAGCCACGCGGTGGCCATGAGGCGCGGCGGGGATGTTGGGGAAGAAGCGGGCACGGCGGGGACGGTGAGGCTTCGACGAATAGATGGCCGCTTCGCGCTTGGGAATGAGGAAGATTTCCGCGAGCGCAATGCGGGAAGCCTCAGCGACTGGAATGAAGCCGAGGGACCTGGGATTGCAGAACGATCCATGATCCTCCGGAGGGCTGAGGTCCCGCGGGTTCGTCACCCTCCGCTGCCAATGAACCTCCCGGATTTCCCAAGCCATACGGAGTCGCACGCCCGCAAGGCGAAGTCCACTTCGCCGAGCCACCCCTCGCGCAACGCGCCACTGCAAAACCGTGGACGCTTCCCGCGCCGCGCGGTTCCTCGGCGAACTGGAGTTCGCCGCTCCTTGTCCGCCCGCCACTTCATCCCAACCCAAAAATCACGCCCGCGTGTTCGGCTCCCCGGGATGACAGGCTGTCTCGAGCCGCCCTACCGCCTGTCAGCGCAAAAAGTGAAACCCACTTTCATCTTCGTAGGCCTCCGGTGCCGATCCCATGGCGGACTGGAGAAACGCGACGCAACCGAAATAGACGAGAGTAAAGAGAGCGATGAGGGGGAACATGCTGCCTGAGAAAGCAGCCGATGGGCCAACAGTTAGGCAAACCTTATTTTACGAGGAGAAAAAGGCGGACCTCCTCGAACATCGCCAGCTCCTCGCGGAGCAGCGGCGCACCTTTGCTATAGGCGAAGTATTTCAGGGCCTCCGCCTTCTGGCGGTTTCCGGCGAGGATCACCGCATGGTAGCCGGCGACCTCCGGCAAACGGAGCAGTTCGGCCGGGAGGCGATTCATGATCCCGAGCGCTTCCTCGAAGTATTCCCGTTGGTTTTGCACGAGCGCGAAAGTGATGGCGATGTGGGGATCTTCGGGGTGCAAGCGGTAGAGTTCCTGCGCCATCGTTCCCGTCTGGAAACGATCGCCCTTCAGCAGAAAGGAGAGGCGTGCCCAGTTTTTTCGCGCCGTCACGTCCTTCGGATCGAGCGCGAGAAGGCTCGACCACACTTCGAAAAGTTTCGGCGTATCCCTTCGCTCCCGCAGGATCTCCGCGAGTTCCTCCAGAGCCTCCCGCGGATGTTTCGAATTACGCGCACTGATCCACAGGATTTCCTCTTTTTCATTCGTCCAGCCCCACGCCGACGCCATGCGCCCGAGCATGCTCAATCGATCGTCTCGATACTCCGCCAGTTGCACCGCCATGGTCCACGCGCTCGACATCGCGGCGCGGTCCTCTTTTACCTCGGCGACCCGTGCGCGGTAGGCAAACCGCAGGAACTCAACAAGGCCCCAGTCCCCCACCGCGACGAGTTCCTCCAGCCGGCGCCAATCGACCGTCGCCAGGTAGGACTCCGCCAGTTGCGGTGCGATCGGCGGTGCGGCGACCACGGCCTGCGGCAACGTCCCGGCCCATTCGCAGGCCAGAAGCGAGAGCCCACGGCTGTTCAAAAACGAAATCAGGGTCGCGGCCTTTGCCGGCGCCTCACGGGCCTCCGCCTGCAAATCGCCCAGGTAGACCGCAAACGAGGGTTCGCGCGGAACGGACGCCAGTTCGAGCGGGAGCGAGGCCTTTTCTTCGAAAGCGTTCATGAACGCGAAAGACGGGTCCTCTTTCGCCCGCAGGATCGCGAGATATTGCATCCGGTCCGGGAAGGTCGCCTCCGGGTCATGCACGAAATCCCTGGCGAGTTTCAGCGCTTCCCTGACCACCCCACGTTCCATCAGATCTTGAATCAGCGCCCGCAGCGCCGCGTGCCGAAATTTCGGATTGGTCCGGAGAAGCTTGAGTTTTTCCCGTGCCCCATTCCGCACCGCCGGGTCCGGGAGGCGGACCTCGATCGCCGCGAGTTCCAGTCGGTTGGCCTCATTTGCCGGATCCATCTCCAGCGCCTGGGTAAACTGCGCGCGCGCCTCCGCGAGTCGGCCCGAACCAAGCGCCACCCGGCCCGCGATCTCGTACCACGCGGCATCGGGCGGGCCGATCTTTTTCATCCGCTCCAGCGCATCTTCCGCGTGCGCGATGTCCCCCACGCGCAGTGCCGCCCGCGCCCAGGCCGTCGCGTCCGGATACGACGCCGGCACGAGTTCGCACACCCGCTCGCGGAGCCGTGGCGCCTCGCTCGGCAGGTAGGCGTCCGCCAATCCGGCCAGCGCCCGCGTCGCCTCCAGATGATTCGAATTCAAATCGAGCACGCGCCGCAGAAACAGCGCCCCGCTCTCCACGTGGCCCTGCTCCAAACTCTTCGTCGCTTTCCGATAGAGCCGCTCCTGCTGGAGCCGGGAAACGACGCGCTGCCCAAACCACATCGCCGGAAGCCCCACCACCACGACGACCGCCAGGATCGGGAGGAGCCACTTCCGCCAGGCACGCACCTTGACGTCAAATAGGCGCTCGTTCCGGAGTTCCATTACCGGCAGATCAGGCGAGATCCCGCAGCGCCGCCACCGCGCAGGGGTGACGTTCGATAGTGGCAGTCAGTTCGGTTCATTCGGGCCGGCCAATCTGCGAGCGCCTCCCGCCGCGCACAAGTTCAATCCCCGGCCGCCACATGGCCCTCAATTCCCCACCCACAAAAGCCGCCCCGCCCTACGTGGGCCGGCAAATTTTTCCACGCCCGTGAGACGTTGCGTTCACAATTCGGCAATTATTACCGCTTCTTTACATAAAAAAAGTTGCGCAACCCGGCAAAAAGGTTCAAACAAAGCGCCATGAACTTGAGCCCCCAGTCTGTCTCACTCCTTGTTGCCGGGATTTCGTGCCTGACTTCACCACTCTTCGCAGCCAACGAAGCCACCACCGATCCGGTGGGCTTCGTCACCCACACCCTCGCATCAGGGGGGTCTGTTCCTTCCCCGAAGCTCTCCTTGATTTCACCGACGCTGGTCCAGCCCATCGAATGGCAGGGCGTCATCAAGACGATCAGCTTCGCGGGCAATACGACGACAATCACAGTCAACGGCAATCCTTGGTCAGCAAATCAGTTTAACGGCGTCGCTGGCAGCTACTACGTCGAACTCGTTCCATCAACGAATCCAGGAGCGATCTCAGACATCACCGCCACGGCCGCCGGCGTCTCGCCGGTCGACAGCTCGATCACCACCTCGGACAACCTGACTGGCTTCGGTGCCATCGGAGACACGATCAAGATCCGCAAGCACGTGACGATTGCGGACATGTTCGGCGTCAATAACTCAGCCAATCTTCGCTCCTCGGATGAC
>JANPHH010000557.1:0-50331 GCA_031424375.1 Chthoniobacter sp. | reverse complement strand
ACGCTGAATCCTCGCTGGAGGGCGTTTCTGCGAAACGCCACCGCATTCCAGTCTCGGGCCTCGCGCGGGGGCAGCTACACCAAAAGATAGCCTGTCATCCTGAGCGGAGTGTAACGGAGTCGAAGGACCTCGGATTGCGTGAAACTGCCCGATTTTTCAAAAACAGAGGTCCCTCGGCTCCGTTACACTCCGCTCGGGATGACAGGCTATCTTTTGGTGTAGCTGCCCCCGCGCGAGGCCCGAGACTGGAATGCGGTGGCATTTCGCAGAAACGCCCTACAGCCGAGGATTCAGCGTGCGGAAGTTTCCTTCACTTCGGATCGCACCGTCCCGTCTCGCAGGCGGGTCGTAATCACCGCGCCCGATTTCGCCTGCGCGATGGTGGAGAGCACGCTGCCATCGGCAGCCAGCGTCACGCTGTAGCCCCGGGCGAGGGTTGCGTCCGGGCCGAGAACGCGGAGGAGATCGCTCGCTTTCTCAAACCGGTGGCGTAGCTCTGTCATCCGCTGCGCCGAGCGATCGGCGAGCTGCCGGCGGAGCGCGGAGAACTGCTGACGGATGATCGCGAGTTGCTGATCCGGACGGTGATGGCGGAGCGTGGCGGTCGCGTCGGTGAGTCGGCGGTGCGCGGTTTCGAGCACTTCGCGCGGGCGGCATTGCAGGGCGTCGGCCGCGAGGTCGAGGCGCTGCGCGGCTTCGCGCAGGCGCAGCGTGGGCTCGCGAAAAAGCTCGCCGCGCCCGAGCCAGGCGACGCGGGAGCGATGTTGCTCGAGGGCACGGAGGACGCGGCGATGGAGCTGGACGCCGAGATCGGCGAACCGGCGCGCGAGGTCCGTGCAATCTGGCACAACCAGCTCAGCGGCCGCACTCGGCGTGGGTGCGCGCAGATCGGCCACGAAATCGGCGATGGTGAAATCAATCTCATGCCCGACCGCCGAGACGACGGGCAGCTCGGACGCGGCGATGGCGCGCGCGACGATCTCTTCGTTGAACTCCCACAAGTCCTCCGCGCTTCCCCCTCCCCGCCCGACCACAATCACATCCACCGGCTCGATCCCGAGTTCCGCGAAGCGATTCACCTGTTCGATCCCTGCCGCGATTTCCTCCGCCGCGCCTTCGCCCTGCACGCGCACGGGCACGATCACCACCCGCACGGACGGCGCGCGGCGGGCGAGGATGTTCAGCATGTCGCGGAGCGCCGCGCCGGTCGGCGACGTGACGAGTGCGATCGCATTGGGAAATGCGGGCAGCGACCGTTTCCGCTCGGGATCGAACAGACCCTCGGCCTCCAACTTCCGCTTCAGCGCCTCGAACTTCGCCTGCAACAACCCCGCCCCGCCCGCCTGGACGAGCTGCACATTGAGCTGATACTGCCCGCGCGCCTCATACACCGTGAGCGCGCCGCGCACCTGCACCTGCATGCCATCGGAGAGCGGCACCTGCTTGCGCCACGCCCCGCCCCCGCGAGCTGCGAAGAGCACACACGCGAGCTGACTGCCCGCATCCTTCAGCGTGAAATATTGATGCCCGCTTGCCTGCTTGCGGTAATTCGAAATCTCGCCCTCAACCCACACCGTCCCCACCCGATCTTCGAGCGCACTGCGCACCACGCGGGTAATCTCGGTGACGCTGAAAACGTGCGGCTCCTCTTTCGCGGGAGCGGTGTGGCCGAAGAGGTCGTCATTCATGGGAAGCAGGAGCGGCTCGATAAGCGCGGGCGAGCAAGGAAACAGGATGCACAATCTCCAGCGGACGACCACTCGCGCGGGCGCCGGCCTCCAGTTGCACGCTGCAGCCGGGATTCGCCGAGGCGACGATCGTCGCGCCAGTCTGGTCGATGTTCGCCAGCTTGCGGGCGAGCAGCTTCGCGGACATCTCGGGCTGGGTGATATTGTAAATGCCCGCGCTGCCGCAGCACCACGTCCCCTCGGGCAATTCGGCGAGCGTTAGCCCCGGAATGCTGGCCAGCACTTCGCGCGGCGCGCGGCTGATCTTCTGCCCGTGGCAGAGGTGGCAGGCTTCGTGGTAAGCGCAGCGCGAAGATGGGAGATCGGAGATGGGAGATCGGGCGGAGCGCAGGCCGATGCCGACCAGCCATTCGTGGATGTCTTTCACTTTGCCGGACCAGACGCGGGCGCGAGCGGCGTAGCGCCGGTCGGCGGCGAGGAGGTGGTCGTAATGCTTGAGATGCGAACCGCAGCCGGCGGCATTGGTAATGATCGCGTCGAGCGCATCCAGCGAACCGGCTGCACGCTCCATCGCGTCGATGTTGCGCCGCGCCATTTCGCGCGCCCATTCGATCTCGCCATTGTGCGCATGCAACGAGCCACAGCAGGACTGCGCACCGGGCGTTATCACCTCGCACGCATGGTGGAGGAGCACGTCCACGGTGTCGCGATTCACGTGCGAATAGGTCAGGTCCTGCACGCATCCCGTGAGCATTCCCACGCGATACCGCGGCTCATCGGGCGACTCCACGTCGCCGATCAGCGCATCGGAAAACTGCCGCTTAATGCGCGGCGTGAGCGGCTCCAGATCGCGCAGACTTTTCGGGAGCATGCGCGTGAGTTGGAGAGTGCGGACGAGCCACTCCAGACCGGACGCCTGATACCACCGCAGCACCCGCCCGATCGCCCGGAGCAGGAGCGGCCGGGTAAAGATCAGCCGCAAGGAAATCGCGCGGATGAAATCCCGCTTCGGCGCCGCGAGCACCCGCGCGTCCTCAATGTCCGCCCGCGCCGCTTCAAACATCGACGTGTAATCCACGCCCGCCGGACACGCCGTCTCACACGCCAGACAGCCGAGGCAGAAATACATCTCGTCGCCGAACGCCTCGGTCACCCCGAGCTTCCCGTCCGCGATCCCGCGCATCAGCGCGATGCGACCCCGCGGGCTGTTCCGCTCGTGCTTCGTCGCGTCGTAGGTCGGGCACGTCGGCAGGCACAGCCCACAGTGGATGCACTGCTGGAGGACGGAGTAGTCGAGCTGCGCGAGATGGAGCGTTTCAGACATCGAAAATCTTCCCGGGATTCAGGATCCCCAGCGGATCCAGCGTCTGCTTGAGCTGCCGCATCAGCCCGAGACTCGCCTCGCCGATCGCCCGTGGCAGGAATGATTTCTTCGCCAGCCCTACGCCGTGCTCGCCGGTGATCGTCCCGCCGAGCGCGATCGCGTAGTCGAAGATCTCGCGCATGGCCAGCTCCACGCGGTGCATCTCGTCGGCGTTGCGTTCGTCGGTGAGAAAGGTCGGATGCAGATTACCATCGCCCATGTGGCCGAAGGTGCCGACGCGCAGCCGATGCCGGGCGGCTACTTCCTGGATACAGTTGATCATCTTCGTTAGCTCACTGCGTGGCACCGTCGCATCTTCGAGGATCGTCGTGGGCGAGACCCGCGCCAGCGCGGAAAAGGCGGACCGACGCGCGGTGGCGAGCCGGGCGGATTCCTCGGCGGTGGTCGCCGAGACCACGCTGGTCGCGCCGGCTTCCCGTGCGATCCGCTCCATCGCCGCCGCTTCATCCGCCACTACCGCGGCGTGGCCATCGGTCTCCATGAGCAGGATCGCCTCCGCATCGCGCGGCAGCCCGACCTCCGCAAAATCTTCGACGCAGCCAATCGTCACCCGATCGAGAAACTCCAGCGTACACGGGATGATTTTCGCCGCGATGATCGCCGACACCGTGTCCGCCGCCGCCGCCATCGAGGCATAGGTCGCCAGCATCGTGCGTTTGGTCGCCGGCTTCGGCACCAGCTTGAGCAGCACCTTCGTGATGATCCCCAGCGTCCCCTCGCTGCCGATGAAGACATCCTTCATCGAATACCCCGCCACATCCTTCACGCACTTGTTTCCCAGCCACACGATCTCCCCGCTCGCCAGCACCACTTCGAGACCCATCACGTAATCGCGGGTCACGCCATACTTCAGCCCGCGCAGCCCGCCGGAGTTTTCGGCCACATTCCCACCGATGGTGGAAATCTTCATCGACCCCGGATCCGGCGGATACAGCAGCCCCACCGCGTCGGCGGCTTCCGCGATCTTCAGCGTGATCGCGCCCGTCTCGGCGAGCAGCGTGAGATTGCGCTCATCGAGTTCGATGATGCGATCCATCCGCACGAGACACAGCACGATTCCACCCGCCACCGGCACACTTCCCCCGCTCAGCCCCGTGCCCGACCCTCGCGTCACAATTGGCATCCGATGCATCGCCGCATAACGCACGACCGCCGCCACTTCCTCGGTCGTCTGTGCGAAGACCACACACGTCGCCGCCGCGCTCAGAGCCGCCGTCCCGTCGAATCCATACGGCAGCAAATCTTCCGGTTGATCGAGCACCTGCGCGTCAGAGAGCAGCGCGCGGAGGTCGGGGACGAGGGAAGGCATCGCTCGCTATTAACCGTGCACCGCTGCCGGTCACAAGCCCATGCGAACGAGGCGGGGGGGGGAATCGAACCCCCGAATAGATTCCGCTCCGGGAATCGAACCATTTTTCGTAGTTGTTCAAACAACCGCGGAAAGCTCTGGACAAGGGTGGATGTTTGAACTTTTGTTTGAACTGCTATGGCAAGCATCTTCAAAATTCCGCGGTCCCCGTTCTGGTTTGCCGCTTACCGGGGGGCGTGTGGCGAACGCATTCAGCGCACTACCAAGCAGCGCAATCGCACCGTCGCCCTTGGCGTGGCGCGGGAGTGGGAAAAACTCTCGGAGAAGGGGCGCGCGGGCGTGCTCACAGAAGTTCACGCTCGGAGAGTCGTTTCCGAGATCCTCGAAAGCGCGACGGGCGAGCGGCTGCAATTCCATACCTGCCGCGGGTGGCTCGACGAATGGCTCGCGGGCAAGCGGGGCGCGGTCGCGGCGAAGAGCATTGAAAAATACGAGCAGGTGACGGCGGACTTTCTCGCGCATCTCGGCGAGCGCGCGAACCTCACGCTTGCTGCCATCGGGCCGAAAGACGTGCGCTCATTCCGCGACGTGCTCGCGGCCGGCGGGCGCTCGCCGGGTACGGTCAATCAGGTTGTTCGCAAGGTGCTCTCCGCGCCGTTTCTTGCCGCCCAGCGTCTCGGCTACATCCCCACCAACCCCTGCGCCGCGGTCGAGCCTCTGCGTGACGACGCCGATGCCGCGCGGGAGACTTTCACCACGGAACAAGTCGGCCAGCTTTTGCGCGCGGCGGAAGGCGATTGGCAAGGGGCGATCCTCGCCGGCTACTTCACCGGCCTGCGGCTGCGCGACGTGGCGGAAATGAAATGGGCTGCGGTCGATTTCGACGGCGGGCTTCTGCGGATCAAAACCCGGAAGACGGGCGTGGTTCTCATGATCCCCTTGCACGATGAATTTGCCGCATGGCTGCGGAAGCAACCGCGCGGCATCGGGCAAGCGCCGGTGTTTCCGTCGCTCGCCGGAAAGGGCACTGGCGGGCGCCACGGGCTGAGCGGCCGATTCAACGCCATCATGGAGGCGGCAAAGGTCAAGGGCAGGCTCACCCGCGGCGCGGACGGAAAGGGGCGAAAGACGAGTAGCCTGAGCTTTCACAGCTTGAGGCATTCCTTTGTTTCGGCGCTTGCCAACGCGGGAGTTGCGAAGGAACTGCGGCAGAAGTTGAGCGGGCACGCCGATGACCAAAGCCATGCGCGCTACACACACCTCGACGTTGAGAACCTGCGGGCCGCGGTGAGCAAGCTGCCAAGCGTGGGAAGTGCAAGGTGACGCCGCGTAAAATGGCGCTCGATTCCCAGGTGGCAAGCCTTGCCGGAATTGCGAGGCGCGTCGCCAAAACGCAGAAAATTAGCGCCGCAGTGGCGTTTGAGAAAATCACCAAAGGTCTCGCTACGTCAAAGCCGCCTCAACGAAGGAGGGTGCTATCTCCCTTAGATGGAGTGACCTACGTTTATGATCCCACCGATATCTTTCCGGAGCTTTCCGCAGACGAAAAGCGTTATGCCAGAGAGAGCACGTTGCGGTTCGATCTTGAGGTAGCGTTATTGCGCCTGGATGCCTGCTGCTCGTTCCCGGTCGCCTCAGTCGTCACGTATCCTAGCCGTGACGACTTGAACAAGTTGGACGGGCTTGTAAATGAGACGGCCGAAGTGGTTAGCAAACACTGGCCGGTGCCGGGTTGGCCGGTTTGGCAGAAGGTTGACCGTCACTTCCCTAAGCTGCGGTTATGGAAACGTGTGGTAGGCTTCGTGACGCGGATTGCAGCAAGCACGCCTCCAAGACCGCTCGGTGTCCTTTCGCGCCCTACGGGATCGAAGGATGAGTGAATGACGAAAGCGTTCTGCGCAGTCTTGAGAGAAACGCGAATAGGAGCGCGTGATCCGGCCACCGTGAATTGGGCGGAATTTGAGCCGGTGCTCTTGCGATGTCACAACGCAGCGCTTCAGCGGGAGGGTAAAGCGCCGTGGTCACAGCTTCGAAAACCGGGCGCACCTGCCGTCCCTCCGACGATCGAGGCTTACGTGGCCTTTCTCGAGTTAGAGCGAGCAGAATTGCTCTGGAAAGGTCGCTATTGGGATCCCCTTTGGGACGTGCAGAACTGGACACTGACTCTCGGAAACCCTGCCCTTTTGCGGATACTAGAGCCGTTGGACATTACGTCGCCTAACGATGTTCAGGCCTGGACCAAGCACTTCGAACATTTGAAAATTGTTGTGAGACGCGCACGGGCAGCCGCTCGAAAGGCGAAAAGCCGAAAAAAACTCCGGGGAAAAGTGTGACCCGGCGACGTGGAACGCACGACTCGCCCTGTGTAGCTAGCGAGCAGGTGGGCCAACTGGCTGAAAAAGTGTGACGGCGGCATTGGGCGGGGCACCGACAGAGTGAATTAAGGCCATCGGGATGTGAGGTTTGTCCCCATGCAACGAAACGCATCCGGACAAACAACCGCGAACGCAGCCTCGGCAGCGTCGGGACTCACACCACAACCCTCAACCCGCCCGGTCTGGCTTCGCATCAACGAAGCGACCCGGCTTTTCGGCGTCGGAAGATCGACATTGTACGCCTTGCTCGCCGAGGGCAAAATCCGCTCGCGGGTGCTCAAGACGCGGCGCGATGCGCAGTCGGGCATCCGCTTGGTGTCCTTCGATTCGCTCAACGCCTTCATCTCCGGCGAGGAAGGGAAAGCCTAATGAGCGTTCCTCGAACCCTCACCGGCCCGGCGCTCGCCGGGAGACGACGACCACGAAAAAGAGAAAGCGCACCCGGCAAGGTGCGCCAACTCAAGGAGTCTGCTGCTAGGCAAGACGCGACGACGTTACGCGAGCGCGCACCGGCATGCAAGATTGCGGCGACCGGGAAGGGGGCCGGGCACCATGAATGACACCGAGGAAATCAAAGCGGCGCTCGCGGAGCGCGCCGACGAGTTTTGCCGGTGGTTGTTTCCGAACGGCCGGCGCGAGGGTGGCAACTGGCTTGTCGGTTCACTGGCAGGCGAAGCGGGAGGATCGCTGTCGATCTGCATCCGCGGTGGCAAGGCTGGCGTCTTCTGCGACTTCGCAGCCGGGGACAAAGGCGGCGATAACCTAGCCGAGCTTTACCGGCGGGCGAAGGGTGTCGAGTTCTCCGATGCCTTGCGCGTTTGCTCGGATTGGCTCGGCGTGGCCGGATCCGCCGCGCCGGCACAAACAGCGCCCCGCATCATTGCGCCAAAGCCCGCCTGGCAGCCGTACCGGCTGACCGACGCGGAGCTTTGCCGCTGCGTCGGGTTCGCCGAGGCGCTGTTGCGCGACGAACGGACGTTGCGCCGCATCGCCCGCGCCCGAGGCTGGCAGGAAAAGACGGTTCGCGGGCTGGCGCTCGATCCGTGCCTTGGACTCGACGACGGCAAGCTCGTGCTCATCTATCCGACCGGCGCGAAGCTGCGTTTGAAACCGCTTACGCCGGACCTCGCCGCGGCATTCACCGGGCAGAAGTTTCGCTGGCTGTTCGGTGCTCAGCATTCGCTGTGGCGAGGCGACCGGCTGTTGCCATGCACGGAAACCATTCACATCACCGAGGGCGAGACGGCGTGCATTGCCCTAGTGGACGCCGGCATTGACAATGAGACGACGGAAATCGCCGTTGCGGTCCCCGGCGCGAAGGCGTGGCGTCACGAATGGGCGGGCCAATTTCGCGGACGTAACGTCGTCATCTGGCCCGATGCCGACGCCTCCGGTGCGAGCTTGCGTGACACGCTCGTTGAGTCGCTCGCCGGCATCGCGCGGAGTATCGAAATCGCATCCGTCGCGCCCGAGCGCGGGAAGGTGGCAGCATGATCGCGGAGACCGTCCCGAAGGATGCGAGCGACGTGCTCATGGCGAAAGGCGCGGCGGCCTTGCACGAGGCGCGACGCAACGCGCAGCGAGTGAAGCTCGACGAGTTTGCGCCCGACCTCTCGGCGGCACTCGACGGCATCCGCAACTTCCTGCTGCGCTACGTCGTGTTTCCCTCCGAAGCCCACGGATACGCCGTGACCTTGTGGATCGCACACACCTGGGTGCTCGACGCATTCGACTTCACGCCCTACCTGCACGTCTGCTCGCCTGTGAAACGCTGCGGCAAGAGCACGCTGCTCGATTGCCTGCGGCTCTTGACCGTCAAACCGTGGTTGGTCGTCCGCCCTAGCGAAGCGGTGTTGTTTCGGAAAATTGCGCAAGATCGACCGACGCTGCTTCTCGATGAAGTTGACACGATATTCTCCGCGAAGGGGGACGACAACGAAGGAACCCGTGCTGTGTTGAATGCTGGCTTTGAGCGCCGGGCAACGGTGCCGCGATGCGCTCCGAACACGCACGCGGTTGTGGATTTCTCTGTGTTCTGCGCGAAGGCAATCGCGGGAATCGGCCGGCTGCCTGACACCGTGGCCGACCGCGCAATCCCGATCGTGCTCGCGCGCCGTGCTCGCACTCACCACATCGAAAAATTTCGCGCACGCCAGGTCGCGCCGCTCGCGGAGCCATTGACGGAATCGCTCCGAAAGTGGGCAGAAAATCCGACGACGATCGGAATCTTGCAAGACGCGCGCCCTGCCGTCCCCGATGAACTTCGCGACCGACAGGCGGACATTTGCGAGCCGTTGCTGGCGATTGCCGACCTCGCTGGAGGCCACTGGCGGGAACTCGCGCGACGCTCGCTCGTGGAGCTTTGCACGGGCACCGAGGCACAGGATGAAAATGCCGGAACGAAACTGCTCGCGGCCTTTCGGGACATCTTCCGCGAGAAGCAAACCGACCGAATCGCGACGAAGGAGGCATTGGAGGCGTTGATTGCGCGCGATGACGACTCACCGTGGGCGAGCATGTGGGAGAGGGACGTGGCCAGCGGCAATGTCCGCGGGCCTGCTGCGCGACTGGCGAAGCTGCTCAAGCCGTTCAGCATCGCCGCGACGACTATCCGCCTCGACGACGGGAATACGCCGAAGGGTTACAAAACAGCGCAGTTCGAGGAGGCATGGGCGCGTTACCTCGCATGAAACCCTTTCAGGAACGCCACAACGCCACAATCAAGACTGGGACAAGGTTTGCGGACGATTCGAGGGACGCAACGCGGCGATGCTGTTGCGTTGTCGAAATCGCCCCGGAAGCAAGTATCCATCAGGGTTGTGGCGTTGTGGCGTCATTTTCAACCATAACCGCGCTCCCGGCGTGACAACCGCACTGCCACCGCTACACGTCTCGCCATGCCATTGAAGCACTGGATCATCGAGCTGGAGGGCGCGCGGATTCTCGTCTGGCGTGCGACCCGGCGCGGGACTGTCGAGTCCTTCGCTGTGATCCTGCTCACCTGGACGGATGCGGGCTGGGAATGCGCCACGCGGTATGATTGCGCCCACGGCTTCGCGCATCGCGACGTGATCGGGCGGCGGGCCGGGCTGCTTTACAAACAGACCTTCGCGGGCTTAACTCATGCTCAAATCTTTGGCCATGCCTTGCGCGACTTCCAAAAAAACCACTCGGCCCTCCTCGCGTTCTATCTCGCGCACTGAGCACGCCAAGGCGACGCCCAAAGCCGTGACGATTCGCCCGCTCAAGCGCGGCGCTCTCACCGCACAGGAATTTGACCGGATCGCGCTGGAGCATGGGGCGCGCGCGCTCACGGCGGCGGAGAAGCGCAGTTTTGGGCGCTTTGCGGGTAAGCGGTCGCGGTAAGCGGGGGCGTCGAACGGCGAGGCATCTCATGGAAAAACGGAACGCAGATGCCGGGTGCGTGCGGCGCGGCGGCTGCTCGTCTGCATAAGGTATCTCCCGGAAGCGTTGGAGGCGGCGTAGCTTCCGGCGCGGGGCGGTTGTCGGGTGCGCCGATTCCGCGCTCGCCTTTGCGGCGAAGCCTGCGCTAAGTACCATTGAAATTCGCACGCTCGGCGGACACTAGAGCCGGGCGAGGCGTCGCGCCATGTCTGACCACGATGATCGTTCGCTGACTCCTCTCCCCGACGGTTCGCTCACGAACATGGCGGCGGGAGCGAAACGGATCCTTGCGGCGATGGTCGGGGAGACGTTGGAGTTGACGCTTGCGCGGACGGGCATTCAATCCGCTCAGCGGAGAATCGGTGCCTATGCGTTTTGCGAGCCGGATTACCGGCAGATTCTCGCTTGGTCGGAGGCATTGGCTTTGGAGCCGGAGGAGAAATTGCGGCGATTGCTGGACGATTATTGCCGTTATGTTCCGCCCAAGCGCGGCCCAAACGAATTTCCCGGAAACGCCCCGATCGGATACCGGCACTTCGATTTTCCGCCGACGACGATAGTAGAAGGGCGGATCGTGATGCTTACCTGGAATTTCGAGCTTCTACCGCTTCGTGAGTTCGTCTGGGTAGAAGGCTTGGAAATTGAAGTAATGAACATTTGGCCAGGAAGCAGGGATTGGTGGGGGCGAGATACAGGCATTTCTTCATTTCGTCCGGCATTGCCAAAGCTTCGGTGTCTTTGTTGCGACACCGTGAAAATTGCGGAGCTTTGCTTGGAGGGTGTCCCGAAGCTATTGGAACTACAGCTCAAGAATTTTGACTTAGCAGCTCTTTCTCTTGAATCCGTTCCAAACCTTACAAAGCTCGACTGCTCGGATAACGAAATCGAAAAATTGGACCTCTCCCACGTCCCAACTCTTCGTGAACTTTGCTGCAAAAACAATCGTCTGACTGAGCTTGATGTTTCCAGAAACCCACACATTGCCGAGCTTGCCTGCGGTGGAAACCGCTTGAGAAAGCTTGATCTCTCGAATGTTCCACACCTTACAAAGCTTTTTTGCTGTGGCGCGCGTAATCTTCGCGAGCTCGATCTTTCGGCAGTACCAGAACTCCGAGAGCTTTGGTGTCAATATACTGCGATAACCGAACTCGACCTTTCACGCGTCCCCGAGCTAGAGAAGCTAGTCTGCGGCATCCTTCAAGGAAAAATAGCATCGCTCGACGTTCGGTCGCTTCGGAACCTAAAATATGTGAGCTATGAACCGGACGTAACGGAATTGCTGCATCGGCCTGACCAGAGTTTCTTGAGAATGGAATGAATCGAACCAGTTGGCTTTTGCTCGATACAGAGACGACCGGGTCAACTGCCCCGGTCTTCGTGGTGGAACTCGCCGCGCAGCGGATGCGTGGATGGGAACGTGAAGGGGAGCCTTTTCGGAAGCTCCTCAATCATAACGCGGACATTCCGACCGAAGCTTCACGGGTGAATGGGTACACTCGCGAGATACTGGATCGCGATGGCGAGTCGCCCGAGTCCGTCCATCGGGACTTCGCGACCTACGCCGGCTCGTTGCCGCTGGTGTCTTACAATCTCACCTACGATCTCGACGAGGTTTTGCGGCCCGAATGGAATCGGCTTGGTCTGCCGGGCACGAGCAATCGCGGCCTATGCGCACTACGGCTGGCGCAGCGTCTCCTCGATCCCGTGCCGGCGGGTAACTGCAAGCTGCAAACCCTGCGCCAGTATTACCGCCTGCCGGAACGCGGCGCACACACGGCGCTGGGTGATGTCCTTACCGTGGCTGATCTTTTCGCGACGGTGCTGCGACCGCTCGCCGAAGAGCGCGGACTGGAGACGTGGGAGCAGCTTGCGGCCTTCGCCGCGGAAGAGTGGTATCCCTCGCGCATCGCGTTCGGGAAACACAAGGGCAAGTCCATCGCCGAGGCGCGCACCGATGCCGAATTGCGTCGCTGGCTGGACGGTCTGGCGCAGTCCAGCAACGCCCGCAATGCGAGGATGGGGCGCTGGTATTTGCGAAGCTTGGAAGAAACGCCGGAAGCCGCGCCCTTCGTCGCCTGGGAGTGCGCTCCGGGCACCGTGGCAGTCGCCGGCAATGGACTGGTGCTTTACGTCAACCCGGAGATGCAACGTCTGTGGGCGCTCGTGGACGCGGCGCGCGCGCGGCTGGCCGAATTGGAAGCGGGCTTCACTGTCGAGAGGGCGAAGGTGGATACGTTGACGGCCCGGCTGTTTGCCCGGCTCCGCGAGCAGTTCCAGCGGCGCGACCGGCTGCGGATCGTCATCAACTATCGCCGGAAGTACTTGGATTTCCTCGTCCGGCACGGCGAGGAAGACGCCGCGAAGGTCGAGCAGGAATACCGGCAGGCAAGCGCGCAGCATGAGCGCGATTACGAGGAGACGGCGGCGGCGATGGCGCAAAAGAAGGAACTCTCCGCCGAGGAAGCCGCCGAGCTGAAGAAGCTATACCGGAAGCTAGTGAAGCTGTTTCACCCCGACCGCTTCGCGCATGAACCGGAGAAGCAGGAGACTTATCACCGGCTGACCGCTGCCATCAATCACGCGAAGGATACCGGCGACGTTGCGACACTCCGCAAAATTGCCGAAGACCCGCACGGCTTCATTTTGCGGCAAGGCTGGGCGGCACTCGACTTTGCCGAGGAGCGCGAAATCGAGCAACTGCGCCGTCTGTGGGAAAGCATCGAGCTGGAAATCATTCGTGTGCTCGAAGCGATCAATCAGCTCAAGGAGAGCCCGGATTACGAGTTGCACCGGCTGACGGCGAAGACCCCGGAGTTTTTCGATGAGGCCGTGAACCGGCACGTCGAAGCGTTGGAAAAGGAAATGGAGACGCTGCGGACTCAGGCCGACGAACTCGCCAAGGAGATCGAAGAACTGACCGGCGAGGCGGCGCCGGGGATCGGATAGCGCCGGACAGCGCGCACCCCTGCGCGCGAGGCGATTCGGCGGGCACGGTGCGGGCGCGCGGCTAAGGATTGCTAAGGTTGTGCTAAGATTTCCGAAAAGCCGATGAGACCCTTGAGCCTCTGCCGCGAATGCCTTGGCCGCATCCGTCGCGTTCTCGAACGCTATGGCGGGACGGCCACCCGAGCGGAGCGACCGTAGCCATTCGGGTCCACCACGTCCTGAGCGCGATGCGCAAACTCTTCGATGGCGAGTGTATGCAATAACTCCTGCCGCGTTTCCACCGGCCCAGACAGCAACTTTGCCGCAACTCGTTCCGCATTCCACAGCAAGCGCCCGTTGCGCTTCATTGCCATTCCGCCGGGAGCCTCTTCAGGACCGACGATTACTTTTGTGATTCCAAGCCGCCGGTAGTGCCACTCAAATCCCCGCTCGTTCCCGCGTGAAATAAAGCTCCTAACGGCGTCGAGGGATCGAGCAGTTGGGCCAGCACCTCCGCGTGCTCCGCCTTCTGCTCCGGCGTCACCGGATCGGGTGCGGGTTCCGTCATCAGCGATTGATTGTTCACGAGTGTTTTCATCAGTCTGTTTCTCCAGCCGCGCAAGCTCCGCCTGCTCGTCCGCGCGCAGCGTGCGCTTCGTCGCGATCAGATTCAGGGCGCGCAGGCGGGGTGCATCAGGATTCGCCGCGGGTTCGCGCGCGTGAAGCGGCGGGGGCTTGCCGGGTAGTTGAAGCGGGGCCATGATTGCGCCGCCATGCCCGCAAGAAAGCGCCGCCCTGGACGCCCCTCGATTCGCACCCGCGCAATCGAGGAAAGAATTTGCGAGCGCATCGCCCTCGGCGAATCGCTGAGTTCCGTATGCCGTGACAAAGCCATGCCGGCGAAGAGCACCGTCTTCCGCTGGCTGGCGAGGTCGAGAAAGTTTGCGATCATTCGGCGGGCGCTGATTGCAGAAGGGCTGATTCCTCCGAGGGAAACTTGATAGTTTTGGGACCGATCCGCGCAGGCGCGCGCGCGCGGGAGTAAATCCGGCTCAAAAGGTGGCGTTTTCCAATAGAGGGCGGGAACGAAGCGGCGAATCCTTCGCCGCGATGCAGCGCGGGGACGGTCTTGCACGTCTGCGGATGATGGCGGAAAAGGGTGGATGTGTTTGAACTTTTGTTTGAACTTTCGCCTTTTTGAAGACCCGATCGCCCGCAAACCCTGATGGAATCAGGGAGAGAGGCGGGGGGGGGAATCGAACCCCCGAATAGGGGTTTTGCAGACCCCGGCCTTACCACTTGGCTACCCCGCCGTTTTTCGTGAAGGGGCGGGAAGATGCGGAACTTCCGGCGAAGATGCAAGCTCGGGCGCGGAGGTTTCTTCGCGGCTCGCGAAAAGGTTTGCAGGCACTGCGGGGGACGGGAAACGTGCGAGCCGGATGATCGAGCTGAAAAACTTGTCGAAAGCCTTCAAGGGCAAGCCGGCGCTACGCGATCTCTCGCTCACGGTAAAGCGGGGCGAAATCTTCGGCCTGCTCGGGCACAATGGCGCGGGCAAGAGCACGACCTTCGGCATCATGCTCGGTCAGGTATTTGCCGATGCGGGCGAGGCGTTCATCGGCGGGGTCTCGGTGCAGCGGGACCGGGCGCGGGCGCTCGGAAAGGTGGGCGCGATTTTCGAGGCGCCGGCGTTTTACGATTACCTGAGCGGCTGGGCGAATCTGGAGATCTTCACGAGCTACTCTGCGATGGTGCCGCGGCGGGAGATGGAGGAAGCGGTGGCCACGGTGGGGCTGGCGGCGCGGATTCATGATCCGGTGCGGACCTACAGCCACGGCATGCGCCAGCGGCTGGGGCTCGCGCAGGCGCTGCTCCCGGCGCCGGATTTGATCCTGCTCGATGAGCCGACGGAGGGGCTCGATCCGGAGGGGATTCACGAGATCCGCGAGCTGATCCAGCGGCTGAATCGCGAGCGCGGGCTGACGGTGCTATTTTCTTCGCACCTGCTTTCCGAGGTGGAGCAGTTGTGTGATCGCGTGGCGGTGTTGCATCGCGGGGTGAAGATTTTCGAAGGGCGCTGGGAATCGCTGGCGACCGACGGCTCCCGCTTCCACCTCGAGGTCGATGAGTGGGCGAAGACGGCGGCGACCGTGGTGGAACTAGGCGGAAAGGTGCTGCCGGAATCGATCATCGAGCTGCCACCGGCCCGCGATGTGGCCGATATCGTCGCGGCGCTCGTGGCGGCGGGCGTGAAGGTGCGGGCCGTGGAGCCGCAGCGGCTCAGCCTTGAGCAGGTGTATCTCGAATTGACCGCGGGCGGAGGGCCGAATTTGTGAGCCCCGCTCGCTGACTCCCACCATGTCTCTTTTCATCCGCCAACTCCGCGCCGAACTCCGGAAGATGTTTGCCCGCAAACGCACTTACATCGGCTTCGGCGCGTTTCTCGCCGTGGAGTTGCTCGTGCTGGCGCTGTTTCAACTGCCCAAGGTGCAGGCGGCCTATCGCCGGCTGATCGAAGGCGCGGGCTACGGTTTCAGTGAGTATTTCTCCGGGGTGACGCTGGCCTTCATCATCCTGATGTCCACGATCTCGCTGCTCGGCTCACTCTATCTCTCGCTGGTGGCGGGAGATGTGGTCTCGAAGGAGGTCGAAGACGGGACGATGCGGATGATGCTCTGCCGGCCGGTGAACCGCCTGCGGGTGCTCGCGGTGAAGTACCTGGCCTGCGTGATTTACACGTTCGTGCTGATTTCATTCATCGGCATCACCGCGCTGCTGGCGGGAGTCGCGCGCCAGGGTTTGGGCGGCCTCTTCGTTTACGCGCCGCTGGAGGGCGTCTTTGCACTCTATGAAAGAGGTCCGGGTCTCGTGCGTTACCTCGCCTGCCTGCCCCTGCTCGGCTTCAGTTTTCTCTCGGTGACGTCGCTCGGCTTTGCGCTTTCCTGTTTCAATATGAAGCCCGCGGCCGCGACGATCACGACCCTGAGCTATGTGATGATCGACTTCATCTTCAAAGGCATTCCCTACTTTGAAAGCATCAAGCAGTGGTTCCTGACCACGCACATGGCCACTTGGGCGAATATCTTCCGCGAACATATTCCGTGGGCGCAGATCGGCGAAGACTATGCCTACCTGCTGGCGGTGGATCTCACGCTGGTGGTGATCGCCGCGGTCCAATTTCAAACGCGCGACTTCAAATCGTAACAGGGGGAAGTCGAGTCGCGCACTTTCAAGGAGCGACGGTTTTCAATCGCCGTCCCTCCCGCTCCCGGCGGCTGCAAGCCGCAGATCGTTGTTCACAACCGCTTCACCTTCACCGCATACACCACCCAATCCGGTCGGTGCGTGCCGAGGCCGATGCTTTCCGCGGGCACGGACCCCCACTCTTTTAGCTGCGCTCTGAGCTCGGCGACCGGGCCAGACCATTGGTAAAGCGGCTGCTCGTCAAGGCGGGCTTCAAATCTGGCGTTGTCTCCGTCGAGACGGACGGTGAGTTCCAGTTCGTGCAGTTCGGAGTCTTTCAGCACCTGTCCCTTCACGGGTCCGGCGCCATCTGAACCGCTGGCTGTATTCAGATAGGTGGAAAAGCCGTTGCCCCGCGGGGCGCCAAGGGAGAATGCAGCCCGCTTGCCGGCCACGGGCAAAAACACAGCGAAGGATTGTTTTGGATCCAGTGCACGCAGCTTGACGCGCATCTGGTAGCTGGTTTGTGCAAAGTTTCCCGGCAGCGCAACAGACGCCCAGCTCTTTCCTCCGCTCAAGAGCACGCCGTTGTTCAGCCGCCAGCCATTGTCGGCCCCGGCCACGGAGGCGGGCGTCAATTGCGCCAGCAGATTCTCCCAGCCGTCGGCGTCCACCTTGTCCGCGGGCTTTTCGGTAAAGCACTTCGGCTCCCAGATGCGCGTGATGCCTGGAGACCAGCAAGCGAGGCGCTTGCCGCCGGGGCTGATGGACAACTGTCCGATCCGACCGACCGGGCCGCGCAACTCCTCGACGCAACGACCGCTTTCCAAATCCCACAGCTTCACCGTGAGGTCGTCGGAGCCGGTGGCGAGGATGGGCCGGGAGGGATGCAGCGCCATCGAGGTGATGGCCGCATCGTGAGCGCGGAACTCCCGCTTCACCTCCAGCGTTTTTACATCGCGCATCCGCACCATCTTATCGCTGCCCGCCTCGGCAAAGAGCGGAGCATCGGGAAGGGCGGCGAGGCAGAAGATGGCGCTCGGGTTGTCCACCGTCTGGAGCCGCTTCCCGGTCGCGGCATCCCAGAGAATGAGTTGTTCCTTGGATCCGGCAATACCCCGGTTCTTAAAGAAAGAAACGGCGGTAACCAGATGCCCATTGTCGAGCCAAGCGGCGGAATTCAGAGCCAAGATGTCCGTGAACTTCAATCCGAGCAGTTCCGTGCCGCTCGACGTATCGAGGAGTTTGGCCACGACCAGCAAGCGCGAGCCATCCGGGCTCAGTCGCATCTTGGAAGGGACGGCCTTTGTGTAGAGGGAGTTCACTTCTTCCACCTTGTTCCCATTCAAGCGGAGAAACTGGATAGGATAGTCTTGCCCGGCACCAAAAGGATTGGCGATAGCGGCGTAGCGCCCATCCGCGCTCACGGTGAAAGCATCAAAATTAAATTTCCGATTCTGCCGCGAGGGTTCCCAGAACGGCTGTTTCTGCGGGTCGGCCGCCCGCAGGTCCAGCACGGCCAAGTCCAGGTTGGTTCTGCGGGTGAGGAGCAGATCATCCGTGCCCCAGAAGGTTCCAGTCAAACTGGCAGAGGCCTGGATCAGCTTCCGCTTTTCCTGAGGCGGGGGCAGGTCCCAAACCTTGGTGACCTGACCCGCAACGACGATTTCATTCGAAAGCGGATGCACCCCGATGGTGCGGCCAAAGCCGCTGCCTCCCATGAAAGTCTGGAGCAGGGTGCCGGTTTGTGCGTCCCAGACTTTAATGGACTGCCGTCCTCCCGGGACGTTGGACAGAGTCACGATGCGGCGGCCATCGGCAGTGTAGGCCAAGTCTTGGAGCAGAGTATCATCCTGAAACTGGAAGAGGAGCCGCCCGTTTTCCTTGTTCTCGATGCACCTAACCGCGCCGTGGTAATCGCGCGAATCGCCAATCAGTACATTGCCGTTGTCCGGGCTGATCCGGAGGCCCTCACCTCCGTTGGCCCCGGCGTAATACGTCCGCACAACGCTGCCATCCTTGGCGGACAACAAGCGGAGCCGCTCCTTGTTAAAAAACGTAAGCACGGTCTTTCCATCGGGAGCCAAGACCGCGTTCATACCCGCTCCTGCACCGTCGGACTGATAGGTCCAAATCGGACTGCCATTCTCGGCGTCCAAGAGGCTGATGCTCTTGGCGGGCACGCTGACTTGGAGAAGTTGTTTTCCATCCGGGCTGAACTGCAGCCTGTTGGCTGTTCCAGACGGCCACTCGGCAAGCTTGCTCCCATCCACAGCGCTGTGAATGACGATCCCGCCTTCTCCGCTTTTACCAATCGCCACTTTCTCCCCGTCCGGGGAGATGGCGAGACTGTAAACACCAATTTTACCCACTCCAAAACCAGAATGAAATTCCAGCAGCCTGATCCCCGTCCGGGCTTCCACGAAGGCGACGCAGCCATTCGCGCCAATGACGGCAAACACCCCCGGTTTTTTTGGATGCGCCGCCACATCCCCGATATCACCGCTCGAGGTGGTGCGGATCGTGGCGATGGAATTGTCCGCGTGTTCCAGCAGATAGCTCCAGTTCGAGTCGCGCAGGTCGTCCGGCACGTCCTTGAGTGCCGCTTGGATCGCGCCGCCGTCATGGTCGCGATACGCCGCCTCAGCGAGGGCGAGTTGGGATTTCGCCAGGGCACGGCGGGTGGCTTCCTTTTCCCTCAAGGCGACGGCTTCGGACACTTTTGCCGCCTGTTCAGCCTCCGTTGCGCGCTCGGTCTCGGCTTTGGCAACGCCTTCGGATGCGATGGCGCGCTGCTCGCCCACGACGGCGCGGCGTTCCTTGATGCGGAGATTGATGACGAACCAAACCGCGAGCGCGGTGATGACGAACCACGCCGCCGCTGCGGTGCCGAACGCGCCTTTGTGCCGCTTGATGAGCAGCACGAGCTGCCTGCCCAGCCCCGCGCGCTCCGCCCCGGTGGCGAAGCCGTTTTGGTAGGCGGTGATCTCGGCCTGCAAGTCGGCGACGCTCTGGTAGCGCGCCGCCGGTGCGAGCGCCATCGCCTTCATCACCACGGCGTTGAGCGACTCGGGCACGCTGCCGCCGGGGAGATGCGGTAGCGGCGCTCTATGAGCGTCGCCATCTTTGCGGGCGGAGGACGTGCGGCGGTCATGGACCGCCGCTACAGGGGCGCGCTGGAGCACGGTCGGCGCGTGGAGATCAACCGCCGGTGGAACGGGCGCTCCGACCCCGCTCGGTGGGGCCGGTGCAGGTGCGGGATGACGTGGCGGCGGAGGCGGTCGGCGCTGGATCGGCGGGATGATGTCGCCGGCGCACACCTTGGCGAGGATGTCGTCGAGCGAGCCGGCCTCGACCGGGGAACAGAGCGTGAGCGCGTGGTAAAGGATGGCACCGAGCGCATAGATGTCGCTGCGCGCGTCGAGCGCCTCGATCTCCCCGCGGGCCTGCTCGGGGGCCATGTACTGCGGTGTGCCCATGATGGTGCCGGCGAGGGTCTGGAAGTCGGAAGTGGGAAGGGGGATCTCGGAAGTGCCGCTCGCGCGCGCCGTGGGCTCAGTTCCGCGTTCCGCGTTCCGACTTCCCACTTCGACCCGCTTCGCCAGCCCCCAGTCCATGACGAGCGCTTCGCCGTAGTCGCCGAGCATGATGTTCTCGGGCTTGAGATCGCGATGGATGACGCCCCGGCTGTGCGCGAAGGCGAGGGCGTCGCAGACTTTCTGGAAGATGGTGAGCAGCGCCGGCAGCGGATACTTCGCGAGCGCCGCGTCGTCGCCCCCGGCGAGCAGCTCGAAGACCCGGCGCAGGGTGATGCCGCGCACCAGCTTCATGGTGTAAAAGACCTGGTCGTTTTCATCCACGCTCAACTCGTGGACGGGGACGATGTTCGGATGTTCGAGGTGGCCGGTCACCCTGGCCTCGGCGACGAAGCGGGTGATGTCATCCGGCGAGGAGGCATCGAGCATCACTTTCATCGCCACCTTGCGTTCGATGGTGGTTTCCCGCGCGTCGAGGATCGCGCCCATGCCGCCCTGCGCGACCACGGCGCCGATGTCATACTTGCTTTCGCGCAAAAATTTCTCGGGCAGAAGCTGGCGCACGGTGGCGGTCTGCGGGGCGAGTGACTGGCCGTCGTCGGCCGTGGCCTTCTGCCGGCGGAGCGTGACCGTCGCCGGGCCGAGCTGGATTTTCTGCCCCGGCCAGAGCCGGGTGGCCTCGGTGACGGGCTGGCCATTGACGAAAGTGCCGCTGTCGCTGCCGAGGTCTTCGATCAGCGCGTGGTCGAAGTTAATCGTCAGCCGCGCGTGCCGCCGGGAGACGAGATCGGCCTGCACGCAGAGTCCACAATCCGGATCACGGCCGATGTCGTATTCGCCCGGAACGAGCACGGTGCGGACCAACTCCGCGCCATTGCCGCCGCAAATCACCACCTCGGTGCGGGGAGTCTCCATGAGGACGCGAAGGTAGGAGGATCGCAGGCGGGCAGTCAAGGGTGGGAAGAAATCAGCGAGCAGACTTTTCATCGCGCTTCGCGCCCGCCAATCTGCTGACCGGCCACCGTTCACCGCCTACATTCACCCATCATGGATATCTACGCCGATCCCGCCTATACGATGGCCGCCGAGCAGTTCTCGGTCATCGCCGACTATCTCCAGATCGAGCCTGAGCATCGCGAACGCATGCTCCTCCCGAAGCGGGCGCTGGCCGTGACGCTCCCAGTGCGGATGGACGACGGACGGGTGCAGACTTTCCAGGGCTACCGCGTGCAGCACCATCTCGCGCTCGGGCCGACGAAGGGCGGCACCCGCTTTCATCCCTCCGTGACGCTCGGCGAGGTGGCCGCGCTCGCCACGTGGATGAGCTGGAAATGTGCGCTGACCGGCCTGCCCTACGGCGGCGCAAAGGGCGGCGTGACCGTGGACCCGCGCACGCTTTCACTCCGCGAACTCGAGGCCGTCTCGCGCCGCTACATGCAGGAGATGATCTCGTTCGTCGGCCCGCACACGGACATCATGGGGCCCGACATGGGCACGAACGAGCAGGTCATGGCGTGGTTCATGGACACGTATTCCGTGCACCAGGGCTACGCGGTGCCGGAGATCGTGACCGGCAAACCCGTGTCCGTGGGCGGCACCAGCGGCCGCCGCGAAGCGACCGGGCGCGGCGTGGTCTACCTCATCGAGCGGGCGCTGAATCTCCTCAAGATGCAGCCGGATCATTGCACGGCGGTCGTGCAGGGATTTGGCAATGTGGGTGCGGTCGCAGCGCTCGGGCTCGCCCAGAAGAGCGGGATGAAGGTGATCGGTCTGAGCGATCAGTTCGGCGCCTATCACCGGGCGGATGGGATCGACGTGCGCGCGGCCAGTGACTACGTCGCCCGGCACGGCAGCCTGCAGGGGTTCATGGAAGCGACGCCCATTTCCGCCGACGAACTGCTGACGCTAAAATGCGACGTGCTGGTGCCCGCCGCCGTGGAGGCCGTGATCACCGAACACAATGCCGGCCGGCTGCAATGCCGCATCCTCGCGGAAGGCGCCAACGGGCCGACCACTCCGGCCGCCGATCGCATCCTCTTTGAGCGGTGAGCGGAGATTTTTGTGATCCCCGACATCCTCTGCAATGCCGGCGGCGTCATCGTCAGCTACTTCGAGTGGGTGCAAGGGCTGCAGGCCTTTTTGTGGAACGAGACGGAAGTCATGGACCGGCTCTTCCGCATCCTGGAGCAGGCATTCGCGGCGGTGATCAAGCGGGCGAGGGAAGCGAAGATTCCGCATCGCACGGCGGCGATGGCGATCGGCGTCGAGCGCGTGCTGGCGGCGAAAAAAGCCCGCGGATTGTTTCCGTAGGTCGCCGGTGATCGCACCGGATCGCGCTCGCACCCCTCGGCGGACATTCCGTCTAAGCGATTTTCCGATGCCGGATTGACATCGACAGCGGGGCGTGTTCAAAACATCACGCCAGCTCAGTTTCCCCCCGGTAACGCGTCTCCCCAGACGGATTTGAAGATGAAGAACAACATGAGCACACCAAGTGGAAGCAAGGAAACGATCAAGACCTCTCACCCAGGGGAGGACATCGAAGCCGCGGAAGCAGCGTACGAATTCGCCGCGCTGATCAGCAAGGAATCCGCCCATCGGCGGACCGGCAACCATGTCGAGAACTATGAGGTTCGCCCGTGCGTCCAGGTCCGGGGCTACACGCTAAAGCTGCCAGTCCTCGGCTGGAAGCTCTGGTATCCCACGGCGACGGCAGCGGTGAAGTTTGCACGGCGGGTCGCCTCATCTTACCGGGCGGCATGCTACATCTACGACGCCACCGGGCGACTCGACCCCGGGCATTCGCAGAACTAGCGCAGTGGTGGGCGGTGATGCTCCCGCCGGCGAGTGAATCCGGTCGCCGCGTCCAGCCCGGCAGGCTGCGGCAGAAACGAAGCGACTAAGGGCCGGCCACGCCTCATGGTTTGCAGTTCGCATCCCATGAACCGAACTCTGTCCCTGCTCATCGCCGCCATTGTCCCCCTCGCCGCTCACTCCGAACCGCAATGGATCTGGATCAGCAAGGACGCGAAGAACGGCGAGCGGGCGACCTTCAAGACGAGCTTCAATGTCCCGGCTGAAGTAAAAAGCGCGCGGCTCGAGTTCACCTGCGACAATGGTGCGACCGCATTCCTCAACGGCAAACCCGCGGGACAGGCGCCAGATTGGCAGGAGCCTGCGCAGCTCGATGTGGCAAAGCTGCTGGTGGTCGGAGCAAACGAATTGCGGTTTGAAGCAAAGAATAACACCGGTGCGGCGGCGCTGGTCGTGCGGCTGAACATCGAGCAGCAGGACGGAAAAAAGATCGCGGTCGAATCTGCGCCGGATTGGCTCGGGGCGGTGTCTGGAAGTCTGGATTTCAAGGCCACGGTAGCCATCGCGACCTACGGCGGCGGGCCGTGGGGAAAAATTCTCGACAGCGGCGGGAAGGCCGCCCCGGCCAAAGCGGCCCGCAAGGCGGAGACCTCCCCGAGCCTGGCTGCCGATCCCGCCGCTTTGCAGATCGCGAAGGGCTTCGCAGTCGAACTGATCTACACCGTGCCGAAGGATGCACAGGGATCGTGGGTTTCGCTCACCGAGGACAGCAAGGGCCGCCTGATCGCGGGTGATCAATATGGAAAACTTTTCCGCGTCACTGTCCCGGCGGCGGGCCAGAAGGAGACGAGGGTGGAGGCACTGCCGAACGAAATCAGCGGCGCCCATGGGCTGCTTTACGCCTTCGACAGCCTCTACGTGATGGTCAATGAAGCTCAGGTCACCGTGGGCGGGCAGCGCAAGCCGAGCGGGCGGCCCGCCGGGCTCTGGCGGCTGAAGTATCGCGCGGCTGACGACTCCTTCGGAGCACCCGAACTGTTGCGCGCCTTCAAAGGCAGCGGCGAACACGGCACCCACGGCCTGGCGCTCGGTCCGGACGGCAAGTCGATCTACTTCTGCAATGGCAACCACACCCAGATCCCCGAGCCGCTCGAGTATTCGCGGCTCGCCGCGGTCGGTGAAGACCACCTCCTTCCCCGGATGTGGGATGCCAACGGACATGCGCGCGGCATCGTGGCGCCCGGCGGCTACGTGGGAAAGATCGACCCCGACGGCAAGCGCCTCGAACTTTTCGCCGGCGGCTTTCGCAACCAATACGACATCGCCTTCGACGCGAACGGCGAACTCTTCACCTACGACTCCGACATGGAGTGGGACATGGGATCGCCGTGGTATATGCCTACGCGGATCAATCACATCGTGAGCAGCGGCGACTATGGATGGCGCTCCGGCGCGGGCCGCTGGCCGTCTTACTATGTCGATTCGCTGCCTGCCGCAGTGGACATCGGGCCCGGTTCGCCCACGGGGACGATCTTCGGAACCGGAGCGAAATTCCCCGCGAAGTATCAGCGCGCGCTCTTCGCGCTGGACTGGACCTACGCGACCATCTGGGCGATCCACTTCACGCCGGACGGCGCGAGTTTCCGCGCGGAAAAGGAGGAGTTCATCGGCGGGAACGCTTTCTCCGTCACCGACGCGGTGGTGCGCAAATCGGACGGTGCGCTCTACGTCACCATCGGCGGCCGTGGCAATCAATCCGCGCTCTACCGGGTGACTTATACCGGCACGGAAGCCACCGCGCCGGCAGCGCCACTCGCGGTCACGCCGGAGGCGAAGCTGCGCCACGAATTGGAAAGCCTGCACGCCGGGGGCATCGGCGCCGAGGCGATCGAGAAGGCCTGGCCGCACCTGGGCGATGGCGACCGCTTTATCCGCTGGGCGGCCCGCGCCGCGATCGAGCATCAACCCGTGGAGCAATGGGAGGCCCGCGCGCTCGCCGAGAAGAATCCCACCGCCGCTCTCGAAGCGCTTACCGCATTCGCGCGCACCGGCCGCAGTGCCGCCGCCGCGGCTGCCAGTGCCGAAGCACAGAAAAAGTCCGGCATTTCCTCCGGCCCCGTGGGCGACACGCTGCCGGGCGACACCGCACGGCAGGGCCAACTGCTCACGGCCCTCGCCCGCTTTGACCTCGCCAAACTCGATCCGACGCTGCGCCTCGGCTTCCTCCGCGTCTACGAACTCGCGCTCACTCGCTACGGCAAACCCACGCCCGCCATCCGCGCGCAGCTTGCCGAGCGCCTCGAGCCGCTCTTTCCCAGTGCCGACCCGCTCGCCAACCGCGAACTCGTCCAACTCCTCGTCTGCTGCGACTCCCGGAGCGTAGTCGCGCGCACCGTCCCGCTGCTCGACACCGCCCGCGACGCGGACGTGACTATCTCTAGCGAAAGGGTCCTCGCGCGGAACAGCCGCTACTCGCAAGCGGTCGCCGGTTTGCACGCCAGCCGCCCGAACCGCCAGGCGATCGGCTATGTCTATGCGCTGCGGGAAGCGCGCGTCGGGTGGACCCCAGAACTGCAAAAAGCTTACTTCGGGTGGTTCCCGCACACCGCGGCGTGGCGGGGCGGAAACAGCTTCCGCAAATTCCTCGATAACATCCGCAGCGAAGCGCTCGCCAATACGGTGAGCGACGCGGCTGCGCGCCCGGCGCTCGAAGCGCTCGCCAAACAATCTCCACCCGCGCCCCCGGCGAATCTCGTGCCGCCCAAAGGACCGGGGAAGGCCTACAGCGTCGACGCCATCGTGGCCCTCGCGGGCGGTGGCCTGCACGGCCGCGACTTCGAGCAGGGCAAAGCCATGTTTGCTTCCACACTTTGCATCAACTGCCATCACTTCGCGGACACCGGTGGCAATATTGGACCTGACCTGACCGGCTCCGGCGCCCGCTACAGCCTCCGCGATCTCGCGGAGAACATCGTCGAGCCTTCGAAAATCATCAGCGATCAGTATGGGACCGAGCAGATCGGGAAAAAGGACGGCTCACTGGTGGTCGGTCGCGTGGTGGTGGAGGAGAACGGGAAGCTCTTCGTCATGACGAGCGCCTTCGCGCCGGATGCGCTCACCGCGGTGGACGTGGCCGAGGTCAAAACGCGCGAACCGTTCAATGTCTCCATGATGCCGCCAGCCTTGATCAACAGCCTCAACGAAGGAGAACTCCTCGACCTCCTAGCCTACTTGGTGTCGGGCGGGAACCCGCGGGACAAAATGTTCGCACGATAGCCGACTTTCCGTCACAAATGAACCCTGTGAACGACAGGAATGATTCGAGCTACGCCGTCCCCGCACAAAACGATGATTGACGCTTCCACTGGAAATCTGGCAGTATCTACAAAATATCAGAAAAAGGGATCAATTATGGAACATTCTGCTAACGACAATCTCGGCACCCCTCTCCTTGGCGGGGCTTCCGTGCTAGAACCAGCAATCGCAGCACAAATGGTGACCGAAGCATCCCCTGCAGTCCGTGATCGCACCCTCGCCGAGCGTGTGGTCATCCTGAGCATGATTTGCGATGCGATCGTCGTCGCCGCAGCGATGACTTTGAGCTTCTGGCTGCGGTTCAACACCTCCCTCAGCACCTACGGCATCGTCTCCAACGTAACCCTTCAGGACTACGCAGGCTACATCGGGATCGGGATCGTGACGATGCTCGCCAGCCTGACCTACCGCCAGCTCTACGCGCGCAACGTGATTTTGCGGTATCGGAGGGTCGCCCGTCATATCTTCGAATCATCCATCATTTGGGTCGTGGGGTTCATGAGCGTTTTGTTGATCTTGAAGTTCTCTCCGCCCGTCTCGCGGCTCTACGTCGCAATCGCAGCGGTCAATATTCTCGGCGGTTTGCTCGCATTCCGCTGGGTTTTCGACCGGCTCGTTCACCGCTCCGATATGGTGGCCAGCCTGCGTCAGCGCGTTCTTTTCGTCGGTTGGAGTGAAGAGGCCGAGCACCTCGCAACCGCCTTCGTCAGCGACCACGCCGACGCGTATGAATTGGTCGGGTGCGTTACCCCCGCAGGTCGCGACTTCCTGCGAAATCCGCCCAACCCGAAGCTTGTGCTCGGGAGCGAGGAAAATATCGCCGACATGCTCGCTAATCGCCGCATCGACATCGTGATGCTCGCCGACACGAACTCATCCCAGGGCGCCATCGTGGGTCTGGCCAACCTTTGCGAGAAGACCATGGTCCAATTCAAGGTGATCCCTTCGTACTTCCAGATTCTCGTCTCCGGGTTGCACCTTGAAACGGTCAGCGGGATCCCGATTCTCGGCGTCTCCCGCCTTCCCTTGGACCGGAGCACCAACATCGCGACCAAACGGCTGGTGGACATCGTCGGCGCGTGCGTGGGTCTGATTTTTCTCCCACCGCTCCTGGCGGTCTTCGGGCTTCTGATCTACCGGGAATCGCCGGGCCCCATCCTCTTCCGGCAGGAGCGACGCGGCCGCAATGGCCGCCCCTTCTGGATGTATAAGATTCGCAGCATGAAGTTTGGGGCGGAAAAGAGCGACCATCTTAGCCAATCCACCGAGCGCCAGGATCCGCGCCTGCTTAGAATCGGCGCCTTCCTCCGGCGCTGGAATCTGGACGAAGTGCCACAATTCTGGAACGTGCTCAAAGGCGATATGAGCCTGGTGGGCCCCCGCCCCGAGCGGCTCTACCACTCAGAGAAGCTCGGCAATGAAATCCCGCACTACAACGCCCGGCACAATGTCAAACCTGGGATGACCGGCTGGGCTCAGGTCAAGGGCTTCCGTGGCGACACCGACCTCAGCGAGCGAGTCAAATGCGACCTCTACTACTTGGAAAACTGGAATCTCCTGCTCGACTTGCAGATCATGGTCATGACCTTCCTGAAGCGGGAGAACGCTTACTAATCGCACCGGCCGGCCGCTCCGGCCTGCCCCTCTCTCCGGGGGCAAAGTTTGTATCGGCTTCCGCTCGATCACCCGAGTCTTGGCTCCACTGGAATTGCCGAAGTCAGACTGGGAATCTACTCGCTTTTTGTGCCTCTCTCTGTGAGTTTTCGATCCATCGCATGGAAAACGATCTGACCATCATTCCGCAGGGCCAAGAATGACGAACGACGAAACGCTCCCGAACGGTAGCCCCCCATCGACCGACACCACTGCTCCGCGCGCGGCTCCCGAAACAGCGGGTGCCGACCACAGCGTCCACCAGCTATTTGAACGCCAAGTCGAGCATACTCCCGAGAAAACCGCAGCGGTTTTTGGAGCCGCAAAGCTCTCCTACCAGGAGCTCGACGCCCGTGCGAATGGCGTCGCAGCCTACCTCCGGGAAATCGGCGTCGGACCCGGCACGCTCGTCGGCGTGTGCGTCGAGCGATCCCTCGATATCCTCATCGCATTCCTCGGGGTGCTCAAGGCGGGCGGCGCTTACCTACCCCTCGATCCCACCTATCCGAAGGACCGCCTCGCCTTTATCGTCGACGACGCTTCTCCGATCGCCATTCTCACTCAGGAGCATCTCATCGCTCAGCTCCCTCCTTTTGCGGGAAAGGTGGTGCCGGTAGAATCGATTCCCGCAGAGCGGGTTCGCGGCTCGCTCACCCCGGCCTCGACCAAGCCGGAAGACCTCGCCTACGTCCTCTTTACCTCGGGCTCCACCGGTCGGCCCAAGGGCGTCCAGATCCCGCACTCCGCCTTCGCCAATTTCCTTCGATCCATGCAGCGGCAGCCTGGCATCTGCTCGCAGGACGTTCTCCTTTCAGTCACCACGCTTTCTTTCGATATCTCGGGTCTGGAGTTCTTCCTCCCGATCGTATCGGGAGCCAAGGTCGTCATCGTTCCATGGGAAGTGGCGGCCGATGGAGCGCAGTTAGCCGCTGCCTTGGAGAGTTCCGGCGCCACGATGATGCAGGCGACGCCGACGACCTGGCGGATTCTCATCGAGGCCGGATGGAAGGGAAACCCGTCCTTCAAGGCCCTCTGCGGTGGTGAAGCCCTTCCCCGCGAACTGGCCGATCAAATCCTCCCTCGCGTCGGCGAACTCTGGAACATGTATGGCCCTACGGAGACCACCATCTGGTCGACCCTGGCTCGAATTGCGTCCACGGAAGGCCCCGTGGTGATCGGTCACGCGATCGACAACACGGAACTCTACCTCGTCGACGAAAGCCTCCGGCAGGTCACCGAGGGGGAACTCCTCATCGGCGGCTCTGGACTCGCTCGCGGCTACCTCGATCGCCCGGAACTCACGGCCGAGAAATTCATCCCCCACCCTTTCAGCGACGTGCCTGGAGCGCGGCTCTACCGCACCGGCGACCTCGCGCGACGCTTGCCCAGCGGCGACCTCGAGTGCCTCGGGCGGATCGACCATCAGGTAAAGATGCGTGGCTTCCGGATCGAACTCGGTGAGATCGAAAACACCCTCGCCGAGCATGCCGCCGTGAAGCAGGCCGTGGTCACCTCCTACGAGGAACGGCCGGGTGACCAGCGACTCGCCGCTTACGTCATCCAGGATCGTGCGTATCAGGAGGAGGAGGAGAAAAAGCAAGTCGCCCAGTGGCAGGCCATCTACGACGAAACCTACCACCAGCCTTCGCCGAACGCAGACGCCGAGAAAAACATCGTCGGCTGGAACAGTAGCTTCACCGGCCAGCCCCTACCGGCGGAGGAGGTCTACGAGGCAGTCAACCAGATCACCGCACGGGTCCGGGCGTTGCAGCCGAAACGAGCTCTCGAGATCGGCTGCGGCACCGGCCTGATCCTCCTGCCGATCGCTCCCGACACGACAGCCTTCTGGGGACTCGACATTTCCGAGGTGGGCCTCGCCGATCTCGCCAGGAAGATCGGCCACCTCCCGCAGGTAAAACTCCTCCAGCGCGCCGGCGACGACTACAGCGGCGTCCCCGCCGGCGAGTTCGACACCGTCTTGACCAACTCGGTGATTCAATACTTCCCGAATCTCGACTACCTCCACCGCGTCATCGATGGTGGCCTCAAGCTGCTCGAACCCTGCGGCAATTTCCTCATCGGTGACGTCCGCAACTTCTCCCTCCTCGAAGCCTTCCACGGCTCGCTCCAGCTTCATCAGGCAGCGGACGACCTTCCTTCCGAGGACTGGGCGCGGCGCACCGCCGAGCGCCTCGCCTACGAAGAGCAGCTCGTCATTTCCCCGGCCTTCTTCGAGGCTCTGCCGAAGCGGTATCCACGCATCACCGACGTGGAGATCCAACTCAAGCGCGGCCACCGGCACAATGAACTTTGCCGCTTCCGCTACGACGTGATCCTCCGCGTCGATGGGACCGCACCCGTCGCTGCGAATCGCTTCATCGCCTGGAGCGAGCAGTGGACGCCAGAAGCCGTCGAACGCGAACTCGCCGCGAAACAGCCCGATCACCTCGTCCTCACCGCCGTGCCCAATGCACGCCTCGCCGGCGAAGCGCACCTCCTGCGCTGGCTGCACGCCGTCGAAGGACCCACCACCGCCGCCGCCATCCGGACCGCCGTCGCCGACCACGGCCAGCGCGGCACCGTGGACCCCGAAGCGTTCTGGGCGATCGCCGAGCATACGGATTACGACGTGCGCATCCACTGGTCGAGCACCGCAGCGCATACCGCGTTCGACGTCGTATTCCAGCGCCGCGCGCCGGGTTCGCCGCGCGTCGCCATCCCCTCCGCCCCGCTCGCAAAGGGCACCGACGTCGCCAACAACCCACAGCAATCGATCTTCTCCCGTCGCGTCGCCCCCAGCTTGCGCAGCTTCCTGCAGGGCAAGCTGCCGGATTACATGGTCCCCTCCGCCTATGTGGTGATGGACAGTTTCCCGCTGACGCCGAACGGCAAAATCGACCGCAAACAATTGCCGCCACCGCGGGTCGGTGGCGCCGTGAGCAGCGCGGGCGATCTCGGTCCGCGCACCGATAGCGAGAAGCTGCTCGCGCATATCTGGAGCGAGGTCCTCGGCGTGAAGAGCGTCGGCATTCGGCAGAATTTCTTCGACATCGGTGGCCACTCGCTCCTCGCCGTGAAGGTCTGCGCGGAGATCAAGAAACGCACCGGCAAGGCCATCCCCATGGCGACCCTCTTTCAAATGTCCACGGTCGAACTGCTCGCACAGGAACTCGACCTCAGCGATGGAATCGGCGCCACGATTCCCGCGCTCGTCGCGGTCAACGCCGGCGGATCGAACCCACCATTCTTCTGCATCGGCGGCTACTACGACCTCGCGCGACACCTCGGGCCGGAGCAGCCTTTCTACAAGCTGAACTCCCTCGTGCTCGACCAGGTGCAGGAGGCAAAGATCGCGATCGAATACATCGCCTCGCGCTGCCTGGAAAACGTTCGCACCGTTCAACCCAAGGGCCCCTACTACCTCGGAGGCCACTCCCTCGGCGGCGTCGTCGCCTTCGAAATGGCCCAGCAGCTCACCGCCGCGGGTGAAGAGATCGCCCTCCTCGCCCTGCTCGATCCCTCACCTCCTCGCCCCGCCACGGTGGATCGCATTCGTCGCAAGATCGGACGAGTCATCGAAGTAACCCGGGATCTCTGCAAGCTGAGCGGGAAAGAACGCTCCGACTACGCCCGCGGAATCGCAGAAGGGGTGATCAACCGGATCCGGCATGACACCTGGGCACTCTACGATTTCTCCGGAATGCCGCGCATGGCCAAGGCGGAAGCCCTGGAGGGAACTTACCAGCCGAATCCCTACCCCGGGCACATCTGCCTCTTCATCGCCGCCGAGTCCGCCCGCGGCCGGCGCTCCGCCTACAGCCCGCGACTCGACTGGGGCAAGGTCGCAAAAGGCGGCATGACCGTCCACGAAGTCCCTGGTGACCACGCGTCGTTTCTCCGCGAGCCGCACGTCGGCGTCGTCGCGCGAGGACTCCTCACTTACCTCGCCCGCTAGTCGCACCCACCGCGATACAATGACCAAACGAGCGCTGATTACAGGGATAACCGGACAAGATGGCTCCTATCTTTCGGAATTGTTATTGTCGAAGGGCTACGAAGTCCACGGCATGGTCCGGCGGACCAGCAGCCTGAACCGCTCCCGCCTCGTTCATCTCTACGACGATCCAGAGATTTACAACAAACGCCTCTTCCTGCATTACGCGGATCTCGACGACCCCACCACGCTCCGGCGGGTGTTATTCAAGGCGCAGCCCGACGAACTCTACCATCTGGCCGGTCAGAGCCATGTCGGCCTGAGTTTTGAAATCCCTGAGTCCACCTGTGAGATGACGGCGATGGGAACCCTCAGGCTGCTGGAAATGATCCGCGACATGCCCACGCCCCCTCGGTTGTTCCATGCTGCTTCGAGCGAGATATTCGGCCAACCCGCCGTGTCGCCTCAGAACGAGGAAACCCCGATGTGGCCGGTCAGTCCCTATGGTTGCGCCAAGGCGTTCGCCGCGCGCATGGTCACCATTTATCGACAGACTTTCGGCCTCTTCGTCTGCAATGGAATTCTATATAATCACGAGTCCCCTCGCCGCGGCGAAAACTTCGTAACCCGCAAAATTTGCAAGGCAGCCGCCGCGATCAAACTCGGCCTGCAGGACGAGTTGCACCTGGGTGACACCTCGGCTCAGCGAGACTGGGGCTGGGCACCCGACTACGTGCGCGGCATGTGGATGGCGCTCAACCACTCGGCACCGGAGGATTATGTATTCGCCACGGGCCAGGTGCACACCGTGCAGGACGTGGTCGAGAAGGCTTTCAATGCCGTGGGACTGGATTGGAAAACCTACGTCAAACAGGAGTCACGTCTGATGCGTCCCGTCGAATCCATGCGCCTGGTGGGCGATCCATCCAAGGCCCGCAGGCTGCTGGGTTGGGAACCCTCGGTTCAGTTCGAGGAATTGATCACGCGAATGACTCAGTCCGACTTGGAAGCGATCTCGAAGTCGCGAGCCTAAACCGCCGGCACGGAGGCTAGCGCGGAGAGGATTCTCATTGGGGAAATGGAAGTCGGACGAGGGTGCCGAAGGAGGAGCCAAATGCAGCGTGACGTCATGCCGCGTGCAGCAGCGGTGATCCGGTGTCGGGAGCTGACGAGCAAGGCGGGGACTCGGAGCCACTCGCTTCTCCGGAAGGGAATCCTACACCTTCAGCAGCCCGCGCTCGAAGGCTCGCGTCACGGCTTCGGTGCGGTCGGCGGCTTCGAGCTTTTCGAGGATCGCGGCGACGTGGGCCTTGGCGGTGCGCGGAGTGATGCCGAGGAGGCGGCCGATGTCGGGATTGGTCATCCCTTTCCGCAAAAGATGCAGCACCTCGATCTCCCGCGCGGTGAGCGTGGTGCCGGAGGCGCGTTCGGCGAGGCGGCTCTCGATGGCGGGGCTGACGACGCGCTGGCCTGCGTGCGCAGCGAGAATGGCGGCGGTGAGTTCGGCTGGCCGCGCGGTCTTGGTGACGTAGCCGCAAGCGCCAGCGCCGAGCGCCTGGACGATGTCTTCCTCCGCATCGGACGAGCTGAGCATGAGCACGCGCGCGGCGGGAAACTCCGCACGCAGCAGGCGCAGGCACTCGATGCCATTGAGCCCGGGCATGGCGACATCGAGCAGCGTGACATCCGGCTGATGCTGGCGGAAAAGTGCGAGCGCCGCGGTGCCATCGTCCGCCCCGGCCACGACGCGAAACGCAGGATTGGCGTTGAGCATATTGGCCAGGCCGGCGCGCATCACGGCATGGTCATCGACGAGGAGCAGGCGGATGGGTGGCTTCATGGGTCAGGCGAGTTCGTGATCGAATGGATGGAGCGGCACTTCCACCCGGACGCGGGTGCCCGCGGCGGGCTGGCTTTCGACGCGCAGGGTGCCATCGAGCCGCTCCGCGCGCTCGCGCATTCCCACCAGACCGAAATGGCCAGCGCTCGTACCAGGCTGGGATCCAGGGACGAAACCCGCGCCGTCATCTTCGACGAGCAGCGACAGCCGCCCGCCGCCGGCCGGCGCGTCGAGGATGATGCGGACATGTTTCGGCGCGGCGTGCTTGAGCGCATTGTGCACGGCCTCCTGCACGATGAGCAGCAGATTGCCCGCGATGAAATCTGCGAGCGCGGGAAGCTCGTGCGCATCCTCCACGGTGATGTCCACCTCGTGGCCGGCGCTGATCTGTCGCGCCACGCTGCGCACGGCTTCGGTGAAGGTGCCCTCTTTCACCGGCAGCGCCCGCAGCGCCCAAACGGCATTGCGCAGATCCTCCTGGCCCCGCTGGACCATGCGGCGGGCGGTTTCGAGATGGTTCGCGGTGCGCTGCGGCCCGGGCAGCGATTCGGATTCGCAGGCTTCGATCTGGTAGGCGATGCCCGTCATCGTCTGGAGCACGGTGTCGTGCAAGTTGGCCGCGAGCCGCGACCGTTCGCGCAGCGCGGCCTGGAACTCGACCGCCGCGTCGCGCCGCCCACGCATCTCGAGCGCGAGCTGATGCGTCTGCTTCGCCACCGTGCGGCGCAAGGCCACGGCCCACACGAGTGCGGCGCCGGAGATCGCGAGCAGGCCGAAGAGCGCCGCGGTGGTCCGCTGCGGCGTCCACCACGATGCGGCACGCAGGATGGTGATGTCGCTCTGGTCACGCAGGAGCAGATCGAGGCGGGTCGGCTGGGCGAAGTTAGCCGTCTGCACCTCCGGGGCATACTGCACGCTGGCCACGCCGGTCGCGCGCAGCTCGGTGCCCGGGATCAGTTCATCCACCCTGCCGCGGAGAAAGGCCGTGGTCACGGAATCCTCGCATTCCAGTTCCAGGCGCACTTCACCATCGAGCGATGGGCCCTGCACGCTGAGCAGACGGCCGGTCACGCTGACGAGCAGACCATCGCAGCCCGGCAGGCGCGCGGGCCGCCCGGCTTTCATTTCGCGGAAGTCCGCCGCGATCTCCCGCATGCGGATCGGAACAGCTTCCGGCGGCGGGCCACCGGCACGGCAGCGAATGAGCGCGCCACTCAGCCCGGCGACGTGGCGGCTGGTATCGATGAAGCCGGTCGCCTCGACGCGGTCCCCCGGCGTGAGCGACTCTGCGACGCTCGATTCCACCCGCACCGCAGACTTCCCTTCCTGGAGAAACAGATAGCTTCCCGGCTGATGGAACGTGACGACGCCTTCGATCCGCCGCCGGTGAAGCGGGCGACCTTCGGGCGAAAACGAGTCCAGCTCGTTGAGCGGCACTTTTCGCGCCGCGAAGGGATCGGCAGGCGCAGCTTTCAGGATCACGACGTCCTTTTCGTGGCTGATGACGAGGCGTGGGCAGACGAATTCGGCCCGCCAATTCCGCGAGACCGCGGCGAGTCCCGTCATCTGCACCTCCGCATCGAGAAGGCGCGCGGGTGCGAAGTCCGCGGTCTTGGGCAAACGACAGAGGAAATGCCCGAGGCCGGTTTCGACCTTGAGCAACCAACGGGTGCCTCCTTCGTCCGCGATACTCTGCACCACGCCGGAGACCTGCACACGGCGCACATCCTCGGCACCGCTCATCAGCCTCGCGAGCGACACCACCCGCGCGGGAGGCAGCGCCTTCTCGCCGAGCACGCGCAGGGTCCGTGGCACGATCACGGGGGCGAATGCCCCTTCGTCGAGCACCCCTTCCATCTCGATCTCCGAGCCTTCATGCAGCGCGAGCAATGCGTCCTGGTCCCCGGTCCATAGATTCTCCCGACGCGCCTGCGCCACTACCACCCAGATGCCCGCCGATTCGTCTTCGATGCAGAATGACAACAGGACCGGCGGCAGTTTCGGCGTCGACGCCAGCCCCTCGCCGACCAATGAAACGACGCCCCGGATGCGGATTGCCGGACGCTTCGCCGCCTCGATTCGGGGCGTGGCGAGCAAATCCGCAATCCGAGTCGGCGGGGCCTCCTGAGCCATCAGCCCCGGCGTGCAGATCCAGACGCAGGCGAGGACGCCACTCGAGATGAAAACATGCGTGCGCAGATGCGGCATGAAATCAGATCACTCGACCAATGGCCGAAAAAATGGGAGCACCGCCGCTCCGCCGAGTGAGGGGCGGGGAGCCAGGAAAGGCGGCTTGAACGGGGCAACTCCGGGACAACTCACGCAAAAAGTATTCGTCGTCACGGACGCATCTCATGCTTCCGAGGCCCCGGTGGCGGTGGCCGATCTTTGCGGTCAGACCTCCACGAGCCGGAAGTTGTCGCCCAGGGCGATGTTGTCTTTCGCGAGCCTGTTCAGGACGACCTTTTTGTTGTTGATGCTCAGTTTCGCGATTTTCTGGGCGGTGATTCCGTAGTGTTCGCCAGCGGTGGAACTACCGGTGGCCGTCCCTTTGATCACGATGCTGGCGATTCGCGCGAAGACCTTCGAGGTCGTATCTCCCGTGATCGTCGTGTCATTGCGCCCAAAGCCATCGCCCGTCTGGTCAAACACTCCGGCAACGAGGCTCGTGGAGATCCAGTTGCCGCCGATGGTTACTTTCCCGACGCTCCCGTCCGAGTTTTTCGCGACGTAGTTGGTTTGTCCGGAGCTGTCGACCGTCTCGTAGCCGAGAAGTATCAGCGCGTTCTCGACGTTGCCGTTCACTTTCAAAGCATCGATCGCGAACGAACCGGACGATTTGCCAGCGGCCGTTCGCCCGAATGCCGCCACCACGGCAGGCTTGTCCGGATCGTCGCTGTCGATCGTGCCGAAGACTTTCACCACCTTGATTTTCCCCGCCGCTGCGACCGCGCCGCCGTGCACATCTCCGCCCACGTTCACGCTGGCTACATTTCCCGCCGAGGCCACCGAGCCGCCATTCATGTCCTTTTTGACCGTGAAGCTGCCGATGCTTCCCGCCGTGAATGCACCCACCGGGGTGCCACCGCTCGTCGCGGCCCGGACCATCGATCCACCGGCCGAAAGCGACGCAAGGATCGCCGCGCCGGTCCCGGCCTCTCCTTCCAGATTGCCACCGATGACCAGCTTGCCGAGTTTGCCCGTCACATTCACCGCCGCACCGCGCACGTCGCCCAAGACCGTGAATTGATCGATCGAACCGCGGATTTCGCTCAGCATCGGATCCGTGACCGGATCGTCCGTGCCGAGGCTGCCGACCGTCAATGATTTGATGGCCGGCTTCTTCAGATCTCCATCGCCCGCGATGATCATGCCGAGATTTCCGCTGATCTTCACTTTGCCCAAGTCCGTCCCGGTCGCGTCGATCAGCGGCACGTCCACCATGACTTCGACTCCGTCGCTATCCACTGCGGTGATGACCAGATTCATTCCGTTGAACGCGGATCCCGTCAGAATGATCGCGTGCAAGGTCCCATCCACGTTGAAGGCAAGATTATCGCGGGTCAGACCGCCGCTCGGGCTCGTGATGGTTACCACGTTGCCATCCGGGTCGGTCGTCGTCAAAGACCTGCCTCCGGGCCCGGGGGTCACGTCCATGTCGTCGTTGAGGATCGTCCCGAGGGCCTGCGCGTCGGCGATTACCGCATTGAGCGGCGCACTGAGATCCACGAAAAAGGTCTCGTTCAACTCGTCGGCGTCAGTGTCGGGCTTGAGCAGCACCGACACCTGCTTGCCCACTTCTCCGGGCGCAAAGACGATCTGCGTGGGGCTCGCCGCCACATAATCCACCCCCGCCGTCGCCGTCCCGAGCCCGGTCGCATAAGACACGGTCACCGGCAATGAGGTCGGTCTGGAAAGCTTCACGGTAAACGTGGCCTGCGGAGTCCCGCGGTCGCCTTCGGCCATGCCCACATCATCGATGGTCAGCGTCGGCGGTGGGGCCGCCAGGGTCGATGAAAACTCCGACGTGCTGCCTGACGGATTGGTCGCCGTCGCGGTCAGAAGGTCCGCCGAAGGCAACAGCACGGACGGCGAATACTCGAAGGCCGCCAGCCCGCTCGCATTGGTGGTAACCACCGCCGCACCGAGATAGATTTCCCCTTCGCCGAAGCCGCTCCCATCGGCGGTCGCGCTCGCATAGAAATCGATCGTGAAATTGGTGTTGGGCGTACTGGTGAGCGTCCCGCGGATCGCCATGGAAAAATCGCTGTTCAAGACCGCACTGGTCAGCACCGGAAAATTCTGGAGGTCGTTCGCCCCGGTGTCCGCATCCAACGCATCGTTCGGGGTCACGCCGTTGGGCAGATCATTCCCGACGAGATCGATACCCAGCTCCGCGTTGCCGCGCATCGCGTTTCCGGCGATGCGATTCCCCCCGCCGGCGTTATCCACGAGCACTCCATTGCCGCCGTTTCCGACGATTTGGTTGCCTTCATCGGGTAACGGGCCGCCGATCAAGTTGCTGGCCGAACTCGGACCAAAAACGAGCACCCCGTTCTCGACGTTCCCGAGCAAGCCTGCTCCGGCTGCATTCGTCCCGATGATATTGCCATACACCATGTTGGAGGCCGAGTCCTCCAGTCTGATGCCATTCTGTTGATTTCCGGCAATGACATTGCCGTCACCCGTCGTCCCACCGATCGAGTTATCGTTCGAATCCTGAAGGGAGATGCCGGACCCATCGTTTGGCAATGCGCCCGTCCCGGTCGCGTTCAATCCGATCAGATTTCCCTGGATCGAGTTTCGATGGCCGTTCTGAATTTCTATCCCATCCTTACTGTTGCCGCCGATGACATTCCCCGCTCCAGGCACGTTGCCTCCGACGAGGTTATCGTTGGCATTTTCAATACTGACGCCCGTGAGGAAGTTCCCGAGTTCGGCTCTCCCCAGCGCATCCAGCCCGATATAGTTTCCCTGAATGATGTTGCCGCTCGCAGCGGCCCCGACGATTTCAACCCCATCGTCGGAGGCGTTCCCCGAAATGACGTTTCTGGCGCCGCTGACCACTCCCCCGATTTGATTGTCCGCCGTGGTGATCGAGATGCCCCCCTCGCCATTACCGAGTTCCGTCGAACCCGAGACCCCGGTCCCGATGTAGTTGCCGCGGACCACGGTGCCAGTCGCGGCAGTGGTTCCGGCACTACCGAGCGTGATGCCCTGCCCTCCGTTGCTCGAGATCACATTCCGCGCGCCCGGCGTGATGCCGCCGATCACGTTGTTCGCCCCGGACACCGAGACGCCATCACGGTCATTGCCCAAGCTGTCCGCACCGCTCGGGTCGGTCCCGATGTGATTGCCCTCGATCAGGTTGTCGTGGCCGGAAATCCTGATTCCCGCACCGCCCACGGAAGCATTCAAGGGATCATCGCGGAAGCTGTGGATCGCCAACCCGCGCACCGTGGTGGCGTCACCGGCGATGACCAATCCGTCCGCTGTCCCGGCCAGGCTGCCATCGAGGACGATCTCGATTTTGGCATCGGACCCGACCGCGAGGGTGTTTGGCGCCGACCCAGGCTCCGTATAGCCGTCGATCACCATCGTCGTGGAGATGACGGGCAGGGCGCTGAAGAGCTCGATCACATGCGGGCCGGCGCCGGGGATGGCGGGGATGGCGAAGGCGATGGTATCGGTGCCCGCGAGCGCATTGGCGTCGAGGATTGCCTGGCGCAATGATCCGGCCCCGGCATCGGCGACGGAAGTGACCGTGAAGGTGGCAGGAGCGATGCGCTGCTCGAGCACTTCGATGCGCGAAAACTGTTCGTGACGGTGGAGAGGAAGGCGTTGCGCGGTTCTCCGGGGATGGGGGCGGCGATCGTGAGAATTCATACGTGACTTTCCTAACCGCCGGTTGGAACTCCTGTTCCGATTCGAGGCGCCAGCGTGGGAGCAAGGTGTTTCATCCGTTGAAACGGCTCGTGAGTCAATCGCCGGCTGCTTTTTTTACAATTGCGGAAAACCCAAAGGACGCGCTGAAAACGGGCAGCCGCGCGGGAAGTCGCGCGGTGCGGTCACTTTGAGGTCAACTCGACGATGCCCGTCCAGTTCGCCGGGAGCGGCGATTCGCGCAACGCTTCGATCTTCTCGAGGTAAAACTTCGCCGGCCCGTCGTCCCCACCCCGCAGTTCGCACACCTCACGCATGCGCTGCTCCGCGTCGTCGAGTTCGCCGCGACAAAAGGCGGCCACCCCGCGGGCAAACACGTCCAGCCACGGCATCGCCCCGGCTTCGCTCGCGGGAGCGACCAATTCGTGGATGCCGACCGTTTTCTCTTTTCCGACGACCCGGAACTGCCCAAGCGAGCGGGTGATGAATTCCCCATTCAGACGGCCAGCCGTAACATCGGAGATCAGGATTCGCGTGCCGAGGTATTTGTTCAGCGCTTCGAGGCGCGCGGCAAAGTTCACAGCGTCGCCGATGACCGTGTAGTCGAACCGGAAAGCCGACCCGAGATTGCCTGCCAGCACCTCGCCGGTGTGGACGCCCACGCGGGTGATCAATTGATGACCGAGCACCTCCTTGCCCGAGGCCACATGCATGCGCCAGGCCGCCCGTGTCGCCCGCACCGCCTGCGCGGGGTCGGGCACGGGAGCGCCCCACACCGCGAGCACCGCGTCGCCGATGTACTTGATGATCGTGCCTTCGTTCTCCAGGACGTGTTGGGTCGTGTTCGTAAAGTAGGCGATCAGCACCTCCGAAAGTTTGGCCGGATTGCCGAGTCCTTCGGAGAGGCCGGTGAAGCCCTGCAAGTCCGTGAAAATGATCGTGGCCTCGACGACCTCGCCGCCCGGAGTCAGGTCGAAATCGCCATCCGCGATTCGGTCGGCCATGTTCTCGGAAAGATAGTGACCGAAGGCATTGCGCAATCGGGTGCGGCGCCGTTCCTCCAGAAAGTAACGCGCACCGATCGCCCACCCGAGCGCCAGCGGCGCCTGCAAAAACACAGGCACACCCCATGCAAACCAAATCCTTTTTTCCCAGACCAGCCAGCACGCGAAGACCAGCGTGGCGAGCGCCAGGGCGAACGCGATCAAGGTGGCGAAGATCGGTCGGAACCGCGGAAGGATACTGGCCAGCAAAAGCCCAAAACCCATCGCGAACCACGCTTCCTGCCGCTCCGTCCAGCGGACCAGCCATTCACCACGGAGCAGGTTCAGAAACACCGTGGCATGAATCGCGACGCCGGGCGCGAACCGCTTGTTCCAGCGCGTGTGCGGCTGGGCGAAGTCGTCCTTGCCGAGGCCGATCGTGCCAACCGCGGAACGTCCGCCCACGAAGACGACTTTGTCTTTGAAAAAACCCGGTCGCACTCCATCCGCTTCGAACACCCGATGGTAACTGACCTCTTCGAATTGTTTCCCCACCTCCCCGTAGTAGTTGATCCATCGGGGCAACGCCCTCACCTCGGGGTCGTCGGAGAGCGGCGCTCCGAGGAACTTCGCCATCAGCCAACTGGAGGAAGCCAGGACTTCGTTGCCCGTGTCGAGCGTGCGGACCCCAAAATCGATATCGTGGTGAAATGCCACGAGGCCCCAATCGGCAGCCGCATCGGCGAGTTTCGCGATCGGCTGAAACACCTGCATCATTTCCCCGGTCCGCGAAGCATCGCGGGTACTGGCCGCGGCGATGAAGACGTGACCGTTCTCCTTGAAGGCGGCGGCGAGATCGTCGTCCTTCGCGGGATCGAGCGAGGGGTCGAGGAAAGTCACATCGAAAAACACCGCGCGCGCCCCATCCTGAGTAAGACGGCGCACGAGTCTCGTGTGCAGGCTGCGGTCCCAAATGCCGAAGGTTTGCCCCAATGATCGAGCGGCACTTTCGTCCATGTAGACGATGCACACCTCGGGTGTGGGCGCATTGCGGAAACTCAGCGGCAGGTCATAACTCAGTCGTTTGACCGGCGAGGCAAATGCGAAAAACATGCAGGCCCAGCCGAGCCCCGCGACCAATCCAATCCCGACGATGGTGGTCAGAAGCGTGAGCAGCCGGGTGCGAGATTGCTCTTTTTTCATCCCAGATGCTGCGGGGATGCCTCGTTAGAACGTGAACTTGAGCCGAACAAAAACGGTCCGCTCACGCGGCAGTTCGAGATAGTAGTTCAACGGCTCCAGTTGGTAGTCGGTGCCGGTGATATTAAGTATCCCGCCACTCAACTCACCCTGGTTGCGGTAGAACCGCCAGCCGGCAATGGCATTGAGTTGCCAGAACTCATCGCCGGGCCGCGGATCGTTCCGGGGCTTGGCCGCGTCGCGGGGAAAACCATCATTCTCCTGGCTGAACCAACGCGCCTCGCCCCGCGCAAAGAATCCGCTGGGATGATTGTAGAGCGCAAACAAATCGACCTCGTGCAAAACCGACGAACGCGTGGTATCCGCCGTGGCGAACAACGTGTTTGCGACATCCCGGTAATCCTGACGCAGCTTCGCCTTGCTGTATCGATAGCGGGACCCGAGCGACCACCGGTCGCCCACGAGCTGGTTGAGGGTCGCGGTGAGGATGTCTTCGCGGTAGACGACTTTCTGTTCCGTTTGGGACGGCAGGACCGCGAGTGGCGCGCCTTTGTCGGTGATGAAATCGAAGACCCCGACCGACCGATCGAGATCCTGCGTCAGCACATTGTATTCGAGGCCCCAGTAAGTCCGTGTGGGCAGCTTTTGCTCGAGGCTGAGGCTGGAGCTTTTGTAAGTCGCTCCCGCCACGGAACCGAAGATATCTTCAGACACGATCGTTCGGTAAGCCTGACTGAAGCCTGCGATCTGCGTCGGCTCGAGCCGGACGCTTTCGTCGAAGCTCGCGCCGCTGATCGCCTCCGCATAAGCGCCCCGCAGAACGAGGTTCCAAAATGGACTCAGGATGAAGCCAGCCTTCGGCGAGGTTCGACCGAACGACCGCTCCTTGTCGTCCAGCGGTGGGGTCCGGAAGTTCTCCGGGTAGCGCAGCGTGTCGTAGGTCACTCCCGCGGTGAGTGAAAGCCATCGAGTCGCCCGCCAGATGTCGTAGGCATACAGACTGACCCGTTCGAAATCCGCGGTCACATCCTGCCGGGATGGCGGGTCGAGGAATGCTCCGGAGTCCTGATTGGCCGCACTGAGACCACTGAAGGTGTGTTCGGTATCGAAAGTTCCCTTCTGGTATCGACCTCCGAAGACAAAAGTCTGCGGCCCCACCGTGGCGATCTGATTGAGTTCGGCAGAATAGATTTCGAAGTCGGAGTGGTAATCGAAGTCGAGGCCGAGATCGAATTTGTTCGAGACCGCTCCGGTGCCCCTCAATCGCTGGAGCGACTTCAGCACATCACGATTTTTCAAGGGCCGCGCGGGATCGGCGTCATCGGCCAGAAGGTCGTCGACTGATCCCACGTCGCGCTGAAAGATAAGTTGATTGGTATCGTCCGCTTTGAGGCTCTGGCGATCCGCCAAGCGCCCGAATAGCGCGAGGGTGTGAATGCCGGGCGCCCATTCATGATGGTAGCCGAGGAGCAGAAGTCCGGGGTCCTGACGCTCACGCGATCCGAAAGTCAGCGCCGGGGTATTCTTTTGCACGATTTTCCTGAGTTCACCCGTCGCCGGATCGATCACTCGCACGGTCTTTTCGCGACCGACGTCATCGACGTCGAAACGCTGGAAGACATCGCCATTCCCGGCGTTCAGATAGGTGCCTTGCAGAAAAACGGTATCCTGCGGCGTGATCTGAAACTTGAAAGTCCCGGTCCCCTCGAACCGCCGGAGGCGGTTATTGGGACGGATGCCGTTCGAATACAGATACTCTGCATCCAGCGCGTAGCTGATGTTTCCGAAGGTCCCGTATTGCGAAGCGTTCTGGCGCAATTCGCCGTTGCTCGAGAATTCCGTCAACGAACTCACTCCGAGGCCGTCCGCCTCGAAGAGTTTGGAATACTCCTGTTGCGAGACAAACTGCGAGAGCGACCCTCCGCCCACGGGAGACAGCAGGTGCGAGAGGAGGAGTTCATTGAACCACGCCGTCTCATACCGCAGCAGGATGCGCCGCGGGTCGCGGAGCGCATCGAACGAGTTCGCGAGGAAGAGATGCGCCGAGGCGTTGGCGTAGTCGGCATCGACCGCGCGTGTTGCTTCCCGGACGCTCAAGTCCACCATGCCGTTGTTCAGGTAGACCGAGGCCAGATTGGTCCCGCGCACGCCGCGGTCCTGATCGAGCAGGAGTTTCGAGCGATAGACGCGGCGGTTTTCGTTGAGGGCCAGCGATTTTTCCAGGTCGTCGATCGCTTCATTGTAACGGTTTTCCTGCTTGTTCTGGAGCGCCGAGTAGAGCCAGGGGGTCGGATCGTTCGGGTCGAGCTCCTTCGCGCGAGCAAAGTCCTTGCGCGCCTTGGATGTGTCCCCGACCTGGCTGAACGCCTTGCCCAGATAGCTGTGCAAAATGGAGCGGTTGGGTTCGAGCGCCGCAGCGACTTGCAGATCCTGCCGCCCGACTTCGTCGTGACCTTTGCGGATTGAAGTCAGTCCGCGTCCAAGCCATGCGTTCCCGAGTGCTCCGTCGAGTGCGATCGCTTCCTCGAAAGCGGCACGCGCCGCGTCGATGCGATTTTGGGCGCTCAGAAGAAAGCCGCGCAGTGCATGTCCCTGGGCATTCCGGGGCGAAAGTTGAAGACCCCGTTCCAGCGCCTTCAAGGCCTGCGGCGTGCGGCCGAAGCTGAACTCCATCTCCGCGAGCCGCACCCAGGCGTATCCAAAACTAGGCGCCACCAGCGTGGCCTGCCGCGCGGCGTCCCGCGCCGCTTCGAGGTCGCTCTTCGACTGCCGGTAATAAGATCGCCCCGTCCATTCCCCGGCGGTGCGCGGTTCGGCTGGACCAGCCCAATCCTCGAATTTCACCGCCGCGATCATCTGCTCCAGAGCGGCTCGCCCCGGCGAGGCTGCGGAAACTCCGGCGATCGTGGCCCGCGCCTCATCGACGCGCCCCACGGCCAGCAGCACTCCGGCATGATAGAGTCGCGCGCCGGGAGAACCGGGCCGGATATTCGGATACTTCTCCAAGGCTCCGAGCAAATCGCCCGCACGATATGCGGCAAGCGATGCGCCGACCGCGCGTTGGTCAGCCGCGGTCATTCCCAGTTCAGCGGGATCGAGGACTCCGGGATAGTAGAGCGCCCATTGCAGAATGTTCGCCGCATAGATGCCCGCCGTCTTGCGCGGCGCCTTGCCGATCTCGACCTCGCCCTGCTCACCGCTGCTGATGCTGACGCTGCCGTGTGCATTGGAGAGATCCACCTCGCCCTCGAAAACCGTCATCATCGTCTTGCCCGGCGTCACGCGCACCATGAGCTGAGTCCCACGCAGGGCTCCATTGGCTGCGGGGGTGGTGATTCGCACCTCGGGCGTTCGTTCCCGGCTGAAAATATAAGCGGCACCTTGCTGGAGGTCGATCGATGAACCGCCGCGCTGGGCCTGCGCCGCGCCGATTTCGAAGACCGTCAATTGGTCGAGCCGCATGACGCTCCGATCGCTCAGGCGGACCGCCGCCCGGCTTTTTTTTCCGGTCTTGATCCGATCGCCGGCCGCGAGCGGCGAAGTCGGTGTGGCTTTCTCCCAAGCGCCTGCGCCCTTCTTCGTCGTGACGTCGTTTTCGGTCTCAATCAGTGCCGCTTCATCCGGTTTCAAATCGTCCTGCGCCGAACCGGCGGCGATGGCAAAAGACATGATGGCCCCACAGAGCAGCAGCCGGAGGGAGGACGTGGCCATGTCGCGAGTTATAGAATTTCTCCCCACGAGTGCAAGCGGAACCGGACCGTATTCCGACCGCGCATTCCGTGCCCCGGTCGCTCCATCCCCACGAGGCGGGCCGCGGGAACCGGGGCATTGGTAAGGAACCTGCTTGGAATGCGGAGATGCGAATTTTTTCCGCCCCTCTCTGCCTCGCCCTCTGCACCGCGGGCGCCGTCCATGCTGGGGAGACCATGGTGGAACGGAAGGAATTCAAGCAATCGGACACCTACCCCTACGTGTTCCGCCCGATTTGTTACCTCGCCACGTCCGGACCGGTTCCCTTGCGCTTCGCTGTATCGCCTCCTGATTGCGGGGATCGTCGGCCACCGAAGCTGCCGGCTGCGGCGAAAAACACGCCCAAGCCCGAGCCAGCCCCGGCCCCCATCCCACCTCCCGCCGCCGAACCCGCTCCAGCGGTGACCGCCACTTCCGAAGCGACTCCGGCGCCCGCTTATCCCCCGCCGCAAAATGCCCCGGCCCCGAAATCTCCCACGGTCGATTTTTCCCAGTTTCCCATCGAACTGGTCGAAGCCTTCAAGAAGGGCCGCGAAGGGGCCGAGACACGAAACTACCTCTTCGATCCCATCTTCCAGCCGGCGCTCCCGGATGACCTCCCAAAGAGCAAAGCGACCTACCGCCAGAAGTAAGCCCGTGAAGCTTCCCTTCTGGCAGATTCTCATCGCGACGTGTCTGCTGGCCATCCGGCCAGCCGATGCTTCGTCGGCGCATGGGGAAAAGAAGGCCGAACCCAAAGCGCCCGCGAAAAAGGAGGAGAAAAAGCCCGCGGAAAAGAAACCCGAGAGCAAAGAGGAAAAGAAAGAGGAACCAAAAAAGGAAGCCCCCAAAAGCGGGCACGGAGAGAAGGCAAAAAAGGACGAGGAGGAGCCACGTCCACCGACCCCGCAGAGCGTCTTGAATGAAATCGCCGCTTACGCGCGGCTCGCCCGCCAGGCCGCGGATCAGGGCAAATGGCCGCTCACGGAGCACTTTCTCGAGCGCATGGTGGATCTGCCAGCGACGAACGACGAAAAGAAGGACGCGCTGACCGAGATCGCCAAGACCTACGAATTCCATGAGTCCTACGCCAAGGCGGTGGCGATGTATGAGCAGATCAACAAGCTCTTCTCCGGCGACCCGGATCAGCCCGACCGCCTGCTCACGCTCGGCCGTCTCTATCGAAAGATCGGCGCAAACCAGACCGCAATCGCCCGATTCTACAACGTCCTCAACGCCAGCCTGACCTCGAGTTTTCGCCGGCTCGAGTCCTCGCGCATGCTCACCCAGCGCGCCCAGGCGGAGATCGCCGACACCTACTTCGAGATGGCGAACTACCCGCAGGCGCGCCGTTTCTACGAACTGCTCAGCCGCCTCGATCTGGACACCGCGGAGAAAATCCGCGTGCGCTTTCGCCTGGCGCACACCCTGTATCTCATGGGCGAGATCGCGCAGTCCGGTGCAGCGACGCAACAATTCGTCGAAGACTTTCCCGATGACCCCTCGGCCCCGGAAGCCCGCTACATTCTCGCCATGTCGTTGCGCGGTTTGGCGCAGCCGAAGGAAGCCTACGACCAGATCATCGCGCTGCTGAAGGAGCAGGATGAACGCAAAAAAAAGGCGCCGGCAAAATGGCTCTTCTGGCAGAAAAAAGCCGGTAACGAGTTTGCCAACGATCTTTACCAAAAGGGCGAATTCCTGACCGCGCTCAATATCTATCAGAGCCTCGTGATCCTCAGCGACACGCCCGATTGGCAGTGGCCGGTCGTCTACCAGATGGGCCTGTGTTTTGAAAAACTGCGCATCGGGCAGCGGGCCGCCGAGGCTTATAAATTCATCGTCGACGAATCGAAGAAACCCGAGCGCAAGCCGGAGGAACTCCCCGACCATCTCCGCACTCTGGTGGAAATGGCGCAGTGGCGCGGCGAGCAGCTCGTCTGGAAAGACGGGACGGCGACCCGCCTCGATCGCGTGCTCGGGACCGAGCCCGGCGCCCAGCCGCTGGCGAATCAGACTGTCCAATTCCGCTAACCTTTACCCACCCATGAGCCTGCTCCAATCGCTCCAAAAACACCACGACGCCTGCGAGGATCTCTACCGCGTCATGCTCGATCTCAACCGCAGCTTGAAAACCGGTGCCCAAACTCCGGAGGACATCCTGCTCGCCCGGCAGCGCGCCGCGCTCGCCCAACTGGACAGCACCCTCTCCGAAATCCGCAATCGCACCGGCAGCGCGCCCCAGGAAACCCGGGCGGCGCTCGAGCGATGCCAGCGCTCGATCATGAAAACGCTCCTGCTCGACCGGGAGAACGAGCAACTCCTGCTCAAAAACAGCATGGTCCGCGCTCCCCAGCAGGTCGCGCCCAAACCGAGCGCCAACCTGCTCGCTCGCGCCTACGCGCGGCACTGAATCGCCCGCGCATCGGCCGAAGCTGCGGCGCTCACCAATTTTCCCCAAAAAAACAACCCGGAGCCGCGTTCACGCGACTCCGGGTTCGAGTTTTCTGAGCTGGGAAAAGGAAGCGTCTACTTCAACGCAGCCTGATAGTTTTCCTCGGCCTGCTGCCAGTTGATCACGTTCCAGATTGCCTTCAGGTAATCGGGTCGGCGGTTTTGGTAGTTGAGATAATAGGCGTGTTCCCAGACGTCGATCGCCAGGACGGGCTTGCCCTCGATGCCGGCGATCGCCTTGCCCATGAGCGGGCTGTCTTGATTCGCCGTGGAGCCGATCTCCAGCTTGCCGCCGCTCACGTAGAGCCAGGCCCAGCCGCTGCCGAAACGGCCCACGCCTGCCGCATTCATCTTCTCCTTCAACGCCTCCGCGTCGCCGAAGGTCGCGGCGATCGCGTCGGCGATTTTGCCCACGGGTTTGCCCTCGCTCTTCCCGGTCAGGAGCTTCCAGAAGAAGGTGTGGTTCACATGACCGCCGCCGTTGTTGCGCACCGGTCCGCGGATCGCGTCCGGCACGGAAGCGAGATCCTTGATCAGGTCCTCGGCGCTTTTGCTGCCGAGTTCGGGCGCGCTTTCGAGCGCCTTGTTCACGTTCGTCACGTAAGCCTGATGATGCTTGTCGTGGTGGATTTCCATCGTCTTCGCATCGATGTGCGGTTCGAGGGAGTTAGCGGGATAGGGGAGGGGTGGTAGTTCGTGGGCCATATGGAGTGAGGTGGTGAAGCGTTCCGGTGCGGAGCGCATTTCATAATCGCGCCGATGATGGGAAGCGGATGCAGGGGTGACAAGGGAAAGCTTGGCGCCCCGATCGTTTCGGGTGTGATTAAAAGTGGTGGAGCGGAGTCTGTCTTCCCGGAGGCACAGCGGAAATTAGCCGGTGGCGTCAGCCACCGGATCGCGGAAAAAATGAATCCGCCCCGGCAGGGGCGTTGGAATTCAACCGTCGCAACTGCTGCTCCACCGCCCCTCCGGGGCGGGTGCGCTCGGCGGGCGGTTCCGGTGGCTGACGCCACCGGCTAATTTCAATCGTCCCTCCGGGACACCGCGCGCATCACGCTTTGCACCACATTCAATCACACCCGATCGTTTCCTCATCCATTCATTCAGCCAAAGAGCTTGCCCTTACCCGTCGCGCCCGGCACTCATCTGCGGCCAATTTCAACCACCAATCAATGGACACCTCGATCAAATCACTAGGGCCGTGTGAGATCGTCTCGCCTCTGCACCACATCGGGGGCGTGGAAGTGAACTTCCGCACCGACGAAGACCGCGTCTTATTCGACCACACTCTCGACCTCGGCGACGGCACGATTCACGAAGGCGCGCCGCTCAGCTTCGAAGCCGCCGGCCCGCGCGAACACATCTTCTTCAACCCCGCCCGCACCACCGCCGCGATCGTGACCTGCGGCGGCCTCTGCCCGGGGCTGAACGACATCATCCGCGGTCTCGTCACCCAGCTTCACTACCGCTACGCCGTGACGAAGGTCTACGGCTTCCGCTACGGCTATGAAGGTCTCATCTCGCGTTACGGCCACACGCCCCTGCTCCTCCGGCCGGAGAGCGTGGCGCAGATCCATAATTTCGGTGGGACCATCCTCGGCACCTCACGCGGGCCGCAGAAGATCGAGGAAATGGTCGAACTGCTCGAGGAGATGAAGGTGGATCTCATGTTCGTGGTGGGCGGTGACGGCACCCTCCGGGGCGCCGCGGAGATGGCGGCCGTGTGCGAACGCCGCGGGGTCAAGAAGGCCGTCATCGGCATCCCCAAGACGATCGACAACGACATCATGTATCTCGACAAATCGTTCGGCTTCGAGACCGCCTTCGCTGCCGCCGTCGGCGCGGTGAAATCCGCCTACATTGAGTCGATCGGCTCCGTTAACGGCATCGGTTTGATCAAGCTCATGGGGCGCGACTCCGGCTTCATCGCCTGCTATGCGGCGCTCGCCGCCGGCAATGTGGACTTCGTGCTCATTCCCGAAGTGCCTTTCACGCTTGAGAGCGAACGCGGCCTGCTCGAGGCGCTGCGCTACCGGGTCTCGAAAAAGAAGAGCGCCGTGATCATCGTCGCCGAGGGGGCGGGGCAGAATCTCATGGAGGCCGAAGCGAGCACCGACGCGAGCGGCAACAAGAAATTTGGCGACATCGGCCTCTACTTGAAGGACCGCATCAACAGTTTCTTCAAAGAGCGCCGCATGGAAGCGAATCTGAAGTATATCGACCCGAGCTACATCATCCGCAGCGTCCCCGCCAACGCGCAGGACAACGTCTACTGCTCGCAGCTTGCCCAGCACGCAGTGCATGCCGCGATGGCCGGCAAGACCGCGATGCTCGTCGGTCGCTGGCACGGCGCGTTTGTCCATCTTCCCATCATCCTCGCCACGCAGGGGCGGAAGAAAGTGGACCCCCGAAGCGAGCTCTGGCATTCCGTCCTCGAGACCACCGGCCAGCCCGCGCGGATGCTCTGACCTTCAGCCGGAACGATGCAGTGGAAACTCCACGGGCGCGTCGGAATGGCTGAGGAGCTGGGGAGCGGTGGAACGCCGGTCGGATTTTCCATCCGGCACCAGACGGTGAGAGCCGTATCAGCGCCCGATACGCGGGCAATGGCGGATTGAATATCCGTCCCGCATTCTTCGCGCTCCCGCCCGCCGCATCCTTCCGGCTCCGAGAGCCCACCGGAATTCAAAAGAACGCTGTCATCCTGAGGAACCAAACCCGCGG
>JANPHH010000556.1:0-9546 GCA_031424375.1 Chthoniobacter sp. | reverse complement strand
TCGACAGCTCGATCACCACCTCGGACAACCTGACTGGCTTCGGTGCCATCGGAGACACGATCAAGATCCGCAAGCACGTGACGATTGCGGACATGTTCGGCGTCAATAACTCAGCCAATCTTCGCTCCTCGGATGACCCTTCGACGGCCGACGAAGTTCTGATCTACGAGGGCTCGACCGCCACCTCATATTTTTACTACCGCGTCTCCCAGACCACCAATGACCCCTCTGACGGTTGGTATGACACAGGGTTTACTTTCGCGCAGGGCGTGGCTGCCAAGGCGGTGATTGCACCGAACCAAGGGATCGTAGTTAAACGCAAGGCCGCCACTCAATTGTCGTTTACCTCGAGCGGTGCAGTCAAAACCGGCAACACCCTGCTCCCGGTAGTGCGCGGCTTGAATGTCCTCGGAACTGTCTCGGCCAAAGGCTTCACCCTCGGGACCAGCAACCTCTTCACGAATAGCGTGAGCACCGGCATCAAAGCGTCTGATGACCCTTCCACCGCCGATGAAATAACAGTCTACACGCCAACCGGTCAGACGAGCTACTTCTACTATAAGGCTTCTCCGACGACCACCACTGCTGGTGACGGCTGGTATGACACCGGATTCCTGCTCGCTGCGGGAGTGGCTGATACTGTGTCAATCACGCCAGGCAGTGCGTTTGTGGTCAACCGCAAGGGAGCGACTGCAACGTCATTCAACTGGTCGTTGCCGTCGCCTACCTCCTTCTGAGGAGGTTACGCCCGCGCGCCCCCACCTCCCTCCCCCTCAGCCCCAGAACAACCCGGAGTGCACCCCCACTCTATCAACATGTACAAATTCAAATCACTACTTCTCGCCGAACTTCTGCTCGTAATCTCTGCCGGGTCGGCCTTCGCGACTCAAATCGGCTTCTCAGGTATTCCGTCAGCCCGGTTGGTCAAAAACGCCCAAGATACTACCCTGACATCTTCGAACAGTCTCGTTTTGGCGGGGACGTTTGCAACCCCCACCGCCTTCACGCTGAATATTTACCGAAGTTTGCAGCAGAACTTCACATCCGCCGTCAGTAACGGCGGATGGGAACAATTCGGAATCGACACCACCACCAACCCGTTAAACACTACTGGATACAACGACGGTGTGGTGTCTAACTTGCAAATTTCCGCGGGCGCAAACCCTGGAAGAATTGCCGGAGCGGTCCAAGACAACAACTTTGGCTCAACGAAAGCGGACTTCTTCAATAACAAGCCAATCTACGTTTGGATCTTTAACGCCCCAACAATCGCGGCCGCGACACAGATGGGAATTTTCCGGGCCACCGACGCCACTCAACCTTGGACCTTCCCTACGAATGCCGGTGGCATCGGAGACGTGGTCACCTCCTTTAGCACGGCTCCAGGAGGAGCACCAACCATTGCAGCGATCGGCGGCTTTGGAACCGGGGGAAGCACCTTAAAACTTACCGATCAATTCAATATCCAAGCCGCCCCGCTCCCGGAGGCTTCCACCGCACTTTTTGGTTTACTCACGCTCTTTGTCACTGCTACCTCTAGAAAGCGTCGAATTTAGACCTCCCAACAACACTCGGTAACCCTCCTGAACCTCATGAAACATTCAGTATTAGCCCTCAGCGCTCTAGCTCTTTTCAGCCTGAATTCGGCCCATGCCACAACGATTGGTTTCGGAGCAGTCCCTACTGCTCGGCAGATCGTGGACGCTCTCAATGGGACTACGCCGATCGCGGCCGGCTCTCTCGTGTGGGTCGGCAACTTTGCGAACGAAAGTTTCGTCTTCGATCAAAACCTAACGATCCAGCAAAATGTTAATGCGATCACCGCGGCGGGCGTGTGGCGCCAATTTTCTTTGGACACCGCCACGAACACGGTGAACTCGGGGGCTACGAACACGTTGACCATTAGCGGTACGCAACTCGGACGTGCTGGCGGTAGTGTGACTGACAATAACACTGGCGCGACCAAGGCGGATTTTTTCAACGGCAAAAATGTCTACCTCTGGGTTTTCAATGCGACCACGACCCTTGCGGCGACCCAAATGGGAATCTTTCGGGCCACCACTGCTACGGTTCCATGGACCTTCGCGACGAACGCTGGTGGCGTGGGCGACGGAACAACTCTTAGCACGACTCAATCTGCGGCACCTACCATCGTCAGCGTGGGAAATGCAGGTACAATCGTTACCGGTGCCGGAACGTCCGCAGATCCTGGTAAATTGCGGCTCGTCGCGAGTGTCCCTGAGCCTTCGTCGCTTCTCCTCTGCGGGCTTGCCGGTCTCGGAATGCTCTCAGGCCGGAATCGGCGTCGCAACGCGTAAGGCAGCGCGTTTGTAAACTTGGATCACCGTAGGACGGATTGGTAATCCGTCACAGCGCACGCTTCCCTCGGGGAAAGCTTTACCCAAGAATGGGCTTCACGAGCCGGAATCCAAACCGCTCCCAGCCTGCACCGCCGCTCTTTGCCAAGGGAGTGAGCTAAGCAAGGCCCCCGAATCTCGGGTAGCGGTGTCATTCTCAGGAACCAAACACGCAGGCGTGATTTTTGGTGCCGGATGAACCGGCGTGCGGACAAGGAGCGGCGAACTCCAGTTCGCCGGAGAATTCCGCGGCGCCGGAAGCGTCCACGTTTTTGCAGTGGCGCGTTGCGCGAGGGTGGCTCGGCGAAGTGGACTTCGCCGCTCCTTGGCGGCGTGCGACTTCGCATGGCTTTGGAAATCCGGCAGGTTCATGGGCAGCGGAGCGTAAGCGAAGCCGAGGGACCCGGAAGGCACGCCAGCCGACGGTGACGATTGGGCATCGCGCGTGGAGCCGCAGCGCTGGGCAACGATAGATTGCCCCTTGTGATCGCCGTGCTCCAGCCGAGGCTCCCTCGGAGAAATCTCTCTCCGAGCCCCATGAATTCCACTCCAGAGGAATGCCGAGCCTACTGTGCGAATGCAGCGGTCCGGACGCGGATGCGGGATTACTTCGGGCGCGACGCCCGCGGCGAACCGCTGGCCGTCTTTCTCACCATCGGCACCGAACACGAATCCCGGCATCGGGAAGCGCTCCCGGTCGAGGAACTGACCAGTTGGCTCGATCGCGGCGTGGAGGTAAATCGCTCGCTCTGGGACCGCGAGTCGCTGCTCTGCCATCTCGACATTGAGTACGTCCACTTCGACGATCCAGGGTATCCCTTCCACCACCCCGAACGCATCTTCGCGCTCCAGGCGCCGGTGATTGCCGCCGCGGATGCATTTCTCGCTTCCTTCGGCATTCACCCGCTCAAGCTCCTGACCGGCCGCGGTTTTCATCTCCTCTGGAGGATCACCCAGCATTCGGCAGCCTTCGCCCAACTCGCCGCGCTCGGCCACGTTTCGGCCACGCTCCGCCACCTCTACGCCACGGAGCGCGCCCCGACCGGCGAACACGTTTCGGCAGAACTCGGCTCCGCGTTCGCCGGTCTCGGCTGCGTGATCGAGTTCATCGCCCACCAGATCAAATCGCTCGCCGCCGCCACCTGCGAACTGCCCGTCGAACTCGGCGCCATCGAAACCGGAACGGGCGCAAACGGGCGCGAGATGATCTCGGTAGACGTCACCGAATACGCCGACCCACTCTGCTCCCGCGTGATCCGGGCGCCCTTCAGCCTGTATTTGAAGCCGCAACAGCAAGGCGAAGGGATCAAGCCCGGACAGATCGACAACCTCCCCCCGTTGGTGACGATCCCGCTCGGAAAACTCCCCATCGCCGACGCCCTCCGCCGCCGGAGCGATCTCGGCGAAGCGGCGCAGCTCGCTGAAACGGCGTGCGTGGACATTCCCGATGCCTCGCTGCCCATGGAGCGCCTGATCCACGCCTACCAGGGATCCCACCTCGCGCAGTTCCACGCCGAATTTTACTCCCAGGAACACGACGCCCCCGCGCGCTGGCCTGAGACCTACGACCTCACTCCGCTCGAAGCACTCCCACCCTGCGCCCGAATGATCCTCGATCGCCCGAACGACCTCCTCCTCCGCCCCGCCTGCGCCCAACGCATCGTCCGTGTGATGCTCGCGCTCGGCTGGCATCCGCGGCACATCGGAGGCTTGATCCGCTCGAAATATGAACGCGATCACGGCTGGGGCGATCAATGGCGCGGCTGCGACCCCGGCACCCGCGCCGATTTCTACGCGCGAGTCTTCACCGGATTATTCGTCACCGGCGTGGACGATCTCGTCGATTTCAACTGCCAATCCGCGCGGGAAGAAGGCAACTGCTTCATCCCGCAGTGCGACGACAATCTGCAAACGTATCGCGATTCACTGATCGAAAGGAGAACCCATGAGCGACTGGCCTGTCGGCCTTTCAACCGGCTGTTTTTACCAACGGAGCATCTTTGATTGCCTCGAGTCGATTCTCGCGGGCGGCTTCAGCCTGATCGAGATTTGCTCCTCGCCCACGCACCTCGACTACCACGACCTCGACACGGTCCGCCGCGCCGCCGGGCTGCTCGAATCGCTCGGGATCGGCGCCTACTCGTTCCACGCACCCTTTGCCGATCCGATCGACATCAGTTCGCCTGATGAAACGCAGCGCATCGCGTCCGTCCGCGAAGTGCTCGCCGCCGCGGAAGCTGCATCCATCCTCGGCAGCCGGCATTTCGTCATCCACCCCGGCCCCGAGCACTCCCCTCACCCTGGCGGCGAAGATCGCCAGCACCGGCTCGAAAACGTCGCCCGTTCGCTCGACCAGATCGCCACCGAGTGCCGCCGGCTGAGGATGACCTGCGTGCTGGAAAACAAGCTGCCGCACCTCCTGTTCGGCAACACCGCCGACATGCTCTGGATCCTCGGCGCGATGACCGTGACCGATGTGGGCGTGTGCCTCGATACCGGCCACGCGCATCTCGGCGGAGAACTCGACACCGCCATGTTCAAACTCGCGAACCACCTCCGGATGGTCCATGCGAGCGACAACCGCGGCCACTACGACGACCACCTCCCACCCGGCCAGGGCGCGATCGAATGGCCGCGCATCCTCACGCTGCTCCGCGCGAGCGGCTTCCGCGGCTCGCTCATGCTGGAAATCGCCGGCCACGGCGAACCCGCCCAGATCCTCGCCGGCGCCCGCCAGTCGCGGCAATTCCTCCGCCGTACCGCCTGGCATCTGGAGTGATGTCGCGGCAAATCACAGGCGCCCCCTTGAACGAAAGATCCTGCGAAATTGCGTGAGGATGCTCCCCTCGGTCCAGCTTGCCTTCCGAAGGTTCAATTCGCCCTTTCCAAATCTTCACCTCATCGAGCCACACCGTATTCGGCCCGAGAAAACTATACTGCCGCGCATCACAATTTTGAAAAAACGGAGGGAACGAATCGCGCGCTGCCTTCCACGCCGGAGGCGTGTGGGAAATTAGCCGGTGGCGCAAGCCACCGGAACCGGATGAGAACCGAATCGCCCCGGAGGGGCGGTGGATACAGCGTTCCGGCGCCCCTGCCGGGGCTTGGCCGTGGATGCATGGGGTCCGGTGGCTTGCGCCACCGGCTAATTTCCGAGCTGCCTCCGGCATCGAAATCGCCGCCCTATTTTCCCGGTTTATGATGCGCGGCAGTATAAATCAGCGCTTCATCGGATGCGCTCAGCCTTCGGATCGATGGTGCGCAATGAGTTTGCCAGCGAGGCTCAGCCGCATCATTTCGCCTTCGGTGAAGAGCGGCAGGGCGTTGAGCAATGCGTGAATGGCTGTCAACGAGTTGAGTCCATTTCCTGATCCTCACCTGAGCATCGCAATCGCCGCGCGCATGGCGGTAAGCACCTTCACCACCTCCGCCGCCGGATCGTAGTCCTTGCGGCCCATGGCAAGGGTTTCGATGGGCACGAAACCGCGGTAGCCGCCGTCGTGGATGATCCTGGCGAGCTTCGTGAAGTCGGTCGGTGGCGATTTGAGGCTGCTGCCGAGCGTTTCCTTGATCTGCCAGTTCACGGCGTGCGGCACCATCATCGCGATGTCGGCATACGGGTCATCGGTGAAGTATTTGCCGGTGTCCACCAAGGCGCCGCACCACTCGTGATCGACGCGTTGGAGCAGGCTGATGTGCTCGGGGCCGGTACTGAGGAAGTCGCCGTGGTTCTGCATCGCGACGAGCACGCCGAACTTCTCGCCGTGCTCCGCGCATTCGCGCAGCGCATCGGCCATCCATTTTTCCACCTCCTCACGAGGGGCGTTGTTCGCCGCGGTCTGCCAGTCTCTGGGGTTCTTCTGCTGAGGTCCGGCAAACACGCGCACGACCGGCGCTCCGAGCCGCGCGGCGACCTCGATCCAGACTTTGGTCAACTCGACGCCTTCCGCGCGCACGGCCTTGTCTGCCGTCGCGAAGTCATTTTTGACGCCCGTGCCACTGATCACGATGCCGCGATCGTGCACGTAGCGTTTCATGCGATTCACGTAGCTGTCCGCCGGTGCTTTCGGATAGCCGGGGAAGAAGTAGCCGGTGAGGTCGACGGCCTCGATATCGTGCTTCACGCAGAAATCGCACACGCCGAAGAGGTCGATGCCTTTCGTGGGATCAGCCAGGTTGGCATTGAGCTGTTCGAGGAAGGAATATGCGTTCAGCGCCGGCCTGGAGAATGCGCCGCCGCCGCGTTCAATGGGCGCGAAACCTTGCGATGCTGCTGTCGCCGCAAGCGGAGCAAGGGCGGCGAGGCCGAGGAAGTGGCGGCGGGTAAATTTCGTGTTCATGGGGTTCGGCAAGTTGGCTGTTCGTGCGCCTGCGACTTCCGATTCGCATGAGATCAGCGGCACCTTGAGCCTGTCAAATGATCGCGCCTATTTCGCCGTGCGCTTCCGGTTCACGTAGTCGATCGCATCCTGCACGAACCGGAACGGATTTGTTCGGCGGTCAGCTTCGTCACGGCAACCTGATCAAACTTGCCCAGCGCGCGAAGGAGATCGTTCACGCTTGGTCCGGCTCCCTTGTCGAGATAGACGCCGACTCCGATCTTTCCTGTCCGTTTGGCCGCATCCGTGACCGTGGCATCTGCAGAAGCCTTCTTGTTCGACGCACCGTCACCTCCACCGACGGGGACCGGGTCTGCCGCGGGCGCGGCAGCCATCATGGAACCGGCCATGAACGCGGCGAGTAAAATTCCCCGAAAGCGGTGCAGAAGGAATGTTCGCATGGGAGAGTTATCGATTCGGCAGCGGCTACTTTGGTTCAAAATCCAACGCGTGTCGCGCCGCTTCTTGTTGCGATGGAGCGGTGCTTTGAGTCTGGCAAATCATCCAGCATCGCGGTCGGGCAACAAACAGGAAGATATTCGTTGATGAGACGACGGTGAACGTCCGCGCTTCTCTACAATGAAACATACTGCAAGCACGCAAGTCTCGCCTGACTCAGGCGCCCAAGAGTCCTATTTGGCATCGTCGGGGATCACCCGAATGGCGTGACTGGCTTGTTTGAAATAGAAACCAGTGGGCCGAAAAGCGCGAAGGTAAATGCCGTCCGGGATCTGCGTGCCGTTCGCATCGATACCGCTGTCGCCGGTGCTGTCGAGGATCAGGGGTTGACGATCTGGAGACTTACCCATGTCACCGACCCACAGGACCGCATGGCTGATTTCGCCCGCGTTGTTCTTGATGCAAAGAATGTCTCCCGTGCGCAGCAGCTTGGGAAAGGCATCGTAGTCTTTCGGTAACTCGATTCGTTGGACAGGCGTGGTGCGACCTTCCCCAGGTCCCGGTGCTTCGGTCATGTCGCCAAGTGTGCCGACGGCACTCGGTAGCTTGAACCCGAGGGCGAGGTTGTAGGCAAAGGAGACAAAGTTCGAGCAATCAAGCCCCTTGGCCACGGGTCGTTTCTTTTCGGGTTTGCTCGGCCATTCGGCGGGCGGCTCCCAGTCGGGAATGTGATGTGGTTGGTAGCCCCGACCGACCAACGTCATACCAGCGGCGATGACGCGCTGGCGCTTTCATTCCGCTTTTCGTCCAATGAGCCCTGCCGGCGCGGGATAATGCCGCGACGGTGGGCCCCAGTAGGTCCAACGTTTCTGGTTCGCCGGGTTATACCAATCCTTGTAGTCAGCGCTGGACTGTTCCTTCGGATCGGCGCGTTTTCCTTGATACAAATCGCCGGCAATATCCTTCACCTCGAAGGATAGCTTGATCGAGTAGGGAGACTTGTAGTTCGCCCGGTCGGGAGCCTGCGCCTGCAAAGACGAGGCAGATACGAGAAGACTGAATGACAAAAGGAATCGCTTCATGGTTAAGAAGATGATGGACGGGGAACATCTGCCTTCAGCCTACCGCCCAACCCCTCGATCTCCAGCTTCAAATAAAGTGGCTGCGGCTTTAGCCGCATCAGAAAAGAAGACCTTCGGCTGTTAGCCGAATCCACCGTTGTGACCGCAAAATCATTCCCGCGGATCACTTTGATCAAGAGCCAGCCAATGACGCAGAGCAGGTTCACGTTTTGACATCCCGGTTTTCGAAAAATCCGAACCCGATGACGAGAAACGAGGTGCTGAGACCGAGGAGGATGAGGAGCGAAATCGCGATGTCGCGCCACGGAATGTCGGCGCGGAAGACCAGAACCCAGGTGGACAGGTGGTAGGAGAGAAACCACGGCTTGAAGGAGGTTAGGTAAGGGATGTTGTTCAGCACGAAATCCACATAGAGCACGGAAAGGGTCAGCACCGTCGCGGTGGCGGGGCGCAGGCGCAGGCACGAGAACATCAAGGCCAGTGCGGAGACCGCCTGGTAAGTCAAAGCCAGGAGGACGGTCGCCAGGAGGTAACGCTGGAGTCCTTCGATGGGTTCGAAGACGCCGAAAACGCCGTCCAGCGGCGCGTAAACCAGCATCATGCCGAGGCGGCCGTGTCCGATGGATCCCACGAGCAAACCGCTCAAGCCGACGAAGAGCATGAGCAGCGTGGTATGGAGTGCGCCGACGAGCGCCTTGGCGACAAAGAGCCGCGCCCGCGAGATCGGTCGGGCGAGCACGAGGCGCAGCGTTCCATCTTCGATCTCCCGGGCGATAAGATCGCCGGAGACGAGCGCGAGATAGAGTCCCGAAACCAGGGCGACGGTAAAGACCATGGTGAAGGCCGCCACGGTCAGCCCGCCGTTGAAGTCTTCGAGGCGAAATCCATTGTTTGCCAAAAGGGTCTCAACTCCGTGCCTCGGGAGGGGCTGCTTCAGGAGCCAGAACGCCACCAGATTGAGCAGAAAAAAGATGCTGAATCCCAGATAGGTCCGCTTGCGGGAGAAGAGCTTGAAGCACTCGTTGCGAAGCTGACTGAAAAACATGGAGTCGTTCATGCGTCGCTCCTCGGGCGGCCGGTGCGCGTGGTTTCGAGGTAGAAATCTTCGAGGGATCTTTCGGCGCAGCCGAGGGCATGGATTTGGAATCCGTTTCCAACCAGCCATGCGGCGACGGCGGGAATGTCGGAGCCCTCGGACAAGACCAGGCTGCCGGACTGTCCTGCCGCGAGCAGGCCGTCCGTGCGCAGGCCCTGCTCGGCCTCCTCCTGCCGATCCACGCTCAGCCGCAGCATTCCAGGTCCGGAGAGAAACTGGCGCCATTCGCCCGC